>JBDTWO010000023.1:0-35145 GCA_040006635.1 Chloroflexota bacterium
GCGGCATCTCGGAAGCATGGATCAAACCTTCCACACCGGCATCCAGTTTTGCGAAGGCACCATAGGAGAGCACTGTGGTGATGATAGCCGGTACGATATTGCCGACGGCGAAATTCGTGCTGGCATTTTCCCAGGGATTGGGAATCAAACGCTTCAGACTCAGGGCAACCCGACTCCGTTCAACAGATATTTCCAACACTTGAACCTGGATCTCATCACCCAACTTGACGATCTGATTCGGATGCGAGACACGGCCCCATGAAAGCTCAGAAATATGGATCAAGCCTTCCACACCGCCAAGGTCAACGAACACACCAAAGTCTGTGACGTTCGTAACTTTGCCAGTCACCTGCGCGCCCAATTGCAAGGTGTGAAAAAGTTCATTGCGTTTGCCGGGTTGTGTTAGGGCGGCGCGTTCAGAAAAGACGACCCGTCCATCTTCCGGCGCGCACTCAATCACTTTAACGCTCAACGTTTTGCCCATATAAGCTTCAAGGCTAACATCGCGGTCGGCTTCATTCACCTTGCCTGCCAGTTCCACCAAATGCGAAAAAGGCACAAAGCCCGTCAGCCCATCATGCTCCACCAGCAAACCACCCCGGTTGTGACCTGTGGCCTGCATTTCAATGATACGGTCTTCGGCATACAGGCGCTTGATCAAATCCCAATCTGCCTGTTGAACCGCAGGAGTGTTCTCGGTTTTTTCCTCCGCTGCAGTCGATTTCTGTTTTGCCACAACCAGCTGTGGGCGCGGATTCGCATACTGCTGTTCCTCCGCCAAAACCGATTGCCACCAACCTTCATCGGTCTGCGGCATTTCATTTTGATACTTCTTGCGATCTGTGTGTTGAATATCCATCATGGTCTCCTAGCCCGTCCCTTCGTTTTTTTCCATATCGAGGATGGCGCGCGCCACGGCTTCCACCGCCACGCGTTGTTTACGATACAAGTCGGCTTCAGACATTGCCAGCCGCCCCGCCACTTCGCGAACTTTGCGCCCCTCGATAAATTTCATTTCCAGAATATTATATAAAATCCACTCGCTGGTAAAGCGGCGGTCGCCTTCCGGCTTGACCTGATCCACCGCTTTGCGTAACAAGGCCCGCAAGGCATTCGAGGCATTGCCATCATAACTATCTACAACCGTTTGAACGATGCGTAGTTTCATTAAAGGACTGTTCGATAGTTTGGGTCCACCCCAATAATGGGTCAATGCATCTTTCACCCAATCCGCCAGGTCGGCTTCTTCGAGCGCGGGGGCTGTTAGTAAGTTTGTAGCAGAGTCGTAACGTCCAGCCGCACGGATGCGTTGCAACAGATCCATTTGAGGTTGCAAGTCTTCCAATGAACGAAAGACCCGTTGTTGCAGCTGACGGTCTTCTAAAGCAAACGCCACACGATTCGCCAATAACCACAACGCATCACGCTGCTCGCCATCCAAAGGTTGATCAGCTTTGCGTGCGATACCTAATAAGCCCAACAACGGCGGAATCTCATCGCGATCGCCATTGGATTTTCTTTGACGCAGAGGCAATACCCAAAAATCTCCCCAAATAAATTCGTGTTGTTCGCTTGTCCCGTTATGACTTACCAAATGCAAGACTTCACTTAGATTTTCTTCTTCCAACATTTGACGGTTGCCCGCCACAACACTCAACGATAATTCTTCGCCATCCAACGCAGCCACAAATGCGCACGGTGATTGCAAATGGTCGCGCACGGCAGCAAGCACGTTTTCAAGGAATTGCTGCAAGTCACTGCGCGTCAACAACCGTTCTTCGATATTTTGCAAAAGCTGAATCTCTGCCCGGTCACGGCCAAAGAACAGAACCCGTTCCCAGATCGGAGAGAGCAACGTGATGGAATGTTCCAACAATAGAACTGACGCCACCATCACCAAGGGGACAAAACCCGTATACGGGTCACCCTCAAAAAGTTCACCAGCACGCCGCACGAGCGTCATCATCATCAATGCAAAGGAGGCGGTGACCGGTCCACGCAGGAGCCATTTAAACAAACGACTCTTCACAACGCGGTCTGGCCAGGATACACCAAAGAACGCCACTGCATACGCCATCAAAATGACGAGAACTGCAACCAATACATTGATAATAAAAGCCGCGCCCCAAAAAACCAATTGGTAATGAGATGCAAAATTAGAACCATACAAAAGATATGGATAGGAACCGAGCGCCGGTGCGGTTGCTCCAGCCATCAGATACAACATCCGGCGTTGACCTGAACGCGTCAACATTTTTTGATAGGCACGGATAAAGTTATAGCCCGCCCAAGCAATTACCCCTACATAATAGACCGTGAAGATTTGCGTCCACGGCGTGCGCTGTAAATGCGGCGCTGGCTTGCCATCCGCGATCAAGCCACCGACAAGGTAGCCCAATGCGAGCAACACCAAAAACGCCACCGACAATATATAGATCAGGCGCACAGCCATACGGCGGCGTCCACGTGACGGGCGACCCGCTGTCACCAACAACGCGTCAGAAAGATGTAAATACGCTGGGGGTAAAAAGATAATGCCGATCCACTGCAAACGCAGCAGTAACCCAATCCCCCAATCTGGCACAGTCTTATTTTGTAAGGCTTCGGTGGTAAAGACCACCACTACACATAATAGAATGATCGCGAATGAACGCGCCACCCGGTCACGCAAATTAAACGACAGGGCATACAGGAACAATGAAAACGCCGTGATCGCGATGCCAGCCGTTAGTATATTATTGATGTTCTGGAGCCCCGCCAGTAAACTTTCCATCCAACCGTTAAACATACCGACCTTCCCAAAATTACTTCTATTTTAGTGCTCTCCCAAAAAACAAAGCTACATCTTGAGTTGGGTAATACTGGTCATTATACCCACAAAATTCATATCCGAACTTTTGCATCAAGCGGATGCAAGGCTGATTCTTGGACTGCATCTCCAGCACCAGCCGACGCGCGCCTCTTTCCAACGCCCAGTCCTGCCCAGCCACCAACAAAGCGGACCCTAGCCCTTTTCTTCTTTGCTCCTGTGCGACAACGATATCAGTCACCCAGGCGATCGCGGCAGTATGTTCTTCGGTGATACAGGTATAACCCACCGGGTTATTCTCATGCAATGCCACAAAAACCGCATCGCGTTTCTTCCATTCATCCGCCAGGGTAAATGGATTGCGTGGATATTTCACTTCCACCGAACGCGGCAAACGGACCTCGCGAAAATTCGCAGTGATCTGATTCGGCTCGCGCCGCAGCTCCAACTGCCAGACATAATCACTTGTACAGGCATGGTCCAACGCCATCAAACGCGGCAGGTCATTGGCATTGGCAGGGCGGATTTCAAATTCAGGCATGGTTCTCCAAATCAGTGGAATGCAACATTTATGTCGCTCTCCACTTGCGAGATAAATCTCGCATTACAGATCTATTGATTCACCTTACACACTTTAATATCCTTTAGGCATGTCACCCTGAGCGACAGCGAAGGGTCTCTGAGATAATCGTAGAGATGCTTCGCTTCGCTCAGCATGACACTGCGTAGGGTGAGTTATTGATTCAAAACACGGACTGCGATCACACACGGCTCAATCGAAGCACCGACATTATCCGTGATGACCAGCCGTAAAAAATAATCGCCATTGCTCAGGGACAGGGTATTCCATTTTCCCAGCAACTCATCCTTTTTTGGTTGGCGCTCAGCAGATACAGTTTTCCAGTTCTGCGTTCCAGCCACAGCGATCTCATATTTATAAAATCCAAAATCAGGAATATCTGCCGTCCCGATCAAATCAACCACTGCACTCACATCAGCACCCGGCACTGGCGAGGTGATCATGATCTTATCTTTCACACAACCACTCATCCCGGTTTGGACTGGCTGAGTAGCCAAAGCAATGGCGGCTTGAGTAGCATCAGCCGCGGGCAAAGTAACTTGCGGGGAAGCCAATAGATCCAGTGTAGGCGTGGTAAATAGATCAGAAGCAGGCAGGGATGGCGCAACGAACGTCGCGATATAGAACTCCACGAAAAATAATCCCAGCACCAAAAATCCAAGTGCAGTTGCGCGTCCCAAGCGTCCCAAGGCAAACTCGCGCTCGAGGGTATAGACGGAGTTTCGCCACTCGCGCCACATCACCCACATGCGTCGAAAAACAAATAACCCCAATATTGCCAGGCTGATATAGATCAGCGGCTCATAGGTTCCGAGGGAACGATAGACATATCCCATACATAGACCGAATTACAACGAGCGCAAAACGCCGCGAATGATCGCTTCGATTTTTGGAGTGATCACCTTACCGGCTTCCATCACCTCTTCATGTGTCGTCACAGTCGAGCCGTCCAGGTTTGCCTTGTTGCTAATGCCCGATAAACCGAGCACACGCATGCCGCCATGCCGCGCCACGATCACTTCTGACACCGTGGACATCCCCACCGAATCGGCACCCGCCATGCGTAGGAAGCGCAGATCAGCCGGACCTTCATAAGAGGGACCACTCAATCCGCAATATACACCCTCACGTAAATTAATATTATTTTCTGAAGCTGCCTTGCGTGCCAGCGCCATCAACTCCGGGTCATATTGGCGGCTCATATCGGGAAAGCGCGGACCCAACTCATCGATATTCGGTCCGATCAACGGGTTGGCGCCCGTCATGCCCACCATATTCAAGTTATCCGTGATCAGCATCACATCGCCCGGCACAAAATCCGGGTTCACGCCGCCAGCGGCATTGGTCACAAACATCATCTCGAGACCCAGCCGCTGCATCACGCGCACCGGCAGTGTGATCTGCGACATGCTATAACCTTCATAAAAATGGATACGCCCCTGCATCACCAATACAGACTGTCCCTCCAACTCGCCGACCACCAACCGTGCGGCATGTCCCTGCACGGTGGAACGGGGCCAGTTCGGCAGATCGCCGTAAGGGATCACATCTGCCTTCTGCACCGAATTCGCCAGGTCATTCAAACCCGACCCAAGAATAATGCCAACCCGCGGCTTATACGCCGTGCGCGCTCGAATGGCAGCCGCTGTTTCATCAATTTGTGGAAGAGTAACATATATGGTCATGGTGGATTTCTTCTTTTCAAATAAGGATTAGGGTCCCTTGCCCCTTGATTTTCCCTAGCAAGGAAAAATTATATCAGATTATACTTTCAACCTTGTAAGTAACCCAACTTCAAGCAAACGGTCATGCAGGATACAATGGTAAAAATTCAAGCTTAACCGCGCCATTCCAAAAGAAATATATGCGCTCAACACTCCTCAACAAAATTCTCATCATCCTCGCCGCAATCATCTCCCTGCTTGCCCAAGGAATCGTGTTCGCCCCCGCAAAACTTACCTTCATTCTTCAAAGCCTGCCAGAGTGGGGCAACCTCACCTTCGGCGTCATACTCTTGGTTTTAGCTTTCATTATTACCGTATTTCCCCTCCGCACATTTGAATTCGGATCACGCACAAACTGGACTCTGCTCGCCATCCAGACTTTGACCGTTATCGGGCTATATTTTCTGCTGGACATTTCCGCCTCGCACGCCCGAGAGGTTGGCTTCCTGTTTACTGGAGCCATCACCACGCTGGCAACTTTCGGCATCCTCACCAATAAAGCTCCCGCAACACACACGACACCCACTCCGCAGACCGAAATAATAGCAGAAATAGAAATTCCCGATGAGCCGAAGCCTTATATCGAATCAAACAGCCGCGCGCTGAACGAACAGTTCGCATCCATTACGCGTAAACTCAGCACAGAAAAACACCGCACCACACAACTGACTTTCCTCAACGAACTCAGCCAGCAACTTGAAAGCGAACTCGATCATCCCGTTGCCGCACAACTCGCAGTCAACATGCTCGAACGCGCCACGGAATGTTCCGTCGTTTCGCTCTTCTTACACGAACAGGGTGAACGTGAGTTTGTAGCCCTCGCCACCGCCGGAAAATCAGCCAGCCTGATTCCGCCCGGTTATCGTCAAAGTTTCGAAAAGGGACTCCTGGGCCGTGTCGCTCGTCTAAAAAAGACTCAACTAGTCAACGACACCAGCATTGACCCGGACTTCTTTCCAATCAACAACGAGAAAACCCTGTCCGAGATCATTGTCCCGATCATGCAAAACGGGCAGATCAAAGGTCTTATCGAAGTATGTTCCGAAAAACCGCATGCCTTCAGTAGTGTCGACGTAAACATCGTTGAAGGCGCCGCCATGGAACTCACCCGCGCCTGGGAACGCTCAAGCTACAACCAAAGACTGACTGAATTGATCCAGGCTGGTATCTCCCTCACTACCCTGCTTGATCCGCAAGCCGCAGTGCAAGAGATCGCTCTGCTCGCTCGCAAAACCCTCGAAGCTCGTTTTGTCTTCATCACATTATTAGACCAGCAAGGCAACTTCACACGCACCGCGTCGGCTGGCGATGCCCCTAAACTGCTCAATGCCCTAAACGCCAATCCAGCGCAAGAACCTTTAATGCAAGCCGCGCTGAACGCAACCAAACCGTTTCGCGTTCGTGATCTAAGAAAATATGCCAACGCCAAGAATCTCGAAATTGACCATGGCGGACTGCGGAGCGTACTCGCGATCCCGATCCGCTTGCATCGCTTAAGCATTGGCACGATCATTGCTTTCGGCAAACATGAGGGTGTCTTCTTCTCCGAGAATGACGAATCGCTCTCAGACCTACTTTCTTCCCAAGCCGCCGCCGCCATTGAAAGCTCGTGGTTATATCAGGAATTGCGATCGACACTAAACACCACATCCTTACTTTACCAACTCAGCCTCGACGTCACGCAAACTGAAGAATTAAGCAAAGCGGCTGAACTGATCGCACAAGCCGCTCATCGGGCAACCAACTCAAGAGAAACCGGAATCGTGCTCTTATCCAAAGAAGGCGAGATCCAGGTTGAAGTTGAATTGGATGAAACCGGCTTCCATACCCGCGGCGGACACCCGATGGAAAATGTCAATCAAGCCATTCAAACGGGACAAAGCATCTATGTATCTGTGGAGAACGGCACATTGGTTTGCTATCCTCTGCTGACACGCGCCCGCACCATCGGCGCCTTATGGATGGATATTCCCGAAAGCCGCGGACAAAATTTCGCCAACATCCAAACTCTTGCTAATCAAGCGGCGGTGACTTTGGAACGCTCCTTCCTACTTTCCGAATCCCGCCGCCAGGCAAAGCAAATTGAAGCCGCTTACGATGAATTACAGGCAACCTATGATCAAACTCTCTCTGCCCTGATGTCTGCCTTGGATGCCCGCGACCGCGAGACAGAAGGTCACAGCAATCGCGTCAGCCGCCTCGCCTGCATGATGGGCGAAGCGTTCGGTTTAAACAGCCAGCAACTCAAGGCTTTGGAAAGAGGCTCGCTCCTCCACGATATCGGCAAGATCGGCATCAGCGACACCATCCTACACAAGCCCGGCAAATTAACCGATGATGAATGGAAGATCATGAAAATCCATCCTGATATCGGCGCCCGGATCATACAACGCATTCCATTTCTACAAGAATGTATGCCAGTGGTTCACTATCATCATGAACGCTGGGATGGCAGTGGCTATCCATTTGGGTTAAAAGGGCAGGATATTCCGATCCAGGCGCGTATCTTTGCGGTTGCCGATGTATTCGATGCATTGACCAGCAAACGCAGTTATCGTAAAACTTCATCGCCTGATGATGCGGTTGCTTATTTGCGCGAGCAGGCGAGCATCCTGTTTGATTCAGAAATCGTGGAAACGCTTGCCAAGCTCCCCTACGCCGAGTTTATCCAAAAAGAAAAGACTACTCCCCATGAAAAGCAATAAGCCAATTACCGCTTTTGCTCCGCATGAAGTGAATCGCTTCCTGGCTCCTCTCGCACTGGCATCTGTATTTTTCATGGTGATCATCACATTGGATGGCATGCTTGCCAAACCAGTCCCCAATCCATTGACGATTCTTTACGGCATTGGGGGAGCCATCTACATCCTGGCATACAACAGGCTGGTCGCAAGTTCGACCTATTTACGTAAACGTTATAGCTGGATGAATTCCATCATAAGCGGCATTGGGTTGGGACTGCTCATCTATATTCTGCCACCCCAATTAAAAGAGCTACATCACATCTTGATCATATTCGGCGCGATCGTGACCGCCACGATCTCAGGTAGATATCACACCTACGTCAACCTGTTGATCATTTTTATCGTGAGCCTTCCCGGCAGTATCCGAGACCTCGCAAGCACGGAATATATACTTGATTATTCGGCGGCGTTCGTTATCTCGATCATCGCAGTGGAAACATACCTGCGGATCAAGGACACTGCCCAACAGCACATCCAGCGACTGGAGACAGTCAATAAAGTCAGTCATCAATTGATGCAATCGCTTGATACAGAACAAGTGCTAGCGCTATTGAACGCCACCATTCTTGAGACCATCGAAGCTGACACTTATTTCGTTGGCATGCTCAAAGGGGACAATATCCAACTCGACCTCTTTTATGATGATGGCGAGTTCTATAACGGCACAACCATCCCCATTGAGGGAACACTGACCAATTGGATCATCAACAATCAAAGGGCATTATTCCTGCCCGATCTACGTGAGGATGTGCAGCTGGAGGGAGTAAAAGTCCGGATCATTGGGAAAGAGAAAACCAGCCTATCATGGATCGGCGTGCCGCTTAAAGCTGCCAACATAAACGGCGTGATGGCGCTGGCATCCTATAAGCCGAATTCTTTTGATCTCGCTGATTTAGAATTGTTATCCAGTTTAGCTCAGCATGTGACCCTTGCGCTTGATAACACGATCCGGCACGCCCAGGTGGAAGAACAAGCCAGATTAGACAGCATGACAGGTGTTTACAACCACGGGTATTTCCTGGAGCGCTTGGCGGAACAAGCCAAAGAAACAGCCCTAACCCAAGCCCCGCTCAGTTTGATCATGCTTGATATTGACTATTTCAAAAGATACAACGATACCTACGGTCACCTTGTCGGGGATCGAATACTAAATTCACTTTGTACCGCCATTAAGCAGCATATCAAGCAGGGTGACGCGGTTGGCAGATGGGGTGGTGAAGAATTCATTATTTCTCTACCGCATGCAACCGGTGAGCAGGCCATGCAAGTGGCAAAACGGATCGGGGAAACGATGGCGATCCTGCGTGTCGAAGACCGTGATCAAAGAACTGTCCCAGTCCCAACTGTCAGCCAGGGAATCGGGATGTTCCCCACTGAAGCAAATGAAATTTATCAACTCATTGATCTGGCTGACCGCAGGCTTTATGTAGCCAAGGAGCGCGGTCGCAACCAGATCGAGCCAGATTTAAATCACTGGTTGAAAATTCAGGAAAAGTAAAAGAGCAGACAAATGTCTGCTCTTTTACTTTTATTCCAAGGCCGTGGCAAAAGCCTGTATCACTTTATCCACTGCTTTATCATCCACCCAGTAATGGGTCACCAAGCGGATCCGGCGCGCATTTTCAGAGTCTAACAATACACCCTGCTTCAAAGCTTTGGCGATAATTTCTGCTGTGTTAATCTTTATATCGCTCGCCAAATTGAGATATACCATATTGGAGTATGGCGAACCTTCATCAACAACTATCCCTTTCACTTGTCTCAAGCCATCGGCAAGTTTGAGGGCACGGACGTGATCATCAGCCAGTCGCTTGGTCATCTTCTCCAGCGAAATAATCCCCGCCGCAGCAACGATGCCCGCTTGGCGCATCCCGCCGCCCAGCATCTTGCGGAGGTGACGGGCGCGTGCGATGAACTTGGTCGTCCCCACCAACATGGAACCAAGCGGGGATGCCAAGCCTTTGCTCAAACAAAACATCACCGAATCGGCTGGCTCGACTAAATCACGGACCGAAACATTTTGCGCCGCGGCTGCATTGAAAATCCGTGCGCCATCAATATGCAAGGACAGGTTATGCTTCCGCGCCAACTCCCCCACCTCGCGCGTATACGCGGCAGTCAACGGAACACCGCCGCAAATGTTTTGAGTATTCTCCAGACAGATCAAACGCGTAATGGGGTGATGCACATCCTCGGTCCGAATGGAGGCGCGAATGTCATCCAGGGCCAGCGTCCCATCTTGTTGATTTGGAACCGGACACGGTTGAATCCCGCCCAAAGCAGACATCCCGCCCGCTTCATTCAAATAGATGTGGGATTTATCGCCCACGATCGCTTCATCCCCACGCCCGCAGTGGACCAGCAGTGCGATTAAGTTGCCCATCGTCCCAGAAGGGACAAACAGTGCGGCTTCCTTACCCAACATACTTGCCGCCAGCTCTTCGAGGCGATTGACAGTTGGGTCATCGCGATAAACATCATCACCCACTTCGGCTTCTGCCATCGCTTCGCGCATCTCAGGCGTTGGCTGGGTAACTGTATCTGAACGCAGATCAATAGTGTCCATAAGACTCTCCTAAGTTAGATTTACGATTTCGTGCAATGTTTTGGATTGTATATCAAGTACGACAAAAGAAGGTAGTCCCAGTTTTTGCCAAAGATCGTAGCCATCAAGTCCGGTCAGCCACGAAGCGTACAGCGAAATTACGGTCCCATGCGCAACGATGATGGTGTTTTTATCACTAGATGAATTCAGGACAACATCCACAGCACGCTGAAAACGCTCAAGCGTCACGTTAGCTGTCTCGTTTCCAAATATAAGTTCGCTGGGCTTTTCAAAGAATTCTCGAACTAGATTCTGAAATTCAAATTTCGAATAATACGGCGACCGACTTCGATCATGCTCATGCAAACCATCGACTTCATGAAATTTCAATCCTAAGTCTCTGGCGATTACTTCAGCGGTTTCGCGTGCTTTGGGTTCAACACTTGCAACAACGATCTCAGGTTGCCACTTCATCAATTCCCCCGCCAGCTTGCCAGCCAGCGCCCGTCCTGTATCCGAAAGATGCCACTCACGAGCAGGGACATCTTCCAGAATTTCAGGCAGGGAATGCTTTACCAGAATTACATACTTTGTCGGGCTCATTACCGCAATTCAGTTAGGACGCGCTCCAGATCATCAGGCAAAGGTGCTTCGAACACGGTTGGAGTCTTATCCCCGGGCAGGATGATCTTCAAGCGATGCGCATGCAGAAAATGACGGTCTAATTCGATCGCATGATTTTTTCTACCATACACAACATCTCCCACGATCGGACATTTCAAAAAGGCGCAATGCAAACGGATCTGATGCGTGCGCCCGGTCAATGGATGGAATTCAAGCAGTGTATGACTCTTGAAACTCTCCAAGGTTTGATATTCTGAAATTGCCTCACGCCCTTTTTTCTCAGGGACAATCGCCATACGTTTGCGGTGTTTCGGGTCGCGCCCAATATAGGTTTCCACGCGCCCAGCCGGTGTGGGTGGTTTTCCTTCAACGAGCGCAAGATACGTCTTCTCCACTTTACGCAAGCGGAATTGGTCTTGCAACCAGCGATGAGCACGTTCATTCTTCGCGATCAGAATCAACCCTGAGGTTTCTTTATCCAAACGATGGACAATTCCCGGTCGCTCTTCACCGCCGATGCCTTCGAGTCCGGGGTCATATCCCAACACAGCATTGACCAATGTGCCATTGGCATGTCCCGCCGCAGGATGCACCACCATGCCTGCCGGTTTATTGATCACCATCAACTCGTCATTTTCAAAAACAATATTGAGTGGAATATCTTCAGCGATAATATTCGTCGCCACGGGTGGCGGAATCCGAATCGTCACATTGGATCCGGCTTCGAGGGACTGACCAGCTTTTTTCGCGGCTTGACCGTTCACGTCCACACACCCAAGGGCGATCAATCCCTGGATCCTTGAACGAGAAAACTCCGGCAAAGACTCGGTCAAAAATTTATCGAGCCGTCCATGGGTTGGGCTTTCAAAACGAAAATTTATTACGCGATCACTCAATCGTTACCTCATCAGTCTGATGCGCATCGCCAGCAAGTTTTGCTTTTTCTTTTTGGGCGGCACGCTCCTGTAAATATACACCCAAAAGCAAGACCGCTGTGCCCACACTAATACTCGCATCAGCCACATTGAACACCGCAAATTTTCCGACCGAAATAAAATCCGTCACTTGTCCGCCACGCAGCAGGCGATCGATCAAATTTCCGCTGGCGCCTGCCAACTGCATACTCATCGCCACGCGCAGAGTCCAATCTTGTTTATCAACCTGCGGAAAATAGTAAATGAGTGCACAGATCACGATCACCGCCAGCACCGCAAAAATCGCACTGCCATTTTGGAACATGCCAAATGCCGCACCGGTGTTATACCAATGCACGATGCGCGCATACGGGCTTAACCATTCCAATGATTTCGGCAGCCAGGTATCACCCAACCCAAGATTGGTTCGTACGAGCCACTTAGTCCATTGATCCAACGTAACAATCAATCCGGCGATGCCGAACATAAAACTATATTTTTCAACAAGACTTTTCAATTTTCACCTCAAACAAAATCGCACCATTCTATCATTAGTCCGCAATAAACACGCGCGGCACACGCGCGCCGATACTGGTCAGCACTTCATACTCGTTCGTGCCCATCCATTCAGCAAGATCATGCGCTGAAATTCCATCGCCCAGCAGCACTACCTCATCGCCCACCTGCGCATCATCACTGCCGACATTCACCATGAACTGATCCATGCAAATCCGCCCCACCTGCGGATATTTCTTTTGATTGACGATGACCTGCGCGCGATTCGTCATACGCCGGAAATAGCCATCCGCATATCCACATGGGACAGTGACGATTCGAGTCTCAGCCTCCGCCTGCCACAGCGACCCATAGCTGACCGGCCGCCCCGGCTGTGTGATCTTGGAATACGCCACACGCGACCGCCAGGTTAAGGCTGGCGCAATCTTCACAGACTCCGCAACGCCGCTTGGATAGACTCCATACGTCATCAACCCTGGCCGCACCAAATCCAGATAACTTTCAGGGAATTGCAGAATTGCCGCCGAATTCGCCATGTGTCGCAGTGGCGGATGCGGCTCACTACGCTTTTCATAAATAGCCAACACTTCCTGAAAACGCTCCAACTGCAAACACGCATGGACAAGGTCCGCATCTTCTGAATTCGCCAGGTGTGTATAAATCCCTTCGACCTCAACATGCTTCAGTTTCAACGAATGCTCGATAAACGGCTCCGCTTCATATTCATGGACACCCACCCGCTCCATACCCGTATCAATTTTCAGATGTGTCGTGATGCGTTTGCCAGTTGAACGAGAAACTTCTTCAGCCACATCTAAAAGTTCAATAGAAGAGCCCGTGAGGATCAAGTCATATTCTGCAAACAGCGGCACTTGTTCCGGCAACACCCCGCCAGCAACAAGAATGGGTTTCTTGATTCCAATCTCACGTAAATAAATCCCCTCTTCCAGAACAGCCACGCCAAAATAATCCACGTACGGTTCGAGAAAAGGCGCAACCCCATCGATACCATGACCGTACGCATTTGCCTTGATCATTGGCATTACTTTTGCAGGCGCAACATGCGCACGAATGGCTTCGAGGTTTCTTTTGAGCTGCGGGAGATTAACTTCCAAATAAGTAGGTCGCAGGGATTTGAACATAGGCAACAATTACGCAATGCGGAACACGCACTACGAATTTCTCCTCCAGTGATATTCCACATCCGGTTCGCTTTCAGGCGCCGGGCTGACCCCAAACTTCTCAGCTACGAATCCGTTTTTCTCATAGAAAGCCCGCGCATTGACGTTGACTTGCAACGTGTAAAGCCAGACATGCTCGGGCGAAAATTTCCTGGCAAGCGCCAGCATAGCATTACCGATGCCCTGTCTCCAATAATTTGGGTCGATGTATAACTGATCAATGAATTCCTGATTCGTTGCCATAAAAGCCACGGGACGCTTATTAACCGTCGCCACCCAAATTTCATTTTCCATCAACACATGGCTTTGAAAATAATCACGGTCTTGATAAAAGAAATACCCTTTTCGTTGTTGAAAATCAGGCAGGGATTTTTCTCTTGAAACCCGCCATAAGATCGTTACAGCATCAAAATCTTCCGCTTGATATTCCCGAATAACAAAATCAACTGACATGCATGACTTCTTTCACTTCCTCAAATAAATTGAGCCAAATGGTTGGCGCCGCCCATTTGGCTCAAAACTCAAACTGTGGAAAAACGAATTAATAATCGCGTCTGCGTTCGCGATCACCGCCGCCGCCACCCTGTCGGCGACCACCGCCACCGCGGAAACCACCACCGCCGCCGCCAGAACGTTCTTCGCGCGGGCGGGCGAGGTTCACAGTGAGCGGGCGTCCGTTAAAGTCTGTGCCGTGGAACTTGGTGATCGCGGCATTGGCTTCTTCAGACGTAGACATCTCAACAAAGCCGAAGCCCTTTGAGCGTCCGCTTTCGCGGTCCTTAATTACCTGCGCAGACTTCACCGTACCAACCTGTGAAAATATCTTTTCCAAGTCGGCATCGGCAGTGTCATACGGCAGGTTTCCTACATACAGTTTCGCTTCCATGAATTTCAATTCTCCTGAGTGGTGCCGTGCATAAAACAACGATCACGGCGAAACGGATCAACTGTGCATGACTACGGGGCTCGGCACCCAGGCGCCAGGAAGTGAAACGATTCCCTCTGTTGTCGGACCGCCAAACTTCATGCAACTACAATGGCGATTCTAGCACAAGACAGATAATGCGACTAGCAACTCGGAAGCCAAAACTTGAGCCACTTCCCGTTCTCGCGCAGGGTAAACTGAATCCCCGCTTCAAGTTGATCCAAAGCTGACAATGGATCGCCACCCAATGCAACCGCAATATGTTCTTTCGCGATCTTGCCAAATATCCTTGTCCGAAACATTGGGATCCACGAAAGGACTTGTCCATATCTTTCGGCGTTTATAGTAATAACGGGCCATACTCGGCGGGCAGGTCCGCGCAGCAGCAACCAGCGCAGATCCTGGATCACTTCTGGCTCGAGTTTCGCAACCGATTCCAAGTCATCGATCAACAACAAGAGTGTTTGACCTGCTTTTTGGTTGGCATGTGCCCACCCCGCCAGCGAATGGATAAATTCCTTGGCATGGTTTTGCGTAACCGGAAAGACTCCGATCCGGTGAACTGTTGTCTCTACGCCTTCCCATTCCTCAGGGTGATTTGTGATCACTCCAAATCGCACCGCCTCGGGGTGATGCGTTTGTTGCACCCCACTCGCCAACATTCGCAAGAAGGCAGTTTTGCCAACACCGGCATCGCCAATTACTAACAACGGTCCGGGGATCGGGTCATGCAGATTCAGCAGGACCGGCAATCCATCGAGGGCAATGCCAAGGAACAAGGCTTCACGCGGCAGCGCGCCAACTTCAAGCAAAGACTGGTTCAAAGTTGGCGTGGCAGGCACCGGCTTGGCAAGCGGCGCAGGTTCATCCTGCTTCAGTTCAACCATAGTATTCAACGCTAATGAGAATTGACGATTTGTGGTCATAGTCACTCCTTTACAGAACACATGTTCTATTTTAACCAACCGTCTCAATTCGTCAAGGATTTGAAACTTAAAGTTTAAAACAAAACTGCGGACGATAATGGTCGTCCGCAGTTTTTGATATTCATTGCTTATCTAATGCCACGCGCCGACAATCGCACCCATGACAACAAATGTGACAAGGTGGTTGCCTGCTTCAAGCACCCAGGCTTTTAATCGATCCGCGAATAATTTATTGGTCAAACTTGATGGAGCCACAAAGCCAAGCCAGAGAATGAACCCAGCCATTGCACCGGAGCCAAGTGTTGCGCCGCCGGGCGTCATGCTTCCCATGGCTTTCACCATAACGGACATGAAGACCGCTTGAACAAATGCGGAGAATACAATTAATCCCCATACCATTCCCATATTCGTGCTACTGGGTCCATCGTTCTCCGACTTACCAATAGCCTTCCACCACGCCGGGAAAAACGTCTTCGGGTGAAACCAAACCGACCCGATGATCATGCTTGCAAACACACACGCCACAACAGCCAACCAGTTAATAGAACTAAAATCCATCTCAGCCTCCTATTTTATAAAATGGATTGACCGCTCAATCCTACAAAGATTATATCAGAATATTTGTTCTAAAAACATTTGTAAGCAGGGCAATCGCATTAGAAATATGGGATAAAATATAAAACAAAATAATTTAAGGACAGGACATATGGCTCCAATCATTCGAGTTAGCGAAATTTCAAACTATGTTGGGCAGGAAGTAACTGTCAAAGGCTGGGTCTATAACCGCACGGATAAGGGCAAGCTGGTCTTTTTGCTTGTCCGCGACGGCTCGGGCTTTGTGCAATGCGTCGCCTTCAAAGGCGACCTCGAACCGGAGGTCTTTGATCGGGTCTCGCGCCTGCCGCAAGAGTCATCGGTCATCATCACGGGAGCTGTCCGTGAAGATAAGCGGGCGCCCGGTCTCCCTGGCGGATATGAACTCGGAGTGAAGCAGATCGAAGTGGTGCAAGAGGCGGGCTTGGATTATCCGATGTCGCTCAAGGATCACGGTCCTGACTTCGCGCTCGACAATCGTCACTTGTGGATTCGTATGCAGAGTCAATGGGCGATCCTGCGCGTGCGCGTGCGCGTTATGAAAGCTGTGCGCGAGTATTTGGATGGTCAGGGTTTCTTCAATCTCGATACGCCCATCCTCACCCCCGCCGCCGCCGAAGGCACAACCACACTTTTTGAAACTGAATATTTCGACGAGGGCAAAGCCTATCTTGCCCAAACGGGACAACTCTACAACGAAGCCAACATCTTCGCTTTTGGAAAAGTCTACTGCTACGGACCGACCTTCCGCGCCGAGAAATCAAAGACGCGTCGCCACTTAACCGAGTTCTGGATGCTTGAACCTGAGATCGCTTTCTGCGACCTCGACGGACTCATGGATGTCGAAGAGGGTCTCATCACCTATATCGCGCAATCGGTAATGAAAGACTGCGCGGCGGAATTGAAATTCCTTGGGCGTGATATTGCTCAACTTGAAAAAATCGTTGGACCGTTCCCGCGCATGTCCTATGATGACGCGGCAAAATATCTGATCGAGCTCTACGAAAAAGAGACCGACCCCGAAAAGAAAGAACTGCTCAAATTCGAATGGGGCATGGATTTCGGCGCGCCGCACGAAACTGAGATCACCAAACTCTATGATAAGCCTGTGTTTGTCTACGGCTATCCATCCGCGGTCAAAGCCTTCTATATGGAACCCTGGCAGGATCGCCCTGAAGTCTGTAAATCTGTGGACTTGCTTGCACCTGAAGGCTACGGCGAGATCTGCGGCGGTTCCGAGCGTATGAGCGATCCCGATAAATTGCTGGCACGCATCCAAAAGGAAGGTCTGCCCGAGGAAGCGTTCAAGTGGTATCTGGAATTACGCAAATACGGTTCCGTCCCCCACTCGGGCTTTGGCATGGGTACCGAACGTGTCACCGCCTGGATGTGCGGCATCGAACACATCCGCGAGGCGATACCGTTCCCAAGAACGATCAAGAGAATATACCCGTAGATTTCACAGAGACGGCCAGAACGGTCGTCTCTTTTTTGTGTTGTATTACAATCATCATATATTTGAAACTTTCACCATTATAGACACGCAAACAATAAGGACAACTATCTGTGACTAGCCTATTCATCTCCTATTCACGCAAAGATATCGAATTCGCTCACAAGCTGACCGAGGCATTCAAAGGTCAGGGTTTGGATTTCTGGATCGACTGGGAGGGCATCCCACCCACCGTGGATTGGTGGCGGGAGATCGAAAAGGGCATTGAAGAAGCAGATGTCTTTCTCTTTCTCATCAGCCCGGATTCAGCCAAATCCAAAATCTGCGGAAAGGAAATTGATACAGCGGTCAAAAACGGCAAACGGATCATTCCTATCGTTGTGCGCGAGATCGAGTGGGAGGATACGCCCCCTCAGCTTGGGCATCTCAACTATATCTTCTTCAGCAGGGATGATGACTTCGATACCGCGATCAAAAAATTACTGACCGCCATCCAAACAGACTATGTATGGGCGGCAACCCACCGCCAATTGCAAGTGAAAGCACTGGAATGGGAAAGAAGCTCAAAAGAAAACAGCTTCTTGTTGCGCGGCAAGGAACTCTCTGATGCAGAAGTTCAGCTTGCCACGAACACATCCAAGGAGCCGCATCCAACCGACTTGCAGCGGGAATATGTATTTAACAGCCGACAGGCAACGGACAGACAAAGAAGGATCGTCACAAGCATCGCGATTGCGGGCGCGATTGCACTGGCGGCGCTTGCCGTCTTTGGTTTTGTTCAGGCTGGAATTGCAACCCAACAAAGAGCCACGGCAGTGTCAAATGCTTCGGTAGCCCAAACTGCCAGGGTAGATGCAGAAAACAATGCGGCTGTGGCTCAAACCGCCCAGGCAAATGCAGAAGAGCAGAGGCGTATTGCCCGAGTCGGGGAACTCGCTGCACAAACTGTTGCATTGAGAGAAAAACAGGCACTCCTGTCGTTGCTCATGGGGGTCGAAGCATTCCGGGCTGAGGATAATTCTCGTACGCGTGCTGGCTTACTGGATAATCTCAATGCCAATCCACAAATACTACAATATCTGAACGGACATTCAGATGTTGTGGTGAGCGTAGCCTTCAGCCCGGATGGCAAGATCCTGGCATCTGGCAGCTACGACAATACGATCATCCTTTGGGATGTGCAAAAACGCCAACCCATCGGCAAGCCGCTTCAAGGTCATACAAACTTCGTGGAAACTGTAGCTTTTAGCCCGGACGGTAAAACACTCGCCTCCGGCAGTGATGATAAGACTGTGATTCTGTGGGATGTGGCAAGTCACCAGATCATTGACCAACTCAAGGGCCACACTAATACAATTAGGAGCGTGGCTTTCAGCCCGGATGGAAAAATTCTCGCATCTGGCAGCTTTGACAACACGATCATCTTTTGGGATACGAGTACACATCAACCAATTGGCGAACCTCTCAAAGCTCATAAGGACGGTGTTTATAGCGTGGCGTTCAGCCCGGACGGGGGTCTCTTTGCCTCGGGCAGCAAGGATAAGACAGTCATATTGTGGGATGTGCAGTCACGTCAACCGATCGGCGAACCTCTTCAAGGTCATACCGACTTGGTTAAAGCAGTGGCATTCAGTCCGGATGGAAAAATTATCGCATCGGGAAGTCAGGATACAACCATCATCCTCTGGGATATTCAGACTCACCAGCCTGTGGGAGCACCGCTTGTTGGTCATACAGATACAGTGCGAAGCCTCGCATTTACCCCCGACGGCAAAATTCTGGCTTCTGGCAGTTATGACCATACGATCATCCTTTGGGATATACAAACCCGCCAGCGCATTGGGCAACTAAAAGGACACTCGAATCTCGTACATGGCATTGCCTTTAGCCCCGATGGCAGTATGCTTGCCTCAGGAAGCGATGACCAAACGGTTATTCTATGGAATATGAAACCGCGCCTGCCACTAGGACTAAACTTAACAGGACATTCAGCACCTGTCCAAAGTGTAGCTTTCAGCCCAAACAATAAAATCCTCGCGTCCGGCGGAAATGACAATTCGATCATCCTTTGGGATACTCAGACACTCAACCAATCTGGGGAGCCCATTACAGACTATGCCAAGGCGATATACAGCATCGCCTTTAGTCCGGATGGCAAGACTCTCGCTGCTGGTTACGCCGATGGGGTTATCATGCTTTGGGATGTGATTACTCGAAAGTCGATCTCGCAATCTCTGATACAACATACGCGCGCTGTAACCAGCCTCGCATTCAGTCCCGATGGCAAACTGCTGGCTTCAGGCAGCGTCGACCAAACTATTATTCTGTGGGATGTTGCCACGCGCCAACCCATTGGCGATCCACTCAAAGGACATACAGGAACAGTGCAGAGCGTAAGTTTCAGTCCAGATGGAAAGAGCCTTGCAACTGGCAGTTTTGACCATACCATCCTCCTCTGGAATGTGGAAACCCGGCAAATCATAGGAAATCCAATGCTCGCTCATACAGACCGAGTCAGCAGTGTCGCATTCAGTCCAGACGGGACCCAATTGGCATCAGCAGGTTATGACAATAACATTATTTTGTGGGATGTGAAAAGCCAGAAACCTATTGGGGGACCCTTGATCCGGCACACGGATAAAGTGCTAAGCGTCACTTTCAGCCCTGACGGCAAAATGCTTGCCTCAGGCAGCCTGGATAAAACCGTTATCCTTTGGGACGTGCAGTCACATCAACCAATAGGTGATCCGCTCAAAGGGCATTCAAATTATGTGACCAGCGTGATTTTCAGTTCGGATGGCAAGATGCTTGCCTCGGGCAGTGTGGACGGCACGGTTATCCTTTGGGATATGGATCCAGAATCCTGGATTCAAAAAACCTGTCAACGCGCAGGTCGCAACTTCACATCTGCGGAATGGGCCCAGTATTTTCCACAAGAAACTTATCACAACACCTGCCCCTAACCTAACACAAGCTTGGACGCTTACTCCAAACCAAAGCAAATCATGTTGTCGTTCGATCTTTATAGTTTGATAAGGTAGAGATAAAGCCAATGGTGACAACCTGCATGATGAGAGTGGAAGGATACATATATCGAAAATCTGCGGCAGCGAGCACAAGGAGGTAAGATGCATAGTATGTTGCAGGGACAAAAAGAATCGCACCCAGGACCCTAAGTTGGTTTGATTTCTGTTTGTGTCTGAAGCATAAAGCAAGGACTATTAGATTGATAACAATCCAGGGAAGATGTACAAAGGAAAGGTATTTTAATACTGGATGTTCATACACTGCATGAAGCAGGATAAAGAGCTGACTGCGAACAGGTTCAAAGCGCGAGTTAAGGGACAGGTTTAGGTTGTTGGGATGCATAAACGATTGGTAATAATACCGGTCACGTGGGCGAATATAATCCAGGAAGTTCAATACTTTTACGGTTGCATAGGTCCAGGGATAATGCATCGCCGCCAGCCATAGCTCATGCGGCAAGGATGAATTTAGTGTAAGGGCAGCGTAAGCAGGTTCGATGGTGCTTAATCCCTGGTCTACGGTGTGATCAATCGCACCAGCACCAACGACAAACTCACTCGTGATTTTCCCCTGTATCGAGTCGCAACTTTGTAATGGCAGTGTCTGGCAAACCATTGGATCATAAACAATCATGCTAGCCAGGTCGAGAGCCAAAGTCACGCGTTCGTTATGGACGCGCACAATTCCAATTCCGTTATATTGAAAGAGCATGAAGAGAAGGTAAACTGCTAACGGGGAAATTGCCATGGCAAGAAGCATTTTCCGCGAAAAACACCTACCCCATAAAATAATCGACCAGGCCAAGATCAACGGCGGATAGAGAATTAGCGAATTCCAGCGAGTCAACATCACAAGGCTGATCAGGAGGAGTGTTGCAATCATCTTGGGGTAGTCACTCCAGGAGACCGTCGCGGTCGCAGATATTGACAATTCCAAAAGGAGGGCGGTCGTCCAGAGCAGGAATATAGCCAACCATGAATCAAACCAGAGCGTGACGAAATATACAGGCATGGGAGTCAGAGGCGCGGATAAAATCAAGATACCGATGGAAGCAATCAATTCCCGTTTCCGTTGCCCCGCAAAGAACAAATTGGTAATGGCGAGTAATAGACGACGCACACCCAGAAAGCCGAGTAAGGATTCCAATAGGATGAATAATCCAAGTGTCCCTCCCATTTTGAAAAACAGGAAAAGTGTAAACGAAATAAGGAGCGGACGAGTATCCGTGAATTTCCCCGTGACAGCTTCATTGTACGCGTAAAGAGAATCGGCAGACAAGATACCTGGATAAAAAATCGCCCACACCGTCAGGGCGAGGGCGAGTCCAATCATAAGGGAGGGAGAGAATCTTATTCCATTGTTCATCAGAAGAAAAGATGTAAATCAGCGTACGACAGTTAATGCTAATACATAGAGTTGAATATCGCCACTGATAAACAGGAAGGCTTTTGTTTTGGCTAATAACATATTGCTCCTTCAGCACAACAACACAAAGTTGAATCCCATGTTCCAAAAGAACAAGTCTGTGCCGGGCAACCGGTACTGCCTCCAGTTCCAGAGTTATCACCCCCACTCGCCGCAGGTGTAGGTTTGCAGGAAGCGATAGGAAGCAAACCTACATTCACGGAGACAGAAACAATCTCCTTCACTGGGTAAGCAAGGCAGGCGTTCTTATTATGAGAATAAAAAGTGCCGACTGGACAGACGGAAGAAATCGAAGCCGAATCTGTCGAGTTTTGGGTAATACAACACTGTAGGGAAGAGTCATAACTCCCGGTCAAACATTGACCAACACTACCGTTTGCCACGCATTGTTTATCCTGCAGGGAAAATCCATTGGGACATGAAGAATTGCCGTTTAAATTCAATTGACAAGTCGCAGTGATGGAAACGATGGTTTTCGGTGATTGACAAGTGAACAGATCAGGGCTCCCTGACGGTGTACAGTTACTAGAGTCAACTTTTGCATCAGGTGGTCCGCTAAACGTTACATTGGTCATTGGCGTCTCGCCTGAACAATATTGCGCCTGCTTAATATCGAGTACGGGACAAGACTCGGCTGACTGTGGTGTGCCACTGGCATCGGATTCATATACCAGCGGTGATGCACAGGCTGGAGCAAAGTAGGTTGGGTCCTCCACCACACAACGGAAACCAAGATCGGAGCGATGATTTTGCGGAGCTTCTGCGCCTCGATTCGTCACTGCCACTTGATCTGCATTGGACGCATAACTGCTAGAACGGATCGAACGCATCGCTCCGCTTGTGGGTCCCTGCGGATCCTCAACGGGAGAATTGGCATAAAAACCAGGATCATACCAGTCTGCCACCCATTCAAAGGCGTTCCCGGCAAAATCAAATCCACCGTAAAAACTTGCACCACCTTGATAATTTATTGCATTGGTTGTTCCACCTACACAATCGTTAAAATTAACCAGGTCACATGAAGGTGCTGTATCTCCCCATGGATACAAACTTCCATCCGGATTGCGAGCGGACTTTTCCCATTCTGATTCAGTTGGCAAACGTCCATTCACAAAACTGCAATAGGTAACGGCCTGGTCATAAGTAACCCCCACAACCGGATCATTCACATGGCTGTAATCCTTATAGTTGAGATTATCTTCAAGGTTTGGTGAAGTGCATTTGCCTTGCGCCTCACATAAAGCGTATTGTTGATTTGTCACCTTGGTCGAGTAAATCCAATAATCGCCCAGATTCACTGTATGTTTAGGATTATCTTTTCCATCGGCCCCCATCAGAAATTCGCCAGCCGGAACCGCAACAAGCGTAGTGCCATCCACATAATAATATGTTGAACCAGCTTTCATAGCTGGAGTGGTTGATGAAGCGAGAGTAGATACTTCTATGGTTGGGGATGGAACTGTTCCTGTAGGCTCAACACGAACTGATGGCGGCTGGGTTGACGTCGCAGTTTCAGAAGCCGGGGCTGCACAGCCTACCGTTATGATAACAATAAATAAAACCAAACGTGAAATTAAAGGATACGATTTCATGAAATCCTCTTTTATGAAGAATCGCCATAAATACAATGTCATTATAGAGGGTTTCAAAGAAAAATCAAGTGTTCTTGTGTCTGTAACATAAGCGGTAGGTCAATTTATTTTCCCACTTTGGGGCTTGTTTTAATGCCTTACTCGCATGTTTTCTCCCACTGGGACCCTATGTTGATGCAGAAAACACGCTAAAAATGGTGGTTTTCTCCCACCATTTTAAAAGCCCACCGCTTATGTTACAGACACGTGTTCTTCTTGGATCCTTGGATCATATGGAGAATTGACACTGGCATAGAATGTATGATCTTGAATATCTTTGGAGGATTTTCCAAAAGAGGCTTTTCAATGGCATTTGGAATTGCGCAAGTATGGCTCTGTCCCTCTACTGTTGTTATAGCTTTGACATGGGTACCGAACATGTCACGGCCTGGATGTGCGGCATTGAGCATATCCGCGAGGCGATTCCCTTCCCGCGGACGATCAAGAGGATTTATCCATAGAATTAGACAGGGATACAAGTACACAAGGAAACAAACCCCTAAAGACTCCGAGTTTTCATCTCGGAGTCTTTTGTTACTCCAGAATCAACTTGTTTACCTGTCTACGTGTCTACATATTTCCATTACAATAAGCCCCATGAAAATGACAAACATCCTCTCCTGGCTCATCACCATCCTCATCCCCATTGCACTGATCGGACTCGGTCTACGCATTCTATTGTCTCCGGTATTTCTGAAAGTCGAATATAACATGCCGTACTTTCCGCCTGATACCTACGGCTTCACCAAGGCGGACCGGTTGAAGTGGGCGCCCTATGCGTTGGATTATCTCGTCAACAGCGCGGACATTTCCTATCTTGGCGATCTAAAATTCGACGATGACTCCCCGCTTTACAACGAACGTGAATTGAGCCACATGGCGGATGTCAAACGCGTGACCCAAAATGCCTTGAATGTTTGGTATATCGCGCTCTCGATCTTGGTCCTGCTTGGGATTTGGTCCTGGCGCGGGGACTGGATGCAGACCTATCGTCAAGGGTTGATGCGCGGCGGCTGGTTGATGGTGGGGCTGGCAGTTGTCATTGGAGTGGTCGCCATCATCGGCATCGCCGTCAATCCAAATATCTTCTTTAGCTTTTTTACAGCCTTCCACCATTTATTCTTTACCGGCGATTCGTGGTTGTTCCTATTTTCGGACACTCTGATTCGCCTCTTCCCCATCCGCTTCTGGCAGGATGCGTTCCTTTTCGCCGCGATCATCGCTTTAGGCGGCGGGATCGCATTGGGCGTTGGCTTGAGGCGCAGCAGATGATGTAAATTTCGGATTACGCGCTACGTAGTACGCAATCCGAAATACGAATGGACGGGGTATAATTTCCACCGAGGAGAATCGCATATGGCAGAGACGTTATCACTGGAAAACAAAGTCGCGCTCGTCACCGGCGGCTCAAGGGGCATTGGTCGCGCAGTTGCCTTGGAACTTGGTGCGCGCGGTGCAGCAGTCGTGGTGAATTACAATAAATCATCCGATGCCGCCGATGAAGTGGTGAAAAAGATTCAAGAGGCAGGTGGTAAAGCCGCCGCCTTTCAAGCGGATGTCTCCGATTTCAAACAAGCCGAATCTCTGGTGAAATTCGCCGTGGAAACATTCGGTGACCTGAGTATTCTCGTCAACAACGCCGGAATCACAAAAGACACCTTGATCATGATGATGTCTGAAACGGATTGGGACTCAGTGATCAACACAAACTTAAAGTCCACGTTCAATTGCTCAAAAGCCGCCGTCAAGCATATGATGCGCAAACGGGTTGGACGAATTATCAATATGGCATCAATCGCTGGTCAAATGGGCAACCCCGGACAGACCAATTATTCCGCATCCAAAGGCGGACAGATCGCTTTCACGAAAGCGCTGGCACGTGAAGTGGCGGCGCGTAATATCACAGTCAACGCGATTGCCCCCGGCTTCATAGACACTGAAATCCTCGATGCGATGACTCCCGAAACTCTGGCAGCCGCGCTCAAAATGGTACCGCTCGCCCGCAAGGGCAAACCCAAAGAGATCGCCTATGCCGTTGCCTTCCTTGCTTCAGACCAAGCCGCGTATATTACCGGCCAGGTCATGGGCATTGATGGCGGCATGGCGATGATGTAATTTATTCGTCATTGCGAGGAGGGCGCTAGCCCGACGAAGCAATCCCCTACTTTGAGGAGGGATTGCTTCGGGCAAAGAACGCCCTCGCAATGACGGGAGAGATAACAATGTCAGATACAAATCCAGGTAAAACCACCGTTGCACCCGATGTGCTTGTGGATATCGCGCGTATGTCCGCGTTGAGCGTACCCGGCGTCAGTAGAATGGCGCAGGTTACGGGTGGAGTGAACCGTCTCTTCAGGCGCGGCACCAATGACGGGGTGCGGATTGAGGTCGAGGACAATATTGTTGTCGCGAGCCTGTACCTCATCCTGAAAAAAGATGTCAACATCCGCGAAGTCAGCCGCAACGTGCAGCAGCAAGTGGCACGCGCCCTACAGGAAATGGTTGGCATGGATGTTGGCGATGTAGAAATTCACATTGAAGATATAGATTACGAGGAAACTGAGGCAAAACCCGCATGAAACCCCGCACCAGGGCGCGCTCCCTCGCCCTGCAAGTACTTTACGAAGTAGATATGGCGAACCACCTCCCAGGCGATGTCTTTAAATTACGCCTGGAGGAATTTCCGCTGACCGATGACCTTGCCGAATTTGCGCGCCAGATCATCTTTGGTATTCTCCCCCTCACTCACGAGCTTGACCAACTCATCGCCAAATATGCGCCCGATTGGCCCCTCGACCAGATCGCCGCGATCGACCGCAACATCCTGCGCATGTCGCTGTGGGAATTTGCGATCCAGGGCGAAACACCGATCAAGGTTGCCATCAACGAAGCTGTGGAACTCGCCAAGCATTACGGCTCAGATTCCGCGCCGCGTTTCATCAATGGCGTGCTTGGAGCACTTGCCGAGCATCAACACGAAATCAAACAGGTAATGAACAAAACATAATATGGAAATTCTTGGTATTGGTCCTTCTGAACTTATATTTATCATCGTCATTGCATTGATCGTGCTGGGTCCCAAGGATATGCAAAAAGCCGGGAAGAGTATTGGCAGTTTTCTAAACCGGCTGGTCAAATCAGATGGGTGGAAAGCCTTTCAGCAGACTTCACGCGAGCTTCGTAATCTGCCCACCAACTTGATGCGAGAAGCCAACCTGGATCTGAATGACATGGAAAAGGAAATCCGCAAAGCCACCAAGATGCCCCCATTCCCTGGGATGCCGTTGCCGCAAAAACCCAGTTCAGACTCAGCGGTCGAACCTCAAGTAGACCTGCCTCAACCCCAAGAGGCTGAGAACTCCATTCTGCCTCCCTCTGCCACAAATCCCGTTGGCACTGAGCCCGCCATTACCATCGACACTCCCGACGATAAATTGAGCACCCCAAATCAAAATGCGTAAATTCTTCAGAGCCCTTTGGCGGGTCATTACCTTTCCATTCGTACTCGTTTATAGACTCATCACCTTTCCGTTCCGCGCAATTCGCACGGCCTATCGCTTCCTAAACACGGATCCTGAGAACGACCGCCCGCTGATGGATTCATTGATCGGCATTGCCACCGAATCGGAGATCCGCGCCAGTTTGTGGGATCACATCGAAGACCTGCGCATGCATCTCCTGCGCATGGTGATCGGACTGGCGGTCGGCGTGGGGATTTCGTTTTACTTCACCCAAAACATCATCGATATACTGGCTGGACCCGTGGGTGGATTGAAAAATCTCATCGCCATCGAAGTGACCGAATCGGTTGGGGTATTTATGCGCGTGGCATTGTTAAGCGGCATTGCCCTGGCTTTGCCTTACATCGCTTTTGAACTTTGGTTATTCGTAGCGCCAGGATTAAAACCACGCGAGAAGAAATTTGGGCTGATCGGGATTCCAGTTGCCGCTGCGTTGTTTATTTTGGGCATGGTATTTTGTTATTTTGTGTTACTTCCGTCGGCACTTAAGTTTCTATTGGATTTCATGGGCATTCATGCCCAGTTGAGACCCAATTCTTATTTTAGTTTCGTGACGGGTCTGATGTTTTGGATCGGTGTGTCTTTTGAATTCCCGCTCGTGATTTATGTGTTGACCGCGATCGGCTTTGTCAAACCCCAGGTGCTGGCGCAGCAATGGAGGATCGCGATCGTGATCATTGCGATCATTGCGGCAGCCATCACACCGACCGTGGACCCGGTCAATATGAGCCTGGTTATGATCCCCATGAGCTTGTTATATTTTGTCAGCATTGGCTTGAGCTATATCGCCTACGCCGGGCGAAGCAATCGGGTGGAAAAAGCCGATCAAACCGAATCAAGCTCAGGCTAAGAACGAAGCGTTTGTCTGCGTCCGAAACGAAGAGGAGAGCCTATGAAAACACTTCCCATTTTTTCACGTCCATTTGTTTTGTTCATTCTTATTCTGGCATTGAGCAGTCAGGCGTGCGCTTTATCGTTGATCCAATTGCCCACCCAAACTGCGAACACCCCCGCCCCCGGTGGACCTGCACCCACACCTGCGCCACGCGCGCAAGTGACCTTCACCGTGCGCCTGCCCGAGCCGCTTCAGCCAAATGAAGTGTTGATGTTCAGCGTATTAGATGAGATCACTGGGCTCGCTTTGAACCCGGTTAATTATCAAATGACGCTGGTGGACGCAACTACTTATTCATCATCACTGGCGATCCCGGATAAAGCAGTCATCAAATATCGCTATGTTCGACAAGGCGCATCACGCATCACTGAAGACACCAACACGGACGGCAACATCCGTTATCGCATGTTGTTCGTGAACGGACCAACACAGATCATTGACACGGTCAGTAGTTGGGCGGATAAACCCGTGAGTACATTATCGGGGAATATTGCCGGTACGATCATCAATTCTGATACCAACGCGCCCATCCCCGATATGCTGGTCACAGCTGGCGGTGTGCAAATGCTCACCGATTCAGCCGGGCGTTTTGAAATTACCGGCTTGCGCGGCGGACCGCATAATCTGGTCGTGTACGCGCTCAATGGCATGTATCGCACCTTCCAGCAAGGCGCGACCGTTGCCGAGAATCAAACCACACCGGTCGAGATCCGCGTGAAACCTGCGCAGTTGGTCAATGTGATCTTCACTGTATCGGCGCCACAGAACACACAACCCGGCGTGCCGCTCCGCATTGCGGGAAATCTGCTGCAACTCGGCAACACCTTCTCAGACCTGCGCGGCGGACTTAGTACGATTGCCGACCGCATGCCCGTCATGACTCAGTTGCCAGATGGTCGTTTCTCGGTTTCGCTCTTCTTGCCCGCGGGGGCGGACCTTGAATATAAATATACACTCGGCGATGGCTTCTGGAACGGCGAATTCACATCCACCGGACAATACCTCACGCGCCGCTTTCTCGTCCCGGAACAAAACACGAGCGTTGAAGATGCCATCCAATCCTGGCAGGCGGGACCCAACGCGCCAATCCTTTTTCAAGTGACTGTGCCGCAAAACACACCCGCGGGTGATGTCATGTATATTCAGTTCAATCCTTATGGTTGGACTCCGCCCATCCCCATGTGGAATCAAGGCAACAATCGTTGGGGCTACAAACTGTATGGTCCCCTGAACATCATCGGTTCATTTGGTTATCGGTATTGCCGCAATGCCCAATGCGATTCAGCCGACGACTCTCAAACACCCGGTGCAGACACGCATGGACGCAATGTCTCACCCACCATCGCCCCGCAAGATATTGTCGATATCGTCAACGATTGGAACTGGTCGCTCAAAGTGGGCAGTCCTACGCTGGTCGCAAGCACCATCCCCTCACGCGGCACAGGCTTCATGGCGGGTGTTGAATTCCAATCTTATTACGATCCCAACGCACCGCAGTATGTACCACAGGCTCTGCAGAACATTCAGGCACTCGGTTCCAATTGGGTTATCTTCACACCCTCATGGACATACTTGCATAACAATCCGTTAGTCTTCACAGCGCAACCCGGCAGAGATCCGTTCTGGGCAGATACGATCACATCGGTGTCACAAGCGCGCACCATGAACATCAACGTCGCCTTGTTCGCGCAACCGCACTTCACCACCAACGCCAGTGATTTTTGGAAGACCGCTCCGCGTGACGCCGCCTGGTGGGATAACTGGTTCAACCATTACCGTGCCTTCGCCGTCAATTTTGCGGATATGGCGACTCAGTCCGGCTCACAGGCTGTGATCCTCGGCGGTGACTGGATCACCCCCGCTCTGCCCTCAGGGACACTTGCCGACGGCACCCCCAGCGGAGTCTCCGCTGACGCCGAAACCCGCTGGAAAAATATCATCGCGGAAGTCCGTCAACATTTCCTCGGTAATGTAGTTTTTGCTATTCCGTATGATAACAATGTGCTTGTCCCGCCCGTCAATATTTTGAAAGATGCCGACGCCGTCTACCTGCTATGGACAGTAAAGTTAAGTCCAACCACATCCGCCCCCAGCAAAGCGGATATGCTCACCGAAGCTGGGAGATTGCTCGATGAGAACATCGCCCCGATCCAAACTCAGGTAAACAAACCGTTCATCATCGCAGTGGCATACACCTCTTCAACGTTTTCTGCCACCGGCTGTATCCCCAACGGCAACAACGGCTGTTTCGATTGGACCGTTCTCAACCGCCCCAACGCAGACCTCAACAGTGTCAACCTTGAACTGCAACAACAAGTGGATATTTATGACGCGCTGTTCAACGCCATCAACGCCCGTTCCTGGGTCAGCGGATTTGTGAGCCGCGGCTATTACGTCCCCGCGGCATTACAAGATAAATCCGCATCCATTCATGGCAAACCCGCATCAGATCTATTGTGGTACTGGTTCCCGCGTTTGTTGGGAAATATCAAGTAACACGAGGCAAGTAACTTCAAATATGCTCACAGGGCTTGTTGCCTGTGAGCATATTTTTTATTGGGGAGCAAACGTGACCGCAGCTTCGTCCTCATATATAATTTCATATCTTGCATCCGATTTAAGCGCTGCCATTAATTCAGCTGTACGATCAGATTTCTTCACCACGATGTAATCAAAGCGTACCTGATTCTTGTTGACCCAGGTCTGCACACATACCGCAGTAGTACAGGTTTGCAAACTTCGCAATTCGCGCAGCCAGGGCAGAAACTGTGGACCTAAAGTCCATTCGGTGCCTTGAAAGGTGGTCATGCTTTTTCGTTCTGCCAGTGCCGGGAACCATTCCTGAAAGGCATCCAATTCTGGTCCGGCGACTCCGGTCAACAAAACGAAGCGGCTATCAACCATTGTATGTCCACGGATCCACATCATTGTATTGCGATCAGCCTGCGTCAGACTCACATTGACGAGCTGACGACTAAACAAATAACTCTCCGAAAACAGATACAAGCTCAACACGAAAAATCCCAGCATGCTGTTTCGCATCCCAGCCACCCCTTCGGATTGGAAGTAAAGCTTCAGATCAAGCAACAGACCCGCCAGTAAAATGCTCAACGGAAACACAACCACATTCAAAGCACTGCGCGGCTCAACAATCACGGGCATCACAGTCCATAACAAGAGGAAATATTGCTTCTTCCATAATCCCCAGCCCAGCGCCGCCACAAATAGGATCGATAAAACCGGCAGGATACTGTCATTCGGATAAATCGCTCTCCAATACGTCGCCGCTGGTGAAGCTCCCTGCAAACCCGTATTGAGTACCGAACGAAACGGCTCCAATCCGGCGTGGGCGAGTACTGTTCCCCACCACGGCGCGCACAAGAGCACAGTCCCTGCGGCAACCAGCACAGCATGGATGGCAGATGCACGCGTTCGACCATAAAACAGCCACATCAAAGCGCACAACGCCACGGCGTAGACTGTCGCTTCTGGGTGACTCAGAACCGTCAATGCGCTGCATAAAATAGCAGTCACCAGCCACTTGCGCGAACCTGTTTGAAATAATTGATATACCGCCCAGCCCACGAACAGGATCAAACAAAACCCCAGCGCGCGCGTCAGACCACCGCCCATCACCAGCCAGGTATACGAACGCGGCGCAAGGGCATGGATCAATGCGGATACGGCACCTGTCTCAGGTGAGCGGGTTATGGCGGAAGCCAGCAAGTACATTCCGTAAATGGCGCATGTAGCTGCCAGAGCTGGCAGAAATCGCAACGCCAGAATCTCGTTCAGTCCGAGGTCTGCCAGCAGGCGCGCCAGATAAAATCCAAGCGGCGGGTATGCAAAGGGAATGTTAGAAAAGTTATAGCTCGTGGTGGCAGGCAACACATAGCCGCTCGTGTGCAAGTCCCGGATCATGCTTAGGAACATGCCCCCGTCATTGATTGGGAAACCAGCCATCAGCGTAGGTGCGAAGCGGACAATAGCTCCCAAAATTAGCGCGGCGCCCAGAATCGGTTTCGTCACATCAAAAGCAGGCGATTTCATCGGTCTGGATTGTATCTCATGAAATCCAAAAACGAATAAAGGTGTTATAAGCACTGTTCACAAATTCACCGGAGGCGTTATGTCAAAAACAAAATTGTACTTAAAGCGTGGGGGCATTGGCCTGGTTATTCTGGTTCTTTTACTCGGAGGCGGTGGCGGGTTCTATTTTAAGAGTTACCTGCCCAACACGGTTGCGCTCAAATCCTTCCCACAAATTGACGGGGCGATTCAACTCACGGGTCTCGATGGAACGGTTGATATCTATCGCGACGGGATGGGCATTCCGCACATTTATGCGACCACCACCCATGATCTATTCTTTGGGCAGGGCTACATCCATGCGCAGGATCGCTTCTGGCAAATGGATTTTTCACGGCATGTAGGGTCGGGGACGATATCTGAAATGTTCGGTTCGGGGCAGGTCAAGACCGATTCCTTCCTACGCACCTTGGGTTGGAAACAAGTCGCTGAACAAGAGTACGCGCAACTCGGACCTGAATCAAAAGCCACACTTCAGGCGTATGCCGATGGTGTGAATGCCTACATTCAAGACCGTGGTCCCGTGGAACTCAGCCTGGAATATTCAATCCTTACTGGTATTTTGAATCGCGGTTACAAGATCGAACCCTGGACTCCCGTCAATTCATTGACCTGGGGCAAAGCCATGGCTTGGGATCTGGGTGGCAACATGGATGATGAGATCGAACGCGCCATCCTGCTCAAAACACTAACGCCCGAACAACTATCTGAACTCTACCCACCCTATCCTGCGGATTATCCCGTGATCGTTCCCAAAATCGGCGATCAAACTTCTACAACATTCCAACCCAATACCACGAATGAAACTGCGAATATTTCCACAACCGCTTTGCAAGCTGTTTCGCACAACCTTAGCTTGTTGGCAGGCTTAATGGGTCCAACTGATTCAGATATTGGTTCCAATAGTTGGGCGGTTTCCGGTAAGTTAACCACCACCGGCAAACCCATCCTCGCGAATGACATGCACTTGAGCATTCAAATGCCATCTATTTGGTATCAAGCTGATTTACACTGTATGCCGAAAAGCGAAGCCTGTCCGTTTCAAGTGACCGGCTTCACCTTCCCCGGCGTGCCGGGCGTGGTGGCTGGACATAACGATCGCATTGCCTGGGCATTCACCAATCTGGGTCCAGATGTGCAAGATTTGTTCATCGAGAAAGTTAATCCTGATAACCCCAATCAATATGAAGTGGATGGCAAGTGGGTGGATTTTGAAATCCGCAACGAGACTCTCAAGGTTGGTGGCGGCGACCCGGTTGAACTGACGGTGCGTATTTCAAGACATGGTCCTATCATCTCGGATACGTATGGTGATCTCAAAGATAATGTGGATCCCAAAGACCCCGAAGCAATACCATTCAAAGACAAGTCTGGTGTGGAGCTCCCTGCCAACTACGCTATCGCCCTGGCATGGACAGCACTAAATCCTTCCACGCCCTTCGAAGCGATTTGGGGTTTTGATCAGGCTCAAAACTGGGAAGACTTCCGCACTGCTGCACGCAACTTTCATGTCCCTGCGCAAAACCTGTTGTATGCCGATGTCGATGGCAACATTGGTTATCAAACTCCCGGAGACATTCCCATTCGCAAGCAAGGCGATGGCACACTCCCCGTGCCCGGTTGGAACAGCGAATACGAATGGGCGGGTTATATTCCCTTCGATGAATTGCCCTATGCCTTCAACCCTGAAAGCGGTTTTATCGCCACCGCCAATAACCAGTCCAACCCGCGTGATTATTCTCAGCTCATCACCAAGGATTGGGATTACGGTCAACGCGCCGCTCGCATCGTGGACTTGATCCAAAACGCACCTGGCAAAATTGATGCGACATACATCCAAACGATTCACAGCGACTCGAAAAGCCTGAACGCCGAAGTTCTTGTGCCGATCTTGCTCTCGCTCAAACTGGACCCGGAACTTGTTTCCGTCCGAGATCAATATCTCGCAGCCTGGAATTATCAGGAGACCGCCGATTCACAATCTGCTCTAGTCTTTGAATGGTTCTGGAAAAACTTTATCACCGACACCTTCCAAGACGATCTACCCAAAGACTATCTACCCAGCGGCGGCGGACGTTGGTACGAAGTGATGCGCAATCTTGTCCAAAAGCCAGACAGCCCCTGGTGGGACGACAAAGCCACCACCGATAAAGTAGAAACACGTGATGATATTTTTGCGCGTGCCTTTGAAGAAACAGTTTCACAGATGCGAAAAGAATATGGCAAGGATGCAACGAAATGGCCCGCATGGGGCGAACTGCACGCTGCCACATTCCGCAATCAAACGCTTGGCAAATCGGGGATCGGTCCCATTGAATCCTTGTTCAACCGTGGACCGTTTGTTACAGGTGGCGGCAAGAGCATTGTTGATGCAACAGGCTGGACAATTGGCGACTCTTTTGAAGTCAGAACGCTCCCCTCTGAGCGCGAGATCGTAGACCTAAGCAACCTGAACAATTCGCTTGCTATTCACACTACCGGCGAATCAGGTCATGCCTACCAACAACATTATGACGATATGGCGCCGCTTTGGGCAAAGGTGGAATACTATCCAATGTGGTGGGATCAGGATTCCGTTATCAAAGATGCCGAAGGGCATTTGGTGTTGACCCCGAAATAAACCAGTGTAGGGCGAGATTAATCTCGCCCTACTTTTTTTAACGCCACCCACGAAAAGCAGATCACGCCAAGGTAGCTAAAGGTTAGGTCCAACCAACCTGAATGGCGGCTGGCAAAATAGCGTTGGGAGAATTCCTCCGCGCCAATCAGCACAGCCAGGATCAAGCCTATTGAAATAACGACCAGTTTCGGGCTGCGAGTCGGAAGCGCGCGCAGGAAAGTCAAATCGAAGAGCAGGGTCAGAATCCCGTACAAGACAAAATGTCCCACCTTGTCCAGATTATGCTGAGTAAACACGCGCAGGACACCCAGCTTCCCCACATCTGCAAGGATAATGACGAACACAATGAATAGCGTAAAGAAAATCGTTAACCACTTCATGATTAAATAATTTGGGGCGGGT
>JBDTWO010000024.1:0-34320 GCA_040006635.1 Chloroflexota bacterium
CAGGGTGGCGGACCTTGTCGAAACGGTCAGCAGGCTTGGCACCGGCGCGCTGCGTTGGCGAATCCGAAGTCACCCAATCGGGATGCTCAGCCTCGATCCGCTTGAGTTCGTTAAGCAGCTTGTCGAATTCCAAATCGCTGATGATCGGAGCATCTTCAACATGGTAGTGATAGTTATGGATGTTGATCTGTTGCTTGAGTTCTTCGTAACTAGGTTTTGTGTCCATGGGTTGAATTATATCCAAGAAAAGTTGCGATATACTACCCTCATGCCCAACCGCATCGGTCTCTTTGGCGGGACGTTCGACCCGCCGCATCTTGGTCATCTTATTCTGGCTTCGGAAGCGCAGTCACAGTTGGAACTCAACCGTCTGCTTTGGATTCTGACGCCCGAACCGCCCCACAAACAAGAGCAATTCATTACAGCCATTGATCATCGCCTCGCGATGGTCAAACTTGCCATTGCAGATAACCCCGCCTTTGAGCTTTCGCGCATCGAGCTCGATCGACCAGGTCCGCATTACACGCTGGATACGATCAAACTGATCGCCGAGCAAAATCCCGATGCCGATATCGTCCCCATTATTGGCGGCGACTCGTTGCGCGATCTACCCACATGGCATGAACCACAAAAACTCGTGTATGCCTGTCACTGGATCGGTGTGATGCGCCGTCCGAGTGATGAGACCAACCTTGAAGCGCTGGAACGCGAACTGCCGGGAATCAGTTCCAAGATCCATTATGTGGATGCGCCGCTGTTGGAGATCGCCTCGCGTGAGATTCGAAGCCGCATCGCCAAGGGACATTCGGTCCGCTATTATTTACCCGCCACTGTGTACGAATACATCAACGACCATCATCTCTATGACCAACTGAAAACCAGTCCGTATTGACCTGAACGATCTGAGAAACATGTCGGACAGCATGCTTGAAGAATGATATCCAACACGCCAACTTTCCTGTACTAAAAATTATATATAATTTATAATGAGTGGGTATTGAGGAAATACATGCCCACCCATTCAGCACTAAACGAAGAAACCGAACTCACTCAAAAAAGACCTCTCAAAGAGGATATTTTTGACGTTCTGCACGAAAAGGTAATTTCGGGGAAATATAAGCCGGGTGACTGGCTCAGGCAGGATGATATCGCCACACAACTCAAAGTGAGCATGACCCCCGTCCGAGAAGCCCTGGACTTGCTCGCCTCAGCGGGATTGGCGGAACGCGTCCCCTACCGCGGGGTGCGGGTACCTGAACCGAGCGATGAAGTCATTGCCGAGTCGTATGCCATGCGTCTGTTGTTGGAAAAAGCTGTCAGCCGGGCAGCGGCTATTAATCGGGAGCAGGCTCACGTCGATGCCTTGAAGCGGATCGTCAATAAATCCAAAAAATTAATTCGGCTTGATGATATGTCTGCGTCGCGCACGTTAAGCGGAGACTTCCATTTTATGATCGTGGAAGCCGCAAAAAATTCGATGATGACGCGCGTCTATCGCATGGTCGTGAATACGTTCCCCGATTGGCTGTTATATCAGGCGATGTTCGAGCACCCCGAGGCGTTGGAGGAAAGTTTGAAGGATGAGTTCCGCGAGCATCTTGCCATGCTGGAGGCGATCGAGGCGGGCGATGCTGATCTCGCCGAGCAGCAGGCGGAAGAACACATTCGCGATATCGGGGCGCAGCTTGTAAAGTATCTGGGCGTGCCGCAAAAATTATTGGATCTCAAAACCGAGCAATTGGGTTTGTAAACAGAAAAAATTCACGGAAGGAGAATGAAACATGACAGAAGAATTGTATAAGCAAATGGCTGACAGCATTATTGAAGGTGACTCGGATGTATCTGCTGAGTTGGCGAGGAAGTCGATCGAACTTCAAATGCACCCGCTCGATACGATCACCAAGGGGTTCGTGGTGGGCGTGAACTATATCGGCGACCAATTCGGCAAGGGCGAGGCTTTCCTGCCTGAATTGGTGATGGCGGGCGAAGCGATGAAAGCCGCTGTGGCTGTGCTTGAGCCCGAGTTGCTGAAACTCGGCGAGGCGCGTGAGATCATGGGACGCGTGGTGCTCGCCACCGTGGAAGGTGACATTCATGAAATCGGCAAGACGCTCGTTGGCACAATGTTGAGCGCATCAGGTTTTGAAGTTGTTGACCTTGGTGTAGATCAACCCGCTGACAAGATCATCGGCAAGGCGCTCGAGATCAATGCGAATCTGATCGGCATGAGCGCACTGCTCACGACCACGATGGTGCGTCAGCGCGAAGTGATCGAGGAATTGGACAAGGAAGGTTTACGTCCGCGCATCCAGGTGATGGTCGGCGGCGCACCGATCACCAAAGATTGGGCTGAAAAGATCAAAGCCGATGGCACTTCTGAAGATGCAGTTGGCGCGGTGCAGTTGGCAAAGAAGTTGGTTGGCAAGGAATAATCAAATTACCGCCAAGCACGCAAAGAACGCGAAGATCAAAAAATTCTTAGCGTTCTTAGCGAGCTTTGCGGTTCAAATAAAAGACTGACAAAGAGAGAGTAGAGACATGAGCCTCGGGAGGGCGCTATGTCAAAAAATATCAAGTCAATTAGTAATCCGAAATTAAAGCTTGAAATCTTAACAACTGAAGAAGTCAAAAAGATTCACGAAGCCACGTTGTGGCTCATCGAACACGTCGGTGTGCGCTTCCCATCGAAGCGCGCCATGGAAATTTGGGAAGCCAACGGCGCAACGGTCGATCATGAAAAGAAGATCGTGCGTGCCAAAGGCGACCTGATCGAAGAGGCGTTGAAGAAATGCCCGCCGACCTACTCGCTCGCGGCGCGCGACCCGCAGCAGGATCTGCCATTGGACGGCAACCACGTCTATCTCGGGACGGATGGCTGCGGTGTGGAAGTGATCGACATCGAAACGCATCAAAAACGAACCTCGTGCCTGCGCGATGTCCAAGATATCGCGCGCGTGGCTGATGCGACTGAGGAAGTCGCGTTCCATTGGGTCGCTGTCTCGGCACAAGATGCGCCAGTCGAAGCACGCGGACTGCACGAGATCAAAGCCGTGTGGGAGAACTCCACCAAGCATGTGCAAACGGAAAGCATCTACAACGTAGCTGAAGCCAAAGCCGCGATCGAGATGGCAGCAGCGATCGTTGGCGGCAAAGACAAACTCCGTGAACGTCCGATTCTCTCCCTGATGCAGTGCACCGCTCCCCCGCTCGGTCACGATGGCGGCAGTTTGGATGCTGCGTTGATTGCAGCGGAACATGGCATCCCAACTGGCTTCATGACCATGGCATCCTGCCTCACGACAGGTCCAGTGACAATGGCAGGCAACCTGACTGTCGGCAACGCGGAAGTGATCGCCGCCACAGCTCTGTTGCAGCTGGCATATCCCGGCGCTCCGGTCTTCTATGCAGCAGCACAGACTGCCTCCGACCTGCGCTTCGGTTCCTACACCGGCGGCGGACCGGAAGACTATCTTTTCGGCGCAGCCACCAACGTGCTCGCGGACTTTTACAACATTCCGCTTTCCATGGGTTCATTTGCCACAGGCGCAAAAGAACCGAACTGGCAGGCAGGCATTGACGGCAGTCTCTCCACGTTCATGGCGAGCATTGTCATGTCCGATATGCTGTTGGGCTGCGGGTTCCTGCATGGCAGTCGCATCTGGTCCTATGCCGAGATGATGATGGACTGTGAGATCTTCTCCATCATTCACAAGATGATGCAGGGCATCGAAGTCAATGATGAAACCCTGGCTCTCGATACCATCGCCAACGTCGGTCCCGGCGGACACTATCTCGCGCAGAAACATACTCGTAAACATATGCGCGAACTGTTCATGCCGCAGTTCATGGACAGGCGTCCCTACAGCGAATGGGAGACAAAGAAAGACGATGCCCGCGATTGGGCAACAGCCAAAGCTCACAAGAGACTGAACGAGCATCAACCCGATCCGCTCGAAGAGAAGGTCATTCAAGAACTGGAACAAATTATCAAGTCGGTTGAGAAGTAAAACCACAAATTACAAATTAGGGATTAGGCATCGAAATAATTCCTAATCCCTAATTCACAATCTTCCACTCTCTTTCGCCAAAGAGAAAAGAATTCTGAATTCCTAATTTTATTTAGAGGTGTCTTATGCAACCCAAACTCACATTGTTAAGCGATGAGATCATCGCCCGCATCATGGACGAGGCGTACGAACTCCTCCTCAAGCCCGGCATCAAGGTCCAAAACCCTGAAGCACGTGACCTGCTCGCGTCGGCAGGCGCCAAGATCGACGCTGGGACTCACGTCGCACAGATTCCCGCAGCGTTGGTCCACAAGGCGTTGGAGAGTGTGCCGCGTGAGTTTTATCTCTACGATTATGACGGCAACCCCACCGTGCATTACGGCGGCGACCATGTCCACTTTGACCCGGGCTCCTCGGGCATCACCATGCTCAACCCTGAAACCCTGGAACACGACACCACCGAGACCGAGCATCTGATTCGTTTACTAAAGGTTGCAGAACAACTCCCGCAATACGACGCGCAATCCACCGCCGTGATTTGTCACGATGTCCCCAGAGAGATACAAGACTCGTATCGCTTGTATTTAGTCTTGCTTCATTCCAAGAAGCCGATCGTCACCGGTGCATTCACGAACAAGACCGTTCAAGAAATGATCGACATGCTCGTGATCTTTGCGGGCAGCGAGGAAGCCGCACGCGAGAAACCACGCGCCATCTTTGATGTCTGCCCTGCGCCGCCATTGATCTGGTCCAATTTTGGCGCAGGCAATCTCATTGCACTTGCGCGTGCAGGCGTCCCTGCTGAGATCGTGTCCGTGCCGCTTTCAGGCGCGGCGGCGCCAGTGACCATGCTTGGCACTGTCACACAGCACACAGCCGAATGTTTCGCAGGCATTGTCATTCATCAACTTGCCCATCCAGGCTCCCCTGTCGTTTGGGGCGGCGCCGCCGCGATCTTCGACATGCGCAAAGGCGCCACACCCATGGGCGCCGTGGAAACAGCCATGCTTGATTGTTCCTATGCCCAGGTCGCAAAGACCCTCAACATGCCCACGCACACCTATCTCGGCGCAACCGATTCAAAACTCGTCGATGCGCAGGCGGGTCTCGAAAGCGGCATCAGCGCCATGGTCGGCGCATTGAGCGGCATCAACATGATCTCCGGCTCCGGCATGTTGGATTTCCTTGCCTGTCACAGCGCAGAAAAACTTGTGCTCGATGCGGAAGGCATCGCCATGGCAAAGCGCATGATCGGCGGTGTCAAACTCCACACCGATACGCTCGCCACCGGTTTCTACGATCACAACATCAATTTCAAAGGCGGAGATTTTCTCAAGCAGAAAATCACCATGAAGCTCTTCCGCGAAGAACAGCACCTGCCCAGTAGTGTGATCGACCGCGACTCGACTCGCGCCTGGAAAGCCAACGGCAGTTTGGACGCCTTCGGCAGAGCCAAACTTCGCGTGAATGAATTGCTCGCGTCTTACCGTCGCCCGGAACTGGATCCTGCCAAAGAAAGCCGACTCCACGCTCATATCTTAGACCTCGCCCAAAAAGCCGGTCTCGAACAATTGCCCTTGCTCGAAGATTACCAACCTGTATAAATTCTGGAGTCTGGAAGCTTGCTTCCGGTTAGTCAGACAGCAAGCTGTCCGACTCCAGAGAAAACCTGGGCAATTGCTGAAATGTCTCTAAACGAGTCTTCACTCGTATTTCACAGTTATCCAGGAGGTACACCATGCAGCCTAAATTATCCCTGCTCAACGATGAATTGATCGCCCGCATCATTGAAGAGGCCTATCAACTCATGCTTAAGCCCGGCATAAAAGTGCAGAATGCTGAAGCCCGGCAGCTGCTCGCCGAAGCCGGAGCGCAAGTGGACGAAGAAACGCAAGTCGTCCGCATTCCGGGGCAGATCGTCCACAAGGCATTGGAAACGGTCCCCCGCCAGTTTTATCTCTACGATTACGACGGCAGTCCCAAGGTCCAGTATGGAGGCGATGCGGTCCACTTCGACCCCGGCTCATCCGGCATCTCCATCCTGGTCCCTGAAACGCTGGAGCACAAGACCGCTGAAACTGAAGACCTGATCCGCATCATCAAGGTTGCCGAAAGCATCCCGCAGTACGATGCGCAGTCCACTGCGGTCGTGTGCCATGATGTACCCAAGGATCTGCACGACCTGTATCGTTTATATCTGGTCATGTTGTATTCCAAGAAACCGATCGTCACCGGCGCGTTCACCAACGCGACCGTGCATCACATGATCGACATGCTCGCCATCTTCGCAGGCGGGCGCGATAATTTACGCGAGCATCCGCGCGCCGTCTTCGATGCCTGCCCCTCGCCTCCCTTGATCTGGTCCAACTTTGGCGCAGGCAATTTGATCACACTCGCGCGCGCAGGTGTTCCAGCCGAAATTGTTTCGATGCCTCTGGCTGGCGCGGCGGCTCCGGTGACATTACTTGGCGCAGTCACGCAACATGCCGCTGAATGTCTATCAGGCATTACCATTCATCAACTCGCGCACGCGGGCTCCCCCATCGTTTGGGGCGGCGCACCGTCCACGTTTGACATGCGTAAAGGCGGCACACCGTTTGGTTCTGTGGAAACCGCAATGATCGATTCGTCGTACGCGCAGGTTGGTAAATCGCTGGGCTTGCCAACCCATGCCTATCTCGGTTCAACCGAGTCGAAAGTTTTGGATATGCAAGCCGGTCTCGAAAGCGGCATGGGCGCGATGATCGGCGCGTTGAGCGGCATCAACATGATCTCCGGCTCCGGCATGTTGGATTCACTCCTGTGTCAAAGCCCTGAAAAACTTGTTGTCGATGCAGAAGGTATCGCCATGGCAAAGCGCATGATCGACGGCATGAAAGTCCAGACCGAAACACTTGCCACCGGTTTTTATGAAGGCGTCAACTTCAAAGGCGGCGACTTCCTCAAACAACGCATCACCATGCAGCTCTTCCAAAAGGAACAGCACATGCCCGGCAAAGTGATCGACCGCGACTCGATGCGCGGCTGGAAGGCATCCGGATCGATGGACACTTTCACCCGCGCCAGACAGCGTGTGACGGAAATACTCGCTTCCTACAAACGACCTGAGCTTGACCCTGCCAAAGAGGCAGAACTCCACGCTTATGTTTTGAACCTCGCCAAACAAGCCGGGCTTGAACATCTGCCAATGATCGAGGACTTTCAACCTGCATAACACACTTGACCTCACCCAACTCCTGCGTGTCCCACACGTCGATAACGGACTGCGATTCGACATTTCACCGGATGAAAGTCGAATCGTCTTCTCATGGAATAAAACCGAAACGTGGAAGTTATATTCCATGTCATTGCGAGGGCGTTCTTTGCCCGAAGCAATCTCAGACGCAACAGGGGATTGCTTCGTCGGGGAAAGCACCCTCCTCGCAATGACGGAACAAATTGCAGGCGCCAAATTCTCGCCGCGCTTTTCTCCAGACGGCACCCGGCTTGCCTATGCCCTCGACCCGGATGGCAGTGAGTCGTATCACATTTATATTCACGACTTTCAAACCAACACCTCGACAGACCTCACGCCGGATATTGCTTATGCTCACCAACCTAACATGGCATGGTCACCAGATGGCGAAAGACTAGCCGTGCTTTCTGACCGGCATGGTCAATTTGCGTTACACCTACTCCCTACCGACGGCACACCGGGGCGACTGCTCAAAAATGTCTTTCATCCCTGCTGGGATGTGACCTGGTCACCGGATGGGCAGTGGATCGCGCTCGAGGCTGAGTCGACAGCGAGTGACCACAGTATTTACGTGATACCGATCAACCGTCCGCGTAAGGCGACGAAGATCCACACGGTGCAGTTGAAGATCAAGGATGAGGTGCTGAATGCACAGAATCCGGTATGGTCGCCCGATTCAAAGTTTTTGGCATTCTCTGCTGAGAACGGTGAATGGCATGACATTGGCTTATTCAACCCCGAGACTCGCGAGATCACCTGGGTCAATCAATCTGTTGGGGATGATACGCAACCGGCTTGGTCGCGGAGCGGAGAAATGATCGGCTGGGTCCATGCCGAGGGGGCACGAACCAGCCTCCAGCTTAAGGAAGGAGGCGCTGATGTTAAGCAGTATCAGGTCGGGGCGGGAGTCCATTATCAGCCGCAGTTCACATCCGATAGCGTCGTCATTCTTTATGAAGATCAATCGCATCCTTGTGACTTGTGGAAGATCGATCTTGCAGCTGGCTCAACGCAACAATTGACAAATTCATTACCTGATGAATTACATAACGCGGAATTTATTCCGCCAGAAGAAGTTTGGTACGCGGGCAAAGATGGAGTGCAAGTGCCAGCGCTGTTATATCGCGCGAAGAACAGCGGCGCGCCTGCTGTCATCAACATCCACGGCGGACCAAATTGGCATTTTCAATTTTTGTGGCATCCGATCATGAGTTATTTTGCCGCGCGCGGCTGGACGGTGCTCGCGCCGAATTATCGCGGCTCAACCGGCTATGGAAAGAAATGGCAGAACGCCAGCCGCTATGACATGGGCGGCGTTGATACGGACGACTGCGCGGCCGGCGTACAGTATTTGGTTGAAAATAATTTGGCTGATAAGAACAAGATCGGCGTGACGGGACGCAGTCACGGCGGGTATCTGACGATGACCTGCTTAACGATGTACCCCGAGTTGTTTGCGGTGGGTTCGGCGGTCGTGCCGTTTTTGAATTGGATCAAATCACATCAGAAATCGCGCGAGGATCTACAGTATTGGAACATCGAGAATATGGGCGACCCGGAAGAGAACAAAGAACTTTGGACCGCGCGCTCGCCCTATTTCTTTTTGGATAAGGTAAATGCGCCCGTGCAATTGATCTGCGGCGGCATTGACCCACGCTGCCCCGCGGTCGATTCAGTAGATGCGCGTGATAAACTTGTCGAACTTGGCAAGGAAGTGGATTTGCTTTTATATAAAGATGAGGGTCATTCGTTTTTGAAGATCGAAAATATTCTTGATTCAGAAATAAAGCGGATGGAGTTTTTGGCAAAGGTGTTGGAGAAATAACCATTATGTCGTTGCGAGGGCGCTAGCCCGAGGCAATCTACACATCTGCGAGGAGATTGCTTCGTCGGGAAGAGCACCCTCCTCGCAACGACATAAAATTTATAGGAGAAGTCATGGAACCACTGAAGTTTTTATCGGATGAAGATGTAAAGGCAATGCACGAAGCGACGCTTAAGATCTTGCATGAAGTGGGTGTGATCTGGACACATAAACCCAGCCTCGAGATTTTGCTGGATGCAGGCTGCACGATGAATGGCAATCGCGTTTGCTTCCCGCCCGATCTGGTGATGGACAGTATCGCCAAAGCCAATAAACGTCCCGTGATCCGCGGGCGCAATGGGCAGGTCAACGAACTCGGGAATGGAAAGCTGTACTTCCATAACCTCGGCGGAGCGCGTGATGTCTTCGATGCGCGCACGGGCACACATCACACCGCAACCGCTGAAGACGCCAGCAACGCCATCCGTTTGCTTGATGCCCTGCCAAACTGTAACACGGTCACACCTTTCTTCACCCCGCCCGATATCTCCAATGAAATGATGGCGATGCACATGTATCGCCACGCGCTATCGAATACCACCAAGCCGGTGCAGGGTCCGGGTATTCAGTTCGGGCATGAAGTGAAATATGCAGTGGAGATGGCGGCGGTGGTCGGCACACCGGCACACGAATTAACATTGTCGCTTTCACCGGTCAGCCCGTTGACGATGCACGACATCGCCGCCGAAGCGATCGTTGAGATGGCGAAGGCAGGCATCATCCATGCCAACTTGCCCTGCCCCACCGGCGGCGCAACCTCGCCCATGACGATCACGGGCAGTATCGTCCAACAAAGCGCTGAGTCGCTGGCTCCGATCGTATTGGCGCAGATCATCAATCCGGGCTGTGGTGTTGTCTATTGCGGAAGATTGGGGATGTTGGAGCCGCGTACTGGCTTGATCTGGAGCGGCGTGGAATTGGGCTTATCCTCCGCCGCCACGGTTCAACTTGGACATTATTATGGGTTCAGCGTCAATGTGTATGGATTCTCCACGAATGCCCATACACTCGACGCTCAGAACGCCTTCGAACGTGGACTGAACGCCACCATCCCTGCGCTGGCTGGAGCGGATGAACTCTCCGGTATCGGTGAAATGGAAGCCGGTGTGATGGGTTCCTTTGCGCAAATGGTATTGGATAATGAACTTGCCGGAAGTGTGATCCGTTTGCGTACAGGCTTATCGGCAGATGCAGACCATCTGGCAGTTGAGATCATCGGCAATGTGATGAACGGGACGCGCAATTTCCTCGGTCAAAAACATACCATGAAACATCTCAGAGGCGGCGAACTCGCGCTGACAAAACTCGCTGAACGCAACTCGTGGGATACCTGGGAAGAGAAGCTGGAACGGAAAGGCATGGCAGATCATGCCGTCGATGAAGCCGAAAGAATTTTACGCGAACATACCGTCCCGCCGCTGGAACCGCAGCAGGAAAAGGAATTGGATAGAATTATGTCGGCAGCTGAAAAGGCGACAATGAAGGTAAAGAAGTAATCATCCGTCATTACGACCTTCGGGAAGCAATCCCCTACACAATGAGGAGATTGCTTCGTCAGGCTAAAGCCCTCCTCGCAATGACAGAAACTTGGAGAAACCATGCTCAAACAATCACATGCAATATCAGAAGAATTGATCGAGTGGCGGCGCGATTTCCATATGCACCCTGAGATCGGGTTCGAGCTGCACCGCACGTCGAAAATCGTTGCGGATGAACTGGAAAAGATGGGGTACAGGGTCAGGCGCGGGGTCGGGAAGACCGGCGTCGTCGCTGAGATCGGCGAAGGCGGGAAGCTGGTCGCCATCCGCGCGGATATGGATGCGCTCCCCATCCTTGAAATGAACGAGACGGAATATGTTTCGCAAAATAAAGGGGCGATGCACGCCTGCGGACACGATTCGCATACTGCGATGGCGCTCGGCGCGGCGCTGTTATTATCGAAAGAGAATTTGCCGGGGCGCGTTCGTTTTCTTTTTCAGCCGTGTGAGGAGACAACCGATGAGGAAGGTTTAAGCGGCGCACAGCGCATGTCGGCGGAAGGCGCAATGGAGGGCGTGGATTATGTCATCGCCCAACATGTCGACCCATCAAAACCTGTGGGCACAATTGGCATCAATGCCGGTCCAAATTCCGGCGGGGTTGATTCCTGGTATGGAGTGCTCAAAGGCAAAGGTGGACACGGAGCGCATCCTGATCAAACGATCGATCCGTTTTACATGCTTGGGCATGTGATCATGGCGTTGAACGGCATCATCTCACGCCGGGTCAATCCCTTTGCGCCTGCGGTGGTTAGCATTGGTTCCGTCCATGGCGGGTTTACCGAGAACGTGATCCCTGAAAGTGTGCAAATCACAGGGACGCTGCGCTTCACTGACCTGGATGTCCATAAACAGATCCGCGCAGAAATGATCCGGGCATTCGAGATCGCCAAAACTCTGGGTGGGGATTATGAACTCAGGTTCGAATACGGCGGTCCACCGATGATCAACGACAAGCATGTAGCCGAGGTCATTGAAAAAGCCGGCAAGGACCTGCTAGGCGAAGGGAATGTTGGAGAAATCGAAAAGACATTGGGCGCAGAGGATTTCGGTGAATTCATGAAATATGCCCCCGGTGCGATGTTTACGCTGGGGACACAAAAGGCGGGGCATGAAGAGTACATGCTCCATCATCCTAAGTTCGATATTGACGAGCGCGCCATGCCGATCGGTACAGCGATGCTGGCTGAGACCGCCAAACGCTTTCTTGAATAAACATATTCTTACGATTTTAAAAACCACATCCCGTGTCATCAAAGATACGGGATGTTTGTTACTTGTATACTTAATTGGATTATTGTTATAACATACGTAAAGGGAGATCAGTGCCGGGGTACGTTATGTTGTTTAATTACTTTACCCGATTTCAAGTATGCGGTGGCGTTTTCCTACTTATGTTGAGCTTCTTCGCATGCGCACGGTATGCTTACCGCGTTAACGCACAGCGTCCGGTTGATGACCCACTGAAGCGCAAGTTCCATTCAGGGGCAATTATTCTAGCCCCATTTACATGGCCTCTTCTCCTCATTATTTTTGTTGCCTTATCTGTTATCAGAGCAGTTCTCTATGGTATCTTTCTAATCCTTTTTACCTTAGCCCTGCTGGCAGTCCGAAAACCATTCTTGCTGACATGGTTGGAAAAAATCGCCACAAAGGTAGGGAATAAGTTATTGGAAGTGAACACATTTCTGATAAAAATGTTTTTTGGCAAACCACTCGAAAATCCCCAAGACGTTTAACCGCGTGAGGCAATAAATATCTAATTCCTATTTTCCTTTATAAGGAAATGATATGGGATAGTCATCAACAAGCCAAGGGCAATGATAGCCTGACCGATCAAGACTCCCACTGCCTGCCAGGGACCAAAATACGGAACCATCGGCAAGGGCTGTGACCCCAGCCCGAAAATATCCGCCATGCCGGTAAAGACAGCAATGACGTAACCCGTACCTACCAAACGCAAACCGACATCTGCCACGATACTGCGTTGTTCATTTCCCCACATCGCCACGAGCCCGACATAGCCGCCGATACAGATCAATGCCAGCCCGATCAGGAAGACTGCTATTTGAACAAACCCAACGACGGGACTGCGGTCCCAGCCGAACCAACCAGGCTTAGCCCCAACTACAAATACAAACAAACCAAAGCCGACTGTGATTAAACTGAAACGGATTCGCAAATAAGACACACGAAAGCCAAGGTCAACACTCATGCCGGTAAATGCTCCCGCAGGAATCTGAGCCAGTTACCGCCCAGAACCTTTTCGGCGTCAGCTTCACTATAACCACGTTCTATTAATTTGACACCGATCTTTTGCAGGTCAGCGATCGAATCCAATTCAGGGGGAATGGATTGCAAACCAAAGCCGCCGTCAAAGTCCGAGCCGATGGCGGCGTGGTCTGCGTTGCCAGCTAATTGACATATATGATCAATGTGGGCGATCAAGACATCCAGCGGAACTTCATCACGACGGCTGCCGGTGTGGCGGTTCCAGCCTACTTTGAGAAATGAGTTCAGCGGAAGTACGCCCTGCACCCCGCCTCGTTCGATCAAACCGTGGATAACCCGATCGGGCAGATGACGATTTGACTCTGAACCCGGCATCAGCGCCGCGCAGTTGGCATGCGTCGCCATGATCGGACCTTCATAACGATCCAATGATTCGAGCGCGGAGGCTTCATCCATATGACTGAGGTCTAATATGAAATTGTATTCACGCATGGCAGAGAGGAGTTTGCGACCTTCATCTGTTAATGGACCCGGGTCGCTGGTGCCGCCGCAGTAGCGCGTCCCAGCCCATGCCAAGCCGATCATGCGCAACCCCATCTCCCACCATTCGGCAAGTTCATGCGGTGAGCGAATCCCATCTGCGCCTTCCATGAGGTAGATCAAGCCAACGGGATGACCTTCGTCATTTTGGAGAGGCTTGGACCAATGCTCGATGACGGGATTAAGTTCTTTTGTAGAAGTAATGAGGCGGAATTTTTCAGAGTGAGAATCAGCTAATTTGCGATAGAGCAGGATCTGGTCACGGTAGAGGCGGTGAGCGGTATCCGAATCCGGATACCAGACTGTGTCCCACAATTCTTTTCTGCGCGCGGGGGCGGCGAACAAAGTCGCAAAAATGACGGCGACTTGACCGCGCTGATATTCATCCCACCCGAGCAGCGACTCGCCATTCCGTTCAGGGATGAGCGTGCCCGCTTCGAGGCGGCGCGTTTCAGCTACAGCACGCGTGTAATCGCGTTTGTAGGTAAGCATGTTCCAGGCAAGATCCTGGTGGGAGTCGATGATGAGCGCCATATCATAAAAGAGCGCACCGAAGTGCGCTCTTTGATTTATTCTTCGCTGGGAGTTTCCGGCGCATCAGAAGTTGATTCTTCGGGTGCCTGGTCGAATTCAGCCGTCAGGAGTTTGAAATCTTTGTCAGCATAAGCGGCTGAGTCAACTTTGCGGAGGCTGAGACCGATGCGGTGTTGATCGGCATCGATACGAATCACACGCAGGCTCTTGACTTCGCCTTCCTTGAGAACTTCCTTGGGATGCTCGATGCGGTGTTCGGCAATCTCGGAAATATGGATCAAGCCTTCGATGTCGCCTTCGAGGCGGGCAAAGGCGCCAAATTTGGTGAGGCGCGTAATGACACCTTCGACCAATTGACCCACACTATATTTCTGAACACGCGAGCGCCAGGGATCTTCCTGCAAGGCACGCACGGAAAGCCCAATACGTTTCTTCTCGCGATCGACGTTGATGACTTTGACTTTGATTTCCTGACCGACTTCCAAAACTTCCTTGGGGTGTTCAATGTGATCCCATGAAAGCTCGGAGAGATGGACGAGTCCGTCTGCGCCATTGATGTTGATGAAGGCGCCAAAGTTGGCGAGGCTGGTCACACGACCGGTGTAGGTCTTGCCCTGCTCGAGCTCATCCAACACGCGTTCTTTGAGAGACTGGCGGGATTCAGTGCTGGCGGCGCGCTCAGAAAGAATGAGGCGGCGGCGTTCGCGGTCTACTTCGACAACGCGTACGGTGATGGGCTGACCCACCATTTTCTGCCAGCGTTGTTCAGGGGTGTCACCGGTGGTTTGCGTGCGGCGCAAAGCGCTGACCTGCGATGAAGGCACAAAGCCGCGCAAGCCTTCGACAGCCACGATCAAGCCGCCTTTATTGAAGCCGGTGATCTTGCTCTCGATGACGCTGTTGCTTTCGAGTAACTTATCCGCGTTCTCCCATGAAAGTTGTTCCTGGGCGCGTTTGAAGGAGAGGACAACATTTCCGTTGGCATCTTCAGGATTGACGACAAAGACGTGGACTTCTTGTCCGACTTTCAACGCGTCGCGTTCTTCAGCCGACAGTTGGTCCAAGTCACGACCAGAGATCACTCCCTCAGATTTGGCGCCAATGCTGACGAGGATCTGGCTATGGCTGATACTTGCGATCACACCTGTACGAATTTCGCCAGGTTGAGGCAGGTCAACATTAAGCTCTTGCTCGTTAAGCAAAGACTCCATGGTTTGATTACTATTATGATTGAGTTGTTCTCCCTGCTGTTCGGTATCGCTCCCTTGAGTGGGCAGGGCTTGATTCTGATCTGTCACTTGATGCTCCAATTAAGAAAAATGTAAGGGGGATTATACAGTTGAATGTGGAAGTTTGCAACCCTATCGCAATCCAGTTATTCGTTTAGATGATAGGTATGGTAGGTATTCTGGCAAGGATTGCCCCAGGCAATATGCATCTCGCGCGCGGTCAGATCGATGACCAGCGCCGTGATCGTGCTCTCGCGGTCCATGGGATCGATACCTTCAATGTTATGGTTACAGATCGAGTTCGGTAAATTGACGTGGTCTTTCTGGATCGTCTGTAAACTCTTGATCGAGTGGGTGCTATCTTGGCGCAGTAACCGATTGGCGCGGAAATAACGGACGCGCGATGAGATCAACTCTTCAGGGTCCTTCTCGATCTCCTTCATCGTCGAAGACAGATAATGATTGGTGTGAGTCATATATCCATCCGTGCCGTGCAGGATATTAAAGCGGCGCGCAGAAACCTCCACCGAATACATCTCGCCGCTCTCGTGGACGATCAAATGGTTATAACCCGCTGCACGATGAGGCACAAGCGTCCGCCCGATCGCGCCCGAAATACGATGCGAAGCCAGGACTGCACGCGCAACCATCAAACGCGGAATTCCGATGCGCGAATCGTTCGGGTATACCGAGTCAATGGCTTGAGCAATGCCATACGCGTTGAACCCGACATTGGGCAGGAGTCCGCCATACGTCATGGCAAGATACGGGGGTTCATCATTCGGCTTCGCCGAAATCACATAGACATCGTTCTCGTCTTCGGGAATCCAATCTTCATTATGAGCCAACAATACATGACCATCAGCTGTGCGCTGTTCATTGACTCCAAAGCTGGTACAACGTGTAAGATGGAGCGCGTCCATGGTCACGGCCTCCATGGCATTCACGACCATCAAATCATCGAAGGAAACATTTGCCCCTTCCGCGATCCCGTGCAGTTCATCCACATACTGCGGATATCGTTCTTCAGCAAACGGCAGATATTTACGCGCCTGGTTATTTGCTCCAGCCCAGGTAAGTTCCAGGGTGTTATAAGACTGGTCAATTAACACGTGCGCATTCGCCACGCTGTGCTGTACCTGCACACGGCACGCTTCACCAATCTGCCGACCCATCTCGCGGTGCGTTCCAGCCACCTCGACCAGCGGCGGTGGAGAGCTATGAATAATTGTGTCAGGGATGGGGTTTTGTTTTAAAGCCATATCTTCCTCCAAAAATCAATCCGCCCCGTTCTTGCTCGGGGCGGATTGATTATAACATGCCGGATTTTATGACTTAATTCACGGGCGGGAGCTGGTCCGAACTCACAGGTGGCTTATAAACGGCTACCATCGCAGGTTGAATGGGTTGTGTGCCAAAGCGGGTCAACACTGCCGCGCCAATGCCCACAAACCCGATGAGCGCAACGAACAACCACCCAATACATGGAATTTCGCCGATGGCCCCGCCAACCAACATTAGGAGGAACGTTCCAAAACCTGCTGTAAATGCCGGCGCCCAAGTCTGATTGATGGATTGGGTAAAGCGCTCACCCACTTCGTTCCCTAAAGCGATCATGCCGAACAACCAGGCTAACGCAATGGCTAACACGCCTACAAATACCACGAGGAACGCTACTGGAATTAGGATCAGTGTTACAACCATGATCAATGCGACAACCACAATGGAAATCGGTCCACCGAACACAGTCAGCAATCCCACACCACCAGACATCAAAGGCTGACTAACGATCGCTCGGCTTACCTGATCCATTTGCGGCTTGAGGAAGACCACTACCAACATCGCCAGCGCCGCAATGATCAAGGCACGGTAAAAAATACCAGCGACTGTCCAGAAGGGATTGAAAGTGATATTTACCTTGGGCGGCTGTACATCAGGTGGAATACGTCCGTTGGGAATTTGAATATCGGGTGAAACGTTCTTAACCACTTCACCTTTGATCTTGGAGCCTTCAGCCTGGGTCAACTGCCCGCCAATGGTGACCACATCGCCTGCCACCACCGCTTTTTCAGCCAAAGCAATTTGCCCGCCAAAGACAACGACATCACCGTTCAAGTTACCGTTGCTTGAAACTGTCCCGCCAAAGACGACCAGGTTACCGTTCAGATTGGCATCTTCTTCAACAGTCACATTACCGCCCAAAACGACCAGGTCACCGTTGAGCTTTTCACCATTCTTAAGCGTGAAGTTTTCACCAAAGATGATCTTCCCCGGTTCTCCCCCGCCGCTCTGGGCATACGCAGGACTGGCTGGAACGAGTAACAGTACCAACAGCACTAACAACGTAAAAGATTTGATTAACTTATTCATAGATTAAACTCCTTGCGGTGCATTCCTAAGGGCGAACCGCCAGATTGATACCGACCAAAGAAGACCCATACCTGCAATTGTTGAAAGCAATACCAACCAGGCAAAAGGCGACAGGAACCTGGGGATAATACTCAAGATTACTGCACCCGCATCCACCAGGGCGAAAAGGGTTGTCCCGATAAACACGAGCCAACCAACTACAACAGAGATCCAGGTGGCGGGTGATGCAAGAAATGAAGCCAGATAGGGTCCCACTGCCCACATCAACAATCCCAGCCCTGCCAGGGTGAACCAGATCATGCCCCACAATTTTTGCCGGCGTTCAGCAGCTTTGCGTTCAGCCAAACGGGCCTGGAAGCGCATCGTAAATCCTGGCGCAGGGGTTGCCAGCTTGGTAGTGCTGAGCACCTTCCCGGTTTCAACCAGCGCAGAACAATACGTACAGGTTCGCAGGTGCAGATCGAGATCACGTTGTTGTTCAGGGGTAACAGGGCTGTTATTCAACAACCATTCTTCAAAAGGCGAGTGATTCACGGGATCTCCTTTCAGGGTGGGCGCGGGATTTTTCTTCCTGCCACATACCAGCCAATGCTTTGCGCGAGCGGTGCAAGCGGCTCTTTACCGCGCTCACCGTCAACTTCAGCGATTGGGCAATTTCAACTTCAGAATAATCGTACCAATAGCGCATAATGACTGCCGCGCGGTCAGTATCATCGAGGTCTTTCAGCATCAGGTGCAGGCGGGCGCGGTCCTCTTTTTTCACAGATTCAGCTTCGGGGTCGGGTGAAGCGGGGTCCGCCACTTCGAAGGGCGTACCGTCCTCATCCTCCGCATCCATCGAAAAGACCGAAAATTTCTTCTTCCGCAAACGATCAATACAGTAGTGCGCCGCAATGGAAAGGATCCACGTTCCGAATGAGCGCGCTGAGTCATAGCGGTGCAGGTTTTGATACGCGCGCAAAAAGGTTTCCTGCGCGGCGTCTTCTGCCGTCTCGGGCTCGCCCAACATGCGATAACACAGGTTGTAGACAGGTTTTTGATAAGCTTCAACGAGCTGTGTAAAGGCATCGTCGTTACCTTGTTGCGCCTGGAGCACCCAGGCATTTTCGTCAGTCACTCGCGCTCCTCTTGGACTTTCTATCCAAACATACGCCACAGACAAAAAAAAGTTGCACGCTTAATGGCTATGAGAATGACTTTCTCCGCTTCCTTCTGGACCGAGGAACTGTCTCAGCCACCCAAGCGACTCCACCCTGAGAGCGAAGAAAATGGCAATCACCGTTGTAAGCGGCACGGCCGATATCAGCCCCAGCGACCCAACCAACGTACGCACGATCTCCGAGGCTACAAACTCGAAATTGACCAGGTTTCCGTATTTCCCTTGCCCCAGCGTGAACAAAAGCAACATGGGCAGTGAGGCGCCAGCATACGCCAACACCAACGTGTTGACGGTTGCCGCTACATGATCCTGTCCAATGCGCATGGCAGACCGATATAACTCGCGAAAGCCAAAATTCACATTGGCATGATGTAATTCGAAAACAGCTGAGGCCTGCGTTGTCACCAGATCATCCAGCACCCCCAACGCGCCGATGATCATACCGCCCAGCAGTAATCCGCGCAGGTTGATCTGCATATTGAGGATCTGCAGTAGAAATAACGCGCTCTCATCCCCCGAGCCCCTTAAGCGAGTAAAAGAAACAAACGCCACTGCCAAAATGCCCGTGATCAACAAAACCAATACCATGCTGATCACAGCGGCATGCGTCTTGAGATTCCATCCATAAGTTAGATACAAGGTCACACCCAGCAACACGATCGAACCCAGAATACTAACCGTCAACGGATCTTCCCCCGATAGGATCAAGGGAATGATGAAACCAATGATCACCATCAAGCTAAACACCATGCTCAGGAGTGCGCGCAACCCCTTCCAACCGCTTATAACGAGGATAGCCACCACGAACAATGCCGTCAGCCACAAGAGCGGATTGATCCGCACAAAATCTGAAAAGTACACCGTCACCACACCATCAGGGCGCACACCCACAGTCACCAATACCTGATCGCCGGGTCGCAGGTAAATGGCGTTCGATAATATCTGGCGCTTCCCATAGTCCATTTCCATGGTGATACCTGCGTACTTCCCCTCCTGCAATATCACGCGTGCGATCTGATATTTCTGCACCATGCCGCCAAGATCTATCTCGCCCTCCTCAATGATCTCAACCACCTCGGCACGGATATTCTCAGCCCCAATAGCAGATATACCGGCATCTGGCAAATTTATTTTTTTGAGATAGGTATATGCAATAACGCCAAAACTAATAGCTATTATTATCAAAACAGATATGGAGATTGTGCGACTTTTCATAATTCTAGTATACCCCGACTAAAGAATCAAAAAGGGACACATCCGTGGATGTGTCCCTTTTAGGGTTTAGCAAATATCAATCAGAATTGCCGTTCTTTTTCGGCTTTCTCAACTTATTCACCTTGTTGACCAGGTTTCGCGGCTGTGTCTTGATCGCAGTAATGGCATGTTCCACTTCCTGAGCAACATCATCCGGAACCTCGCCATGCTCGAAAAACGCCATAATCTTCTTTGAGCTTGAATCGGAGCGTTTCTCCTCCCTAGGCATCGAACCAGCAATGTAATCTCCGTAATATTTGGGCGAATAAAGGGATTGATATTGATAATCACCATCACTGCGGGCGGTTTGAGCAGTTATTTTATTAAAGACGATTCCGAGCATCCGGGCTTCAGAACGATCCAATTGCTCTTTGATCGCTTTCGCCTGGTCAATAGTGGTCTCACCTGGCACAATCACCAAAATCACACCATCAACCTTGGATGCCAAATTAAATGCGTCCGAGATGATCAAGGGCGGAGCGTCCACGATCACCAATTCATAATTATCCTTAAGCCTCGACAAAATGGACGAAATCCGTCTTGAACCAACTACTTCAGTAATGTTCGGGGGAGTGTTCCCGGCGGTCATCACATTAATGCTCTGATTCTGGGGCTGGCGCACAACACTATGAACTTCCGCTTTGTTTTTGATCACATCCGATTCAAAGCCGAGGGCAAGGAAGAGCTTGGCGGTTAAGCCCCATCAATCGAATATCTAAAGCCATTACAAACCATGCTCGAAGCGCCTCTGAGTTCTTTAGAACTCGGAGGCTTCTTTTTAAATTCCCTGTTACGATTCAACGATCTCCTGGCACATACTTACGTGTACAAACAGGAGAACAATTGACCACCCACATGAATATCAAAACCCAATACCCCGCAATGGACGATGTCCGTCTGGCTCAGCAAGCCCGCACAGACCCCGAAGCCTTTGCCGAACTATATCACCGTCACCTCACGGGCGTCTATCGCTATCACCTCGCGCACACCGGCAATCTCAAAGACGCTGAAGATTTGACCTCGCAGACCTTCATGTCTGCGCTCGAAGGTATCGTCTCATATCGCGGGACGGGCTCTTACATCGCATGGCTGATGGGAATCGCTTCACGCAAACGCTCACGCTTCTTTCGCGGGAACAAACCTCAGGTCCCATTGGACGCGGCGCTTCAAATCCCGACCCCGGACCTGCCCACCGAGAAAGCAGCTTTTCTGCGTCTGCAAATGGATCAAGTCCTGGGCGCACTCAAGCACCTCAGCCCCGATCGCGCCGAAGCGTTGATCTTGTGCTTCTTTAGCGAACTCAGTTTTGCAGAAGCCGGACTCGTGCTCGGCAAAAGTGAAGCCGCTGTCAAAATGCTCATCTCGCGCGGACTGCAAGACCTGCGCACCCGCACATCCCTCGCATTGGAAGTGGACTATGAATAAAGAAATCCTGAACCAGATCCCGGCCGAAGAAAAACCCGCGGCTTCAAAATTAAATTCCACCGCAGAAATGATGCAGGTTTCCCCAACCTTTCGCTGGAACCTGGAGGCTCAATTGATGGACGCTTATAAAACAAAAGAACAACCCGCACAAAGCTGGTATACAAAACTTGTCGCACCCGTGAGTTGGGCGGTGCTAGCTGTGCTGGGCGTGTTCGCTTTGAGTTGGACGCTACGTTCACTGGTGCCCAGCCTCGCCCCTGCTTCAAGAACAACGCCAACTCCGGTTGCTACATTTGAAGCTAACGTCAGAGCAGGCAATGTTTGTAAAGGTCCGTTGGCGGTGGCGCACGATTTTTCGGTAGCACGCACCAATCAAAACAAAACCGGATTCGTAATTCTTGATGAACAGCAAGCCATCGGCGAGCTGCGTTCCATGACATGGTCACCCGATGGCAGGCAATTGGCGATCGTTGGCAATACAACCGGAAGCGGCAATATCTATCTCACCGACTCGGCTAACAATTCACTCAAGCCGGTTCTCTCGAATCCAGAATTAGGTTATCTGTGGGATGCTGCCTGGTCACAAGATGGAAAACAATTGCTTGCCTGGTCGTTTCAAAACAATACGACCGTGTATCTGATGAATGCAGATGGGACCGGCTCGCTCGAAAAGAAATTGAACCTGCAAATATTTGCGACACCGCAATTCACGCCCGACAATCAGAGCATTATTTTTTATGGCACAGATTCAACATCTTCGGGACTCTTTGAAGCATCGTTAGACGGAGCCCAGGTCAAATTGATCAGCGCACTGATGGAGGATGAAGGCGGCTATGCATGGTCGCCGGATGGTTCACAACTGACATACATGGAAATGGATCGAACGACGGGCGAGGCTCGCCTTACATTGGAAGCAGTGAATAGAGGCAGCAAGACCGTGATCGCAACCTTGCCCATCCCCAAAGGTTCCGGCTCATCGATTCCTGAGGTTGCCAATCTAAGTTGGTCACGAGATGGGAAAAATCTCGTCTTCGATTTTGGCAGAGGTGCGACAGACCACGCTATATATCTGGCGCACGCGGATGGCACGGGTCTGGTCAAACTATTGGATTCCGCTTACGCTCCTGCTATTTCTTCCGATGAAAATTGTTTGGCGTACATCAGTGACAAGCAGGTATTCCTCCTAGATTTGACTTCAAAAAATGCAACGCCACTGCTCCTGGCAGACTTACCCTCTGGACGCTCCATCGCTGGCTTCAAGTTGGACAAACTCCAATGGGGTTCAGAAGCGAGCCTGAAACCGTAATGACATAAGTGCCTAACGCAACAGAGTACGTTAAGACCTTGAAGTTCCAATCGAACTTCAAGGTCTTTTCCTGTACAATAAATTGAATGCAAAAAAATCATACAAACAAACATCTAAGTTCAGTTTTGAAATTTGCAGGCCGAGCCATGGCGTTATTCGTGGTTGCCATCGTACTGCTTGGCTTCATCGAGGTGAATGATACTCTGCATCCGCCACGCATTATCGCGCCGGGGAACACACTGCGTAAAAACAAAATCCCATATCAGAATGTTGACTTGATCACCGAAGATGGCATCCGCCTTTCGGCATGGTACACGCCTCCGCGCAACGGCGTTGTGATTCTATTGGCGCATGGCTATGGCGATAACCGTCCCGAATGGGTGCATGCCCTGTTAGCAAAGAAGGGTTATGGAGTCATGGCTTGGGATGCCCGCGCTCACGGCGAAAGTGGCGGCGAGATATCCACGATCGGTTATCTCGAAGTGTTGGATGTGAAAGCTGCGTTACAGTATGTGCTGGCACAACCGAATATAAAGCATGTCGGCGCATGGGGCGGCTCGATGGGTGGCGCCACGCTGATTCGGGCGGCCGCCGCCTTCCCTGAGATCGAAGCGGTGTGGATCGATAGCTCGTTCGCGTCACTCGATGATGAGTTTGATTTCCTTGTCCCTTACCCGGTTATCAATATGCTGGCAAAATACATCGCGCAAATTGAAACCGGAGTGAATATCAATGAGATCGATCCGTTGAAAGATATCGCCAGGATCAGCCCGCGCCCGGTGTATATCGTCCATGGCACGGGAGATATGGTCGCGCCACCCGACGCAGGCCGTAGATTATATGAGGCAGCCGGCGAGCCGCGCTTTTTATGGCAGGCAGAAAACGTGAAGCACTTGATGATCTATTTGGATAACCCAGGCCGCTACCAGCGACGACTACTTGGCTTTTTCGATGAGTGGCTGCTGGGGAAAACCAATCCTCAATAGCGCCTGTCAAATCATTTCATGGTATCCTACCCATCGAGTAGAAAATCCAGAAACATGCACAGGCAGGCAACCATGAAATCAAACCTCCAAAAAATTGATCACGTTGTGGTGTTGATGCTCGAGAACCGTTCGTTCGATAATATGCTCGGGTGGCTGGGCACCTCGGACGGAGGCCGGCAAAAGGTCAATGGCGTGGCGGGCAAGGAGCTGAGTAATCCCATCCCGGCGTTTGCCAAAGCGCCTCGTGGACATAAATCCATTCCCGTTGGCAAAGAAAAGAAGATGACCAATCCGAACCCTGATCCGGGTGAGGAGTATCAGCACGTCAATACACAGTTATACGGACGTATCAGACCGCGGGCGAATCGCCGCGCACCTTTCAATGCCAAACCCTACAACCTGCCATCCGGCGCATTGCCCGATCCCGCGCCCATGAACGGTTTCGTATTGGATTACATCTATAGTTTCATCAGCGCCCGTAAGCGTATGCCGCAATATCATGAATACAAGGTCATCATGGATTGTTTCGATGAAGCGGTGATACCGGTGTTGAGCAAGCTTGCCAAAGAATACGCTGTCTTCGATGCCTGGCACGCCTCGGTTCCAAGTCAAACCTTGTGTAACCGCTCCTTCATGCATGCTGCAACCTCGCATGGCTATGTGCTCAATTCTCCCTTCTATCACTGGTTGATGCAGCCCACCCAAACAATTTTTAATCAGATCTCACAAAAACAAGACCCGGCGGTTACCTGGAAGGTGTATTACGACAAACTGGATATCGTCTCGCTGACTGGCTTGCAAAACCCGAGGTTATGGAAATATCACACAGCGAACTTTCAGTACATGGAAGATTTCGAATCAGACGCAAAGAACGGAACACTGCCCAGCTATTCATTTATCGACCCGCGCTTTCTGATTGATCACAACGATAATCATCCGCCGGTGAGTGTACAAATATTGGAAACATCCAGCGTGCTGGCTGGCGAAATGTTAATTCACCGTATCTATGAAGCTCTGCGGAACGGCAAAAAATGGGATAACACGCTCTTGATCATCACCTTCGATGAACATGGTGGCTGTTACGACCATGTCCCGCCGCCCGCTGCAGTGCCGCCTGACCCGGATGCTCCCAAGGGTCAAATGGATTTTCGCTTCGACCGCCTCGGCGTCCGTGTGCCGACCGTTATGATCTCGCCCTACATCCAAAAAGGGACCGTGATCTCAGATGTACATGACCACACCTCGATTCTAAAATTTGTGGAAGACCGTTGGAGTCTTGATCCGCTGACCGAACGCGACAAACACGCCAACGATTTCTCAAAGGTCTTGGGGCTCAAATCACCGCGCAAGGATTTCCCTGAGCTCATACCACGTCCCTATCAAGTTTCTAAAAAGGCACACGAGGAGCCGCTCAACGATCTGCAAAAAGGCATGCTCATGATCATGGCTGGTTTCGAAGATGCGCAAGAGATCAAGCAGGAGCACAATATTTTCGAGAAGGCTGAAGCTCTCTTCCAGCTTGTTGTGGATGAAGGTCGCATCGCGCACATCAAGACCGTCGGTCAGGCGATCGACTTCACCATGGACTTCGACCGGCGCACTTCCAAGCGTTCGTCATTTTGGAAATGGCTCTGGCGAAAAATAGAACGCATCTTTGCATAAAAAGGATTTTTTAGATGAACCCCATCGCTTCCATACTGGACTTTCAACCTGTTCTTGTGATCGACGGCGCGCTCGCCACTGAATTAGAGCGCCGCGGCTGCGACCTGAAAGATAGTTTGTGGTCTGCCAAAATTTTGCTCGAACAACCTGAAAAGATCAAACAAGTCCATTACGATTATTTCAAAGCGGGTGCAGACTGCGCCATCACTGCCAGTTATCAAGCCACCATCGCAGGCTTCGCCAAACGCGGACTTAACGAAGCCGAAGCAATTGCCTTGATGCAGAAATCTGTCACTCTGGCGAAAGAAGCCCGCGATGAATTCTGGGCAGAGTCAGCGAACCGCGTTGGCAGAGTAAAACCTTTTGTCGCCGCCTCGGTGGGACCGTATGGCGCATACCTTGCCAATGGTGAAGAATACATCGGCAACTACGGACTCACCGAACAAGCGTTGATGGATTTCCACCGTCCGCGTATGCAAGCATTGATCGAAGCGGGCGCGGATATGCTGGCGTGCGAAACGATTCCCTCTTTGATTGAAGCACAAGCCATCTCACAACTCCTCAAAGAATTTCCAAACATCACCGCATGGATCAGTTTTTCGGCACGGGATGGCGAACACATTTCAGAAGGTCAGTCCTTTGCCGATTGCGTAAAACTTTTGGAAGATAATCCGCAGATCACGGCGATCGGCATCAATTGCACTTCGCCGAAATATATCCCCTCTTTGATCAGAGAAGCGAAGAAAGAAACGAGTAAACCGATCCTGGTGTATCCCAATCTGGGCGAGGGCTATAATGCCGATAAAAATGATTGGGATGGTAAATCTGCCACCGAGTCATTTGGCGAAGAAGCGCGGGGTTGGTATGAAGCAGGCGCGCGGATGATCGGAGGTTGTTGTAGAACCACGCCGGAAGATATTCGGGTTATTGCAAGTTGGGTAAGGAATGCAAAGTAGCGACCTTTATGGTCGCCCTTTTATAGTCCGACAGTAAGCTGTCGGACTCCAGAGTCAATTGGAGAACACATGAAATCCGTCCGCATGGTTGAGACAGGTAAACCTTTAGAATTACAGGAAATTCCCATTCCAAACATCCGCGAAAAAGATATTCTTGTGCGCGTGCGTGCGGCGGGTATTTGTCATTCGGATGCGCATTATCGCGCGGGACGTTCCACGATGGGCGTGTTGCCGCTTACGCTGGGGCATGAAGTGGCAGGTATGGTCGAAAAGATTGGGGCACAAGTAACGAAAATAAAAATCGGCGAGCGAGTCTGTTTGCACTACAACATCAGCTGCGGTGATTGTTATTATTGCAGTACGGGCAACGAACAGTTTTGTGACACGGTCAGGATGATCGGTCATCATGTGGATGGCGGTTACGCGGAATATATCGCCGTCCCCGCGCGTAATGCGATTCCCTTACCGGAGGAAATCTCCTTTGAAGCAGGTGCAACGCTGATGTGTGCCTCAGCAACGGCGTTACATGCGCTACGTAAGAGTAGAGTCAAGGCTGGGGAAACAGTGGCAGTTTTCGGCGTGGGCGGACTCGGCTTGTCCGCCATCCAGTTGGCAAAAGCTTCCGGTGCGGTCGAGGTCTTCGCGGTGGATATCAAGCAGGATAAGCTCGAACTCGCATCTGAATATCACGCCATCCCCATCGATGCAAGTCGCGTGGATGCGGTCGAGGAGATTCGCAAACTCACGAAGGGCAAAGGCGTGGATGTGGCGCTTGAGATGATCGGCATGCGCAAGACGATGGAGCAGGCGATTGATAGCGTGGGGAATCTAGGGCGCGCTGTGCTGGTGGGCTTGAACCAACAACCGATTTCGATCAACACATATATGCAAGTGCTCGGCAAGGAGGCAGAGATCATCGGCTCAAACGATCATCTACTTCAAGAGTTACCACTGCTCGTGGATCTGGCGCGCAGAAAAATATTGGATACATCGCATGTCGTTTCGCAGGTCATCCCATTGAATGCGGATAAAATCAATCAGCGGCTGGATGATCTTGAAAATTTCACCAGCGATGTGCGCGTTGTGATCGTGCCATAAGGATGTGATATGACGACTCCAAAAATCTCCCGCCCGAAATTTCCAAAAGGCTATGTGGACAACCCCGCCTCCTACGTGACGTGGGACTGGGTTGCTGAACAATTGACCGTTTCTGAAAACTATTGGCTTTCGTCTGTCCGCGCGAATGGTAAACCACACGTGGTACCACGCTGGGGCGTATTCATCGACAACAAGTTGTACTACGATGGCAGTCCCGAGACACGTCATGCCCAGAATATTCTGCAAAATCCGCATGTGACACTCCACCTTGAAAGCGGATATAAAGTGGTGATCCTCGAAGGGCAGTCCAAACCAGCAGGCAAGCCGGAACCTGAATTCGCAGTCAGCCTCGCGGAAGCAATGGGGAAAAAATATTCCAGCCAGGGCTACACTCCCAAACCCGATCAATGGGACGAGGGTGGGCTGTATGTGTTCACCCCGCGTCAATGCCTGGCATGGACTTCGTTCTTCGAGAACCCCACCAAGTTCGAGTTTTGAGCATACAATATGGTTTGCATATGAAACCCAGCTTGAAAACATCTGCCCCGCAAACGCCCAAATCCCAGATCATCGATGAAATCCCGCTGTTGCATCAACGGATCGCCGAGTTGGAAGCCTTGAACATAGAATATGTTCAGCAGATCAATGCTTTAATTCTTAGCGACGAAAAATACAGCATCCTGCTGGATGAATCCAGTGACCCGATCTTCATGTTCAGTCCGCAAGGTCAATATCTTTATGTCAACAAGGCGTTTGCCGATGGTGTGAATCGAAACATTGACGAGATCATCCATAAAAAGATCTGGGATGTTTTCCCCCAGGATGAAGCGGATAAACGTTTTACGGTGGTCAAGTGGGTGTTTGAAAATGGTCAGACTCGTGTGATCGAGGTCCGTGTTCCGCGGGCCGACGGTGACCGCTATTACATCACCACCGCCAAACCAGTCATCGACGTTGATGGGAAAGTGGCAAGCGTCATTTGTATCTCCAAAGAGATCACCGAACGCAAACGTATGGAGGAGGAACTTCGTTACGCCAACGAACAGCTCAGCCTCCAGCTCGCAGAAATAGAAACCCTGCATGAAACCCTGCGCGAACAGGCGATCCGCGACCCGTTGACCGGTTTGTACAATCTACGCTTTCTAACCGAATCGCTGAAACGGGAGATCGCCCAGGCGACCCGGGATAAAACATCTGTGAGCGTAGTGCTGTTGGATATCGACCACTTCAAAGCTTTCAATGATACCTATGGACATAAAGCCGGCGATGAAGTTCTGCAGGCTTTGGGAAATCTATTGAGCACCCAAACCCGCCTGGGCGATATTGCCTGTCGCTATGGCGGCGACGAATTTGTGATCATCATGCCGTCGGCACATCCCAAAGAGGCTTTAAGACGCGCCGAGCAATGGCGTAGATTATTTGAAACCACCGAAATCGTCAGCAAAGAGGATACTATAGCCGCCACGATCTCGGTGGGTGTTGCCACCTTTCCAGACCACGGCATGACTGATGATGAAATCTGGCGCGCGGCAGATAACGCACTCTATGCCGCGAAATCCGCCGGGCGCAACTGTGTGATGGTCTATGAGCATCCCAGGGAAATCATCTGATCTTTCGATCATTCAAACATGTGGTTCTATATCATTCAAGGCATTGGGTTCGGATTCGCCGCCGCCGCACAACCGGGTCCATTGCAAACATACATCATTTCACAAGCCGTCACCAAAGGGTGGCAGAAGTCTCTCCCAGCTGCGTTTGCGCCACTGGTCAGTGATGGTCCGATCATCGCGCTGTGTCTGTTGGTGCTGCGGCAACTCCCCGATTCTTTCAAACACATTCTTTATATCGCCGGAGGATTGTTCATTTTGTATCTTGCCTACGGCGCTTATAGAGCATGGCGGGATTTTGATGTGCAGCTTTCTATCCCTGAAGTAGGCGCGCAACAAAGTGTGCTCAAAGCCGCACTGGTGAATCTGCTGGCTCCGGGCGCTTATATTTTCTGGAGCCTGGTCACCGGTCCCATTTTGATCGCGGGCTGGCGCGAGACACCCATCTTTGGGATTGCCTTTATCCTTGGGTTTTATATAACGTTCGTACTTTGCTTGATGCTGATCATCTTTATCTTTGGAACGATGCAGGCATTCGGACAGACAGTCCGCCGTGCGTTGGTGGGCATCTCAGCGGCGGCATTGTTTTGCTTCGGGTTGTATCAATTATGGTTGGGGGTTTTTCAGTAGCGGTTCGAGGGGCGATGAGGCTCGGGCAGCCGAATCAATCTCATCCTGAGCGGGAGCCGAAGGGCGGCTTCGTCAGAAGCGTGCATCTTATCCTTTTCATTTCTTTATAAAAACGTATAATGCATAATATCCAGACCACATCCATCATATTAAGGAGCAGGGACTTGCATGTGTGATTCACTCTTAGCATTAAAAAGCGATACCGTCGATGGAGTTGCCGTTTTCGCCAAGAACTCCGACCGTCCAGCCAATGAGGGGCAATTTATAAAATTTGTCCCGGCTGCAGATCATCCCAAGAACAGCACCGTGAAATGCACCTATATTGAAATTCCACAGGTGTCACATACCAACGCCGTGCTGCTCTCGAAACCTTATTGGATCTGGGGCGCGGAGATGGGCGTAAATGATAAGTATGTGGTGATCGGGAATGAGGCAGTTTTTCCCAAAGTGCCGAATGCTAAGAACACAAAATTAATCGGCATGGACTTATTGCGGCTCGGGCTTGAACGCGGTAACACTGCCCGCGAAGCCCTGGATGTGATGATTGCGCTGTTGGTGGAGTTCGGTCAGGGCGGCAGCTGCACCACCGACTGTCAATCCTACTACAGCAGTTTTCTGATCGCCGATGCCGATGATGCCTGGGTGTTGGAAACCGCGGGTTCATTGTATGCGACGAAACATGTCACCCAATCTGATTCCATTTCCAATTATCTGACCATCGGGACAGATTATGACCCGAACCTGTCATCTCCCAACCTGGCGGAATATGCGGTGCAGCAGGGCTGGGCAAAATCTGTTGATAATTTTAATTTCGGCGCTGCCTATAACGATTTCTTCCGCACCACGCTCATCAAGGGACGGCAGCGCCGCGCCTACACCATGTCGAGGCTGAGCGCGGACAAGGGCAAGATCGACGTCCCCTACATGATCGACATTTTGAGAACGCACGCGCCCGATGGCGGCAACGGCGCAGCCTGGCAGCCGCAAAATGATGCGCTCTTCGGCATGGACATCTGCATGCACGCCAGCTTGGGTCCCATCCGCGACAGCAATTCAGCCGGTTCGCTCGTGGTGCATTTGGATAAAAAGAATCCGACCATTTTCGTCACCGGGACAGCCTCCCCCTGCACCAGCCTTTTCAAACCCGTTTGGATGGACGCCTCATTACCGAACATTGGGCTGGCTCCGTCCGATGAGTATGATCCCAACTCCCAATTTTGGCAGCACGAACTTTTACATCGCGCCACGATCCAGGATTACGAAGTACGCGCCGCAACTTATCGCGCCGATCGCATGGCTGTTGAAAAAGGCTTTGTCGAGGGCGGGCTGAATCTTGCCAGCGCATCAGCGAAAAAACGCGCCAATTTTTCAGCAGATTGTTTTGCGCAGGCAACCACAGTCGAAGCCGATTGGTATCAGCGCGTCAAGCAGATTCCTGCCAATCCCACGGGCGCCTGGCTCTATAACTACGCCTGGAAGAAATTCAACGCTTTAGCGCACATGCCATCTGATCTCTAGAAAGTTTTCAATCCCAAAGGGATGAAATAAATTTTTCTCTACCGTACAAAATCCATTTGGACGCTGAAAACGCTGATGCCGCTGATCAAAAAAATCTGCGTTTTTCTGCGTTCATCTGCGTCCCAATTTTGAAATGAGGGTAGAGAAATAAATTTTACATGACACCCCTTCGGGGTCAGTGGTTGCAAGCCAGGCTGATTGTTAAGAAAAAAGTTTCCAGAAAATTATTCTGGAAACTTTTTATTTCAGCCTTGGATACTTCAGCTCACATTGACAAACCGCGTATAGTTGCCGGTCAGATTTGTGGGCAACACCGGAACACCCGGGGGACCCAGTTTCACATGCGTCCCATCTTTGGGGAAGGCGCGGCGCAAGCCGACCAAGTCTAATTTTGTGTGGGGCAACAATGAGACCGAGTAACGTTGAAGCATGGTCGCTATGACCGTCATGCAGAGATGCATGCTATAGACCGAGCCCAAACAATGCCGCACTCCCGCTGCAAAGGGAATAAACGTGAACGGCTGGTGCTGCACCCCGATCCAGCGGCGCGGATTGAAACGATCAGGCTCCGGGTAAAACTCCGGCATCCGCTGGGTCACAAACGGGCTCAACAAAACATTCGTCCCGGCAGGATATTCATAGCCGTTCATCACATAAGGCGCACGCGAGATACGGATCAGCCAATACTGCGGCGGCAGGAGGCGCAAGGTCTCCATGACCACACCTTCCAACAACGGCAGATGGTCAAGATCCTCAGCGGTGATCGTACGTCCCTGTAAGCGATCATTGAGCTCCTGAAGCACTTCTTCGGTCACTTTGGGATGGAGTGCCAGCAAAAGAGTGATGCACACCAAAGCTGAAGCAATATTCGGGTACATGCCTCGGAATAACCCAGTGACCGTGCCGATCAAGTCTGGTCCAGTGAATTCGGGGTTATCAGCCTGCAAGCGGATCAATTGCGAAAGAATGTCATCTTCACCCAAACCAGCCTGCTGCTTATGTTCGATCAATTCAGTAATCGCTGCTGAAAGTTTCTGTGTAGATACAATAGCCTTTCGGTAGGTCGTGCCGGGCAGATTCACAGGGAAGAGCGCATACGGCAGGGAAAATACCAGCCCAAACATTTCCTCGAACAGCGCCTTGACCTTGTCCGCGGCGGGGCTGGGATCCAGTCCCATCAGTGTTTTCAGTCCCATGCTCACTGCCAAGTTCATGAACTCAGGAATGATCTCAAAGGTCTCGCGCCCCTCCCAGGATTTCAGCATGCGTTCAGTGAGAGCTACAAATGTCGGCGTATATTGGCTGACCGATTCCTTCAAAAACGATGGACGCAGCAAACGGCGGCGTTCACGATGTGCGGGTCCGTTTAAGAAGCCAAGTCCCAGTGCCAGTTCACGCGCGTATTCCTTGGAATGTTGAAAATAGGAAATATCCTCAAAACTGTGATTCTCGAAGACTTCCGGGTTGCTCAGGATCTCCCGGTTACGGGTGGGACCGAAAACAAACACATTTCTGGGTTTATAGCCAAGCGGCACAACCTCCCCAAAGTGATCGTACAGGCTTTGCATATATTGAGTTGGCGATGCCCAGAATAGCAGAATATTCCCCGTTACGCCTCCCACCCGTGACAACGGCGGCGTGACACGATACGAAAAAGTCGCTCCCATACGCTCCTCTATGTATTACAAGGTTCGTCCAGCAGTTGTACTGCTGGACGCCTATATCTGCGGCAGTGCAACTGCCGAAAAAACGGACTTACCAAAAACAAACGACGATCGACCCAGTTAACTTGACTGCTGGGATTTCACAAAGGCAGCCCAATTTTCCAAGCCGCATTCCGCAAACAAGACACTGGCTTTTTCAAAAGCTGTAACGCGTTCTGGACTGCTTTTTTCCAAATGGCGTCCCAACTCGAGATACGAACGGGCTTCCTCGTATTGCATGGGATAGGCATGTGCTTTCTCGATGGCAGTCCGCCAATATTGAAGCGCCTTTTCAGATTTATTACGATGCCATTCCAGGTTACCCATATAACGATTCAACGCGGGTCCGCCGATCGAAAAGATGCCGGAGTATTTCTTGATGTTCTTGATCGCAGTCTGGGCATATTTTTCGATCTCAGCCATTTGGTTTTTTGGTAGATTAGCACGCTTGCCTTCCTCCAAAGCCAGAAAGACAACTTCTGCCAGATGCGAATCGATCAAATGCGCCGAGAAATCAACCACCGCGGCTTTGGCGAATTTATCCAGCGCGGCTTTGACAGCCTCCCAAACGCCGTCACGTTCACCCTTCGACCATAATGCCAGCCACCTTGAACTGCGGACGATATATTCGGGAATTTCACCGACCCAGCTTTTTTCTGAGAGTGCCAGGCATTTATCGGCGCTGGCGATACATTCATCATATTCGCCCTGCCAGACCAGCGCCGAACAATCGATCTGATAGGCAAATGCGATGTGAATGGGATTCTCGCGCCGCATGGCAATTTCCCAAACGCGTTTTCGATAAGGCTCTGATAATTTGGGTCCGCCCTCCATTAATGTATTCGCGCTCAGATATGCGACGGACTCAGCATTCCGGCGATGGTCACCCAGTTCTTCGCAAATAGCGGAAGCTTTTTCAACCAGGTCTTTGACTTCCTGCCATGCGCCATTTCCGCTTGCCACTGTACAAAGTGCAATGGCGCCATCCACAAATGCATTCGGGGCGTCAATGGTCTCGCCCAGCGCAAACCAACGTTCCTTATAATGTTTGGCTTGTGAATGCAGAGGCACAAAATCTGCCACGGCGCTCATGGTGGCATACAACGCCCACACTTCAGGTGTGGGCTTCAGGGTTTCACCGGTATTCAAACCCGCCACAACGCCGAACAACATCGGCAATGGATTTGGGTCACCGTTCAGGAACTGCACCACCGCAAGTTTCTCGGTGAGGATCACGATCTCGAGGCGGGTCTCGGCTTCTTCGGGATCAAGCTCCTGTCCAAAGTAGCGGCTCGGGCGCAGACGGTGAGCTGTCTGACGAGAAACATGCTTGAGGACTCCGCCGACCAGCCCCAAGTCCGAGGCAGGCAGCGGGAGTCCCAGAGTCGCCATGGCTTTTACGATATATTCCTTCGCTTCGGCAAGTTTTCCCAATCCGAGATAGGCATCGCCCATTTTTCGATAGAG
>JBDTWO010000025.1:0-34261 GCA_040006635.1 Chloroflexota bacterium
CTGACCGCCATAACGTTTGACGCCCAAACGCTGTCCGTTTGAATCGCGTCCGTTGGTAGTTGATCCGCCACCTGTTTTATGTGCCATGATTTACCTCTTTTACTTCTTGGAATCAGTCTTCTTGGAAGACGATTTGGGCGCGGCAGCCTTCTTGGGCTTCGCGTCTTTTTCAGCCTTGGCTGGTTTCTCGGCTTTTGCCTTTTTCTCAGCCTTGGGTTCTACAACCACTTCCGCGTCCGTCTCAGCTTCAACTTCTTGTTTGACTTCGGGCTCTTCAACCTTGCGTTCTTCGCCGGGTCTGCCGATAAAGTCTACCATCAAGAGAGTGTACTGCTGACGATGACCGCCGCGCACGCGGATGCGTTTCTTCGGGCGGTATTTGAAGCGATCAATCTTGGGACCTTTGATATTGTCAACTACGGTGACTTCAACTTCGATACCATCTAGCAGGGGAGTTCCGATCAGGAACTCTTCGCCGTCTGCCATGAACAGCACGCGCTCGAAGCCAAACTTGTCACCTTTTTCTACGGGCAAACGATCAACTTCGATGGTGTGCCCTTCGACGGCCCGGTATTGCTTGCCGCCACTATCAATTATTGCATATCTCATTTTTGTTTTCTCCAGTCATCACTTCGCCGTGTACCTGCGGAGTTCTTGCACTCGTCGCCTGCGAACGGGGAAGCTGGGGGGTTAGAAGCAAAAGCCTCAGCGATTCTTACTGCTGAGGCAGAAGCGAGCGGTATTATACATGTGAGCAGGCAAATGTGTCAACAGCCGGGCAAAGGCTTCTTAAGCAGAAGCAGGCTCATCTTGAGCATGATGCGCAGCTTCCTATTTGGGTAGAATCGCGGTCAGGGCTTTCGTCACGTTTTGGAGTTCGCCCGCGTGGCCCTTGATCTTGTTGACATCTCCGGTCTTCAAGCCGGTTTGCACGTCTGAGATCGTTTTTGCGGTCTGTGCGTTGCTATCGATGATCTTTTGGGTGATACTTTCAAGATTGATGAGCATATCCACAATGTTCTTTGGGATCAGGGGCAAGCCTTTGGCAATGGGGAGCAGACCATCCAAAATATTATTGGCGATGCTGGCATATTTGACGGTGAGTGTGTGAAGTGTGCCGATGGAGTTAGTGAGTTCGAGCGCGATCTCCTGGATCGAGTCGATCATGGATTTGTGCTCTTCGATCATGCCGGTAATATCGTGCAGGGAGGTGGTCAGTTTATCTGAAAACTTGACGGCGCCTGCGGGAATTGCAGAGACGCTAGCTTTAGCCATGGGTCTATTCGGGGTGGTCATATTTATCTCCTGTGGAAAAATTTTGACAACTATACTTGAATTTAGCTGTGAGTACAACAGGATATATTGACAAACCTCTGTGACTACTGTACCCTCGTTGCATGACTAGCCTCAGCCTGCTTCAGCGCCAAATCATTGAATCGCCCCTTGACCTTAAACTCTTCGTCTCCGGTCCGGCTGGGACGGGGAAAACCACCGCGGGTGTCGAGCGCATGCGGACTCTGCTCGCCGATGGCGTGCCCGGTGAATCGATCCTGATGCTCACCCCGCAGCGGACTTTGCAAGAGCCGTATCTTGACTTGCTCTACAGTCCCGAGCGCATTGCGGGTGGTGAAGTGACGCCCGCCACGATCGGTGGTCTTGCGCGCCGCATGGTGGATCTGTTCTGGCCCATTGCGGCTGAAGCGGCCGGGTTTGCGAATCCAGATCAGCCGCCTGCGTTCCTGACACTTGAAACCGCGCAATATTACATGGCGCATCTGGTGCGTCCATTATTAGACGAAGGTTATTTTGAGTCAGTCACGATTGACCGCAATCGTTTGTATTCGCAGATCATTGATAACTTGAACAAAGCCGCCGTGATTGGCTTTCCGCACACGGATATCGGTGCGCGCCTCGACTCATCTTATTTCGGCGACCCCGCACAGCGACGTGTCTATCAAGATGCGCAGGATTGTGCGAATCGATTTCGACAGTATTGCCTCGATCACAATCTGTTAGATTTCTCTTTGCAGCTTGATATCTTTGCGAATGTTTTATGGCAACAGGATATTGTGAAAGATTATCTTACGCGGAGTTATCGCCACTTGATCTACGATAATGTAGAAGAAGACGGTCCGCGGGCACATGACATTATTTCAACATGGCTTCCGGCTTTTGACTCGGCTTTATTGATCTATGACGAAGGTGCAGGCTTTCGCTACTTCCTCGGCGCGGACGTGCAAACCGGCTGGGCATTGCGTGAATTTTGTGATGAACATATTGTGTTAGAAGAGTCGTTCGTGATGTCGGAGGGGGTGGCGAGTTTGAGTGAAGGGTTGGTTGAGGCGATTGTGCCTACTGCTGAAGGAAAGATGAAAGAAGAAAGAAGCACAGACGCTCTCAGCATTATTACCTCTCATTTTTACCCCGAACTTCTTGATTCTGTTGTCAGCGAAATCGAAAACTTAATTTTTACATTCAGCATTCCGCCTTCTGAGATTGTTATTCTCGCTCCCTATCTTTCTGATGCTTTGCGTTTCTCCATCACGAATCGACTCGAGTCCCGCAACATTCCCTGGCGCTCGCATCGCCCGTCGCGTTCGTTGCGTGATGAACCTGCTTCTCAAGCCCTGATCACGCTCGCCGCGCTGGCGCACCCGCATTGGAATATTCACCCGCCAAAATTTGACGTGGCGTACGCATTGATGCAGTCCATTGAAGGACTCGACCTCATCCGTGCGCAGTTGTTGACGGAGATCGTGTATCGTCTACGTGATTTCGGGCTGGCTCCGTTTGAAAATATCAAACCCGATGTGCAGGAGCGGATTACTTTTGCGCTTGGGAATCGCTATTCGATCCTGCGGGATTGGTTATTGGCATATCGTGAAAGCGACCAATTACCGCTCGATCATTTCTTCCGAAAATTATTTGGTGAAGTGCTGTCGCAGGCTGGTTTTGGTTATCACAGCAATTTTGACTCGGTCCGCGTGGCGGCGAGTTTGGTGGAGTCGGTCAAGAAGTTCCGCATGTCCATTGAGTCGACCGGTGCAGACTTCCGAAGTCTTGGAGACTTTGGAAGTCTCGGGCGAGAATATATCGCCATGTTGCAGGATGGTGTCATCGCCGCCTCGTATGTTGAATCATGGAAGACTGAAGACAAAGACGCGGTGCTGGTTGCGCCTGCGCATACGTTCCTCATGATGAACCGACCCGTGACTGTGCAGTTCTGGCTCGACCCCGGCTCGAGCGGTTGGTATGAGCGCCTCTCGCAACCGTTGACGCATCCGCATGTGCTTGCGCGTGGATGGGAAGCAGGTCGCTTGTGGACCGATGCGGATGATGTGCAATATAGCAAAGCGGCGATGGCGCGGCTGATATCGGGACTCTTGCGGCGATGCCGTGAGCGCGTCTATTTGGGAATCGCGGAACTTGGCGAAAGCGGATTCGAACAGCGCGGCGAATTGTTGCGCGCATTCCAAAAGGTGCTTTAACATGAAATCAAGAATTGTGATTGCGTTGACTTCGATTTTCCTGTTCGCCTGTCTTGCGACCGCAACACCGACTCTCGAATCTTCGCCTGTGCCGCCTGCAACTGAAATCATCCCAACATTCGTGGCAACCCTCGCGCCGACCCAATCCACCACAAGCGGACCGACAATTGCCAACTGCTCGATGTTCCCCGCGAACAATTATTGGAACGTACGCGTGGACTCGCTTCCGACTCACCCGCAATCTGCTGCGTGGATCCAAAGCATCGGCGGCGCTGAATCTTTTCACATGGACTTCGGCTCGGGTGAATGGGACGGCGGTCCGATCGGGATACCATACAACATCGTAGCCGGATCAACCGTCCCGAAGGTTGATCCGGAATTTTATTATCCCGATGAATCAGATGCGGGACCGTATCCGATTCATCAGAATCCAAATCGGGAGTGGGGGAGCGATCATCATATCCTTATCGTGGATACAGAAAGTTGCATGTTGTATGAAATCTACGATGCGAGTTTCGATAACGGAAAGTGGAGTGGCGGCTCGGGTGCGATCTGGGATCTGAACTCGAATGCCTTGCGTCCCGATGGATGGACTTCTGCCGACGCAGCAGGCTTGCCGATTCTGCCGGGGTTGGTTCGCTATGATGAGATCGCGGTAGGTGAGATCAAACATGCGATCCGTTTCACTGCCGAAAATACCGCAGGGTACATCTGGCCCGCGCGGCATCAAACAGATGATCCGCAAGATGGAGTCCCGCCGATGGGCGCGCGTTTTCGTCTGAAGGCAGAGTATGACATCTCTGCCTTTCCGTCTGAAATGCAAATCCTTTTGCAAGCGATGAAAATATACGGAATCATTTTGGCGGATAACGGCTCGAATTGGTATATCAACGGCGTGCCCGATAAACGCTGGGACAACGACATGCTCCACTTGCTGGATGTGTTGACGGGCAGTGATTTCGAAGCGGTGGATACTTCTGCGCTGATGGTGGATGTGAATTCGGGGGAGGCACGTCCATAATTCAATCCATAACTTTTGAGATTTGCTACCATAAAACCTTGAAGACCAAGCTAATTTTCAAGGAGTTTCACCAGATTGGAAAAAACATGCGTTCAAATAAATTATGGCTTGTGCCGCTTGTTCTTATACTTGTGGTTATACTGGTACTTGCATCTTTATATTCTCTTGGACAACCCGCCCCTAAAGAAACTGAGCTGAACAGCATACTCAGCACGCTGACTTCCCCGACTGTCTCTGTGAGTGAACAACCCATTACCTTGATCTCATTAGGCGGACCGATCGCAGAGTCAAGTGCTGAACTCTCCGGTCTGGCTTGGATTGGGGATACATTGGTTCTTCTGTCGCAATATCCTGAGCGATTTGGCGCGGACGAGGGTGTCTTGTTTGCCATACCGAAACAGACCATTCTGGATTACCTGGATGGAAAATCCAAGGAGCCCATTGTTCCGCATACCATAAAATTAAAGGCGCCTGGGCTGAAAGACGGCATCAAAAATTATGAAGGATTTGAGGCAATCGGCTTTTTTGATCAACGCGTTTATTTGACCATCGAATCCGGCAAGAACGATAAGATGATGGGCTATTTGGTGTCTGGGACTTTATCCGCTGATCTGACGGAAATTGATATCGATACTGAGCATATCGTTGAGATCCAGCCGCCGGTTCAGATGGATAACCGTACCGACGAGTCGCTGGTCATTACACAAAACAAAATTCTGACTTTTTTCGAGATCAATGGCGCAGACTTGAATCCAAAACCTGGGGCGCATGTTTTTAGCCTGGACTTGAAACCGGAAGGCACAATTCCGTTCCCGTCTCTCGAATACCGCGTAACGGATGCGGCGCTGGGTGCGGATGGAGCGATCTGGGTGATCAACAAGGTCGCTCCAAAGGAAATTGAACTCTTCCCCAAATCTGATCCGCTCTTCGAAAAATATCACATTGGAAGCGCCCCCGGACAATTCCCAGTGACCGAACGGCTGGTCAAATTAAATTATGATCCCACGGGAATCACATTAGCAGATACTCCGCCGGTCCAAATTAATTTCGATAAACTCGAACACAACTGGGAAGGGCTGGAGTTGTTGGATAAACGAGGCTTTTTATTGGTTACAGATAAGAATCCATCCACGTTGTTGGTTTTTATACCGATGCCATAGGGTAATCTTTGTATTCTAGTTATCATGACGAATAACCCCAAACCCAAGCTTCCCATTCAAGTCATTTTTGCTATCCTCCTTCTGGTTGCCACTCTCACGGTTGGATTTGTGGTTTTGCTGGTGATATTCAAGCCTGCGATAACAACGCTGCAGCTTCCGAATTTGATTTCCCCAACCCAAACTCTTTCGAAAACTCCTGTTGCCTTAACTGACACCGCCAGCCCAACATGGACTTCAACGATCATTCCGACGAATACATCTACGCCGACTGTTGCACCATCACTGATACCGACATATACGCCTATCGCCAAGCCACTGCCAGATTTGACCGTGACGGGCATCAGCGATCCAGTCTGTCTGCGTGATGGACGCTCTGGGAGTGTCACGCTTACCATTGTTGTGCGGAATATTGGACGTGGAGCCACGCGTTCTTTTGGTCGCTTTGACGTCCGCATCAACCTGATCCTCGGTCAAAAACATTACGGACTCGATGAATGGGCATCCAGGTTTAATGGCGTGATCGGCAGTTCCAACCCTGAGATCGTAAACCTAAATCCCAATGCCGATGTTGAATTGAAGATAGCGCTTGATCTCAAAGGGAGTTCGATCTTTGGCATTGAAGCGATAGCGAATTCGGGAACGAATTCTATTCCTGAGTCAGACACAACCAACAACACGCTGATAAAATACTATTCGGTTTATTGCTATTGACAATAACAAAGCAATTAACCGCTAAGAGCGCGAAGAACGCAAAGAAAACCCTTTAAAATCTTTGCGAATTTATCATGCATCGCGATTGAAAAAGGAGTTCACAATGACAGTCGACATTGAAATGATAGGGAAAGACATTGTGGATGCTGCATACAAGATTCACAAAGAGTTTGGACCAGGGTTGCTTGAATCGGCTTACCAAGCCTGTCATGCCTATGAACTCCAAAAAAGAGGACATATTGTTTTGACCGAATTGAAGTTACCAATCCTTTACGATGGGCAAGAGTTCGATCAGGGCTATCGAATTGACGAGTTGGTAGACGATGTTGTTATTGTTGAAAACAAGGCGGTTGATGAGATTCATCCGATCCATATGGCACAACTTCTCACGTATATGAGACTCAAGAACGTAAAACTGGGCTTTCTGATAAACTGGAACGTGAAGTTGATTAAGAATGGAATCCAAAGAGTTGTAAACGGACTCGAAGAACCACCCAATCGGGCAGGCTTTATCAAGAAACCTTAGCCGTAAAAATATTTACCGCTTAAGCGCGCGAAGAACGCAAAGAAAAAGAATTTAAAAGCCTTGGCGTACTTTGCGAGCTTCGCGGTTGAAAAAGAGGTTAACCGCCAAGACCACCAAGGTCGCAAAGAAAACCAATTAAAACTTAGCGGCCTTTGCGATCTTAGCGGTTCATAAAAAGGATCTTAGCGCTCTTAGCGAGCTTCGCGGTTAATAAAAACTATGACCTTCACCCCTCGACCCTCCCAACAAAACATCCTCCGCTACAACGGCGGGCGGCTCGGTATTGCCGCCGTCCCTGGCGCGGGCAAGACGCATATCCTCTCCGCGCTGGCGGCGCAGATCATACACAGCGGCGTGTTGCAGGATGATCAGGAAGTGCTCATCGTCACGCTCGTCAACTCGGCGGTGGATAATTTCGAGGCGCGCATCAAACGCTTCTTTGACAACCCATTGCAGGCGCTATATAAATATCGCGTTCGCACACTGCATGGGCTGGCGCATGACATCGTCCGCGAGAAGCCGGCGCGCGTGGGGCTCGAGGAGCGCTTCAGCATCATTGACGAGCGTGAGGCGGGCTTCATCCGCCGCGAGTCGGTCAATGCGTGGCTGGCGTCGCATTCGCTGGATGAATATCTCGACCCCGCCCTCGATCAGTCCAAACTGGATTGGGTCAAACGTCAGCAACTGCCAGACTTATTGGATTCCCTCGCCTTAGCCTTTATCCGTTCATCCAAAGATCGCCTCCTGACTCCCGAAAGCCTGCGAACCAAACTAGACGCTTCGCCTGCGCCTCTGCCTCTTGCCGAACTTGGCTGGAGCATCTACGCGGACTATCAACGCGCCCTCGCCTATCGTGGCGCCGTGGACTTCGACGATTTGATTCGTCTGGCATTGACTCTGCTCGAAAGCGACGAAGAATTTTTGGAGCGACTGCGTTATCGCTATCCGTTTATTTTGGAGGATGAGGCACAGGATTCGAGCATGACGCAGGAGAGGATATTATCGTTATTATCTGGCGGCGCAGAGGCCCCCTCTCCCACTGGGAGAGGGGATAGGGGTGAGGGCGGCAATTGGGTTCGCGTTGGCGACCCCAACCAAGCTATCTTTGAGACCTTTACAACGGCATCCCCTGAACTGTTGCGTGCGTTCATTCAAAATAACCCGCATCAAGATATGCCCGAATCGGGGCGGTCGCAAGCGTCTATTTTGGCGCTGGCGAATCATTTGATCGATTGGGTGATGACGTCACATCCCGACCCGAATGTGCGGACGGCGTTATCCGTGCCGCATATCGTGCCTGTGCCTGAAGATGACCCACAACAGAATCCGCCTGATGACCCAGAGGCGATTAAGTTCATCACCACCAAGTATACGCCTGCCGATGAATTGGAAGCGGTGGTCAAGTCGATCAAGGGTTATGTCGATTCGTTTATTGAATCGCCCATTGAAGAACAGCCGACGATTGCGGTGCTTGTCCCGCGCAATGCCCGCGGCGTGGAAGTGGTCAATGCGTTGCGTCAGCGCGGCATCGAGCCGATCGAATTAATTTCAAGCACCAGTGAAACACGCGCGGCGGCGGGGTCGTTGAATTATTTGTTGTCATATCTGGCGGACCCGCAATCGGCGAGTAAGTTGGCAAATGCATATCGGGTGTGGAGGAGAGATTGGAGAGAGTCTCCGTCATTGCGAGCCCCGATAGGGGCGAAGCAATCCCCAGCAGACGAGGAGATTGCTTCGTCGCAACAAACGCTCCTCGCAATGACGGGGTCGTTGTTGAGGAAGATGGTTGATGTGGAAAATTTTATCGCGCCACAAAATGCCAATGATTGGCTGACAGCTTTGGGTGAGAGTGAAGCGGAGCAGGTCATCGAAGAATTAAGCGCGTTCCGGGTCAATGTCCAGAGATGGTTGAATGCGGTGACTCTGCCCATCGATCAATTGGTGCTGACGCTGGCGCAGGATGTGTTCAGCGAGGCGTCGGATCTGGCACTGGCGCATAAACTGGCGCTGGTGCTGAGGCAGGCGGCGGACGATCACGCGGATTGGCGCCTGCCGGAGTTGACGGCGGAGCTGGCGGTGATCGCGAAGAACGAACGGCGCTTCATCGGTTTCTCGTCGGACGATTCGGGCTTTGACCCCGAGCGGCATCGCGGACGGGTGGTGGTGACGACGATGCACAAGGCGAAGGGGCTGGAGTGGGACCGCGTGTATTTGATGTCGGTCAATAATTATGACTTCCCGTCGAATATGCCGAATGACCGTTTTATTTCGGAGAAGTGGTTTGTGCGGAGCGGGTTGGATCTGGCGGCGGAGTCGCTGGCGCAGTTGACGGCGTTGGAGTCGACGAGTGAGTATGACTGGTACGAGGAAGGCGCGGCGACGATGCGCTCGCGATTGGATTACGTCAAGGAACGCCTGCGCCTGTTGTACGTGGGCATCACGCGCGCGAAAAAGGATTTGATCGTCACGTGGAATTCAGGCAGGCAAGGCGATGCGACGCCGTCCCTGGCGTTGAGTGAGTTGATGGGGTGGTGGGAGAATTATCAATAGAACAATATATTTGAAGTATATATTCTATTCATGTGCTCTACGTCTCTAAACCATAAGGTATACTATTAATTCAGCAATTGTTATAACGAAACCCACGTCACAGGATTTGCTAAAAATGGTTCAGGAATACCAACATACTTTCGGCTTCTTATCAAATGATCAAAAAGATTCTTTTAAAAGAATAAGAAATTTTCTTGCTGGCAGATTTATTGGAGCTACAAGGGATAGGGCATTGCTTGATGAAGTTGTTAAATGTCTTTATTGTCGAGTGTATATATATCAAAACAAGAACAACATCCCAGAAACTCCTGCTGAACTTACTCGATTATATAAAACTGTCTTTTCAGAATTAAGGAGATCGTTACCGCACGTATTTGAATCAAGTAAAGAAATGCTTTTAGACTCGACAAGTATCGAATTTGTGCATAATGAGCTAAACAACATCAACTTTGCCATAGTAAACCGAGATTTTTTTGGAGATTTGTTCGAAACTTTTATTGGTAGTGGTATACGAGAAGAAGAAGGACAATTCTTTACACCTAAAAATGGTATGGATTTATTAGTTCAAATGATCTCGCCAAAGTTAGGCGAAAAAATCATCGACCCAGCATGTGGCGCTGGTGGCTTTTTGAGCTCGGCATATACCTACCTTTTGGAAAGCGGCGCTACATCGAACGCTATTGCTAACAATATTTTTGGAATAGATAAAGATGCTTATTTAACGCATTTATCATCAACACGTTTATCGTTATTTACATTACTAGAATCCAAGGTTTACTGTGCAGACTCGTTGGCTTGGAAAATGGAAAATGATAAGGAATTGGATTTAGATCAAAACGAACAGTTCGATATCGTATTAACAAACCCACCGTTTGGAAAACATATTGTCGCAGTACCCAAAACTATTCAGCACAATTTTGAGTTAGGCTATAAGTGGAAATTTAGTTCAAAAGACAGTAAATATGTAAAAACAAATACGCTCTTAGCAAATGTTCCGCCACAAGTATTATTTGTAGAAAAATGTATTTCACTACTAAAGCCAGGTGGCAGAATGGGTGTTGTGTTACCAGAAAGTCTAGTTACAAGTTCGTCATATCGCCATGTTGTTCAATTTATACGAGAAAAAGGAAGCATACTCTCAGTAGTTGGAATGCCAGAAGATTTTTTCAAAACTTCTGGGAAAGGCGGCACACACACCAAAGCCGTTTTGGTTGTTTTTAAAAAACATGAAACAACGAAAGATATCAGCAAACGAATTTTTATGGCTGAAGCAAAGTGGTGCGGACATGATAGCCGTGGCAGGTTGATTGAACGAGACGACTTGCCAGCTATTTTGGAAAATTACAAATTCTTCCTAAAAAAGAAAATAAAAGATTACAGCTACCTTGGCTATGAAATTACTGATTCTCAAATAGTAGATCAGAGCTTATCACCCCGCTATTACAATCCTGATTTGATTTTTTCGTTGGACAAGCTAAAAGAAAGTCACGATTTAATACTTTTCGGGAATCTAGTAGAGTCTGGTGTGATAGAAATCTCTACAGGTGATGAAGTGGGAAAACTAGCTTATGGATCTGGAGACATTCCATTCATTAGAACTAGCGATATTTCAAACTGGGAAATCAAGGCTGATCCGAAACATAATGTAAGCACAGACATATATCACAGTTTTAAAAACAAACAAGATGTAAAAGCTGGAGATATATTAATGGTAAAAGACGGAACTTATCTAATCGGTACTTGCGCGTTTATTACAGAATACGATACAAGAATCCTCTATCAGAGTCACCTTTATAAAATCAGAGTTAAAAAGACTGATGTAATATCCCCATATCTTTTATTAGTTGTATTGTCTTCAGAATTAGTTCAAAAGCAGATCAAGGCTAAGCGAGTTACACAAGATATTATCGACTCCCTAGGAAGTAGAATTCATGAACTTGTACTTCCCATTCCTAAGCAAATCAAAGATAGGCAAAGGATTTCAACTTTGGTGGCTAAGGCGATAAAAAGTCGTATTGAGGCTCGCGAACTCACTCGAAAAGCTAGTGAGATGGTAGTAAATTTGTAAATTACCTACTCTAATCCATTAAGCCCAAAGCCTTATAATTTTTAAAAATACTTAGCATAAGTTGTCGTGTCTCTTCAACCGACAATTCTCCTTGGATTCTATTACCTTGAAAAGATATCCAACTAATATTATCAGCTGTATGTCCCGAATACCTATTTGTTGCTAACGCCTTCAATGGATGCAGATGCCCCACATGATATGACGCTTTCCCATGATGAGGGTTAAGTAACTCGTCTCGAAATTCTGTGTACGAAAGTGGAGTTAATGTTATTGGGCATAAAGCTATTTTTTGATCGGTAGAAGGAACAATTCCATCTAATTTTACATATTCAAAAGAAATAAGTTTTTTATCCTCTAATTCCTTTTGGAGATCACCTGGAAAGCCACCAAAATAACAGAGTTGGGTAATTAGTTTTGCTTCGATTTCCATGCTTTCTCTACGGAAGCAAAAATGCACAGACTCGGGGTGAACCTCCCATCTTTTTTCTCTATTTGTTTTATGTACTCCTGTCAGAGTTCTATCAGTGAGATATGCCTTAACAAATATTTTTTCGTAAGCTTTGGTAAAAAATGCTTGGAGTTGATCGTTAGAAATATTTCTCAGATAATATCTCAATCCAATAGTTCTAAGTAATGCACTTTGCCAAAACCACCGAATATTATCTAGCGTATGGATCTTTTCTGTTCTTCTTTCTACATAATCGATTGGTAAGTCATACGCGACCGCTCCACCCCATAAGTAACCCTTAATTAATGCTATATTTTTTTGGTTATCTTTTATGGCAACAATTAAATCAAAAAGCAGCTTGCTAAAAATCTGTAGGCACTCTTCATATTGCGCGTAGCGCGGATCATTGGCACTTAACTCCTCACCCCACCTTACCGCAAATTTTGTAGTCTCGATTTTCGGTTGTTTTACAGGCTCTATGAAAAACGAAAATCTTATTATTCCTTCAATAATTTTTTTTACATCTTCCCCAAAAACCTCACGTAAAACACCGAATTGCTCACCCACAACCCGATAGAAATCTTGAACTTCCCGGATTGTCGGATTAGTGGCTGCTGAGAGTAATTCTGGCTGAACATCGTTAGCCCGAAGATAAGTTTCATAAACAGCAATATATACTCTGTTCATACTGAACTTATCTCTACTTACAGCCTCTTCAAAAATAGTTTTCATAATTTTTTACTCAAAATACTTTTTATAAAAATCTGAGGGTGATAAGTTCAGAGCAGATATGATCTTATGGATATTTTCCAGTGATAAGTTTCGTTCGCCCCTCTCAACATCAGCTAAATAGGTACGATGAACACCAGCTTTTTCAGCTAATTTCTCCTGAGAAAAGCCAAGTTCAATTCGTCTTTTCTTAATTCCTTTACCAAAGCGTTCCTGCAATTCTGGCATAGAAATATGATAAGTTACTTGTAGACGATAAGTCTACAGGCTATAAGTGACGATGTTTATTGAAAACATTGAAGGTGCTTCGAGGTGATAGGCGGGTGCGATTGATGATTGAGAATGAAAAACGGACTTGGGTGGGATGGGGAGGACCTTACCCTGATGATCACGGTTCTTCGGCATGTCGGTTTGCCCCTCTCCTAAAGGAGAGGGCATGGGGTTGAGTCCTATTCTGTGTGATGAGGTTGTTGAGTTTCCAAGTTGAAGTTTGTTACAGGAGCAACTAGCTTCTCCCCCGTGGGGAGACGGGAGAGGGGTTTGACGGTTCGAATGACAAACGGTCTCGGGCGGAATGTCCACGAGACCGTTTTTTTGTTGTGGTAAAATGCTTAGCAGAATTGACAAATTGCTAAGCAAGGAGATTTTATGGCTACCACTTCCGTCAAAGTCAGCGCGAAGTATCAGATCGCCGTTCCGCAGATTGCCCGCAAAAAATTGAACATCAAAAAAGGCGACCGTCTGCTCGTGGATGTGCAGGACGGCGTGATCGTTTTAATTCCCGAACCCAAACGATATACCAATTATCTTCAAGGTTTGCATAGTGAAATCTGGAAAGGCGTGGATGTTCAGAAATACCTCAACGGGGAGCGTGACGCATGGACGAATTCAGCAAACGGTTAGCAAAGGCAAAAGTCATCGGGCTGGATACTTCGATCTTCATTTATTTCCTTGAAAACAATCCGCAGTATGCACCGCTTGCCCAAATTACCATCAATGGAATCGAAAAAGGTAAGTGGCAGGGTGTGACATCTACAATTACGCTGATGGAGATCACAGTCCGCCCGTGGCAGTTGGGGAACGAGATGGCAGCGCGTGAATACGAAGCTGTGCTTGTGCATTTTCCAAATCTGACGATTGTGGATGTAGATCGAAATGTGGCGCGTGCGGCAGCGCAACTCCGCGCAAGGTACAAAATCTCACCGCCGGATGCGCTGCAGGTTGCGGCAAGTATCTCCTATGGCGCAAACGCATTCGTAACCAACGACAAAAGATTATCCAAGCTTGAAGATGTGATCGATGTCATTGTGATGGATGACTATTTGGAATAATGCAAAACGGTCTCGGGTGGAATGTCCACGCGACCGTTTTTGTTTAATACTGATTCGTCTTATAATCCCATTGGAGGCAAAAATGTCACAATACTATTTCAACAAAACGGTGGGACTGTCTTTTGAGGATGCGATTACGCGGGTTACCGAGGAACTCAAAAAGGAAGGGTTTGGAGTGCTGACTGAGATTGATATGCAGGCAACGCTGAAAAAGAAGCTGGGCGTGGATCTTCGACCATATAAGATCCTTGGCGCATGCAATCCGCCCTTTGCGTATCAGGCTTTGCAGGCGGAACGTAATATCGGATTGCTCCTACCGTGCAATCTCGTTGTGCAGGATGCGGGGAATGGCATGACGGAAGTCGCGGCGATCGATCCGTTTGTGTCGATGTCCAAAGTGGATAACCCTGCCCTGGAACCGATTGCAACAGAGATCAAAGCGAAATTACAGCGCGTGATCGAAAATTTGTAATTTCCTTCGCGAGGCAATTGCCACGATACAAAAATAAAACGGTCTCGGGCGGAATGTCCGCGAGACCGTTTTATGTTTTACATCACCCAACTATGCCAGCAAGACTGCCTCAGCCGACTCAAGCGAAGCGTAGATCGGAATAATAGATGGGATTCCGGTCACATCCAATACACTGTGTACGTCTGGGTTTGGATTCAAAAACACCAGCTTCCCGCCGCGGCTGAACACTGATTTGGCTGTCATCATCAGGAGCCGAATGCCGATGGATGCCAGAAAATCCACTTCAGATAAGTCCACCAGCACGCGCGGCTTTTCACCGGCGCAGTAGCCTGCAAATTTCGTTTCGATCGCGCCTGTGCCAATAATGTCTAACCTGCCGATCAATTTGATCGAGCGGATATCGTTGTCCAGTTCACTGTATTGGAGTTCCATGTTTTGTTACCTCTTTATAGAATGTGTAGGGTAATTATATTAACAACTATAAAATCTGTTGTTAACAACAGGTTATGGATTTAGAAGTAAAAAACGTTCCCGCGCCGGTCTTGATTCGACCGTGTCAACGAGACCGTTTTCATTTTATGGGTAAAATTACCCTGCTATAACTTACAGGCACAAAAGGAGACACTATGTTCAAATCCAAACGCAGGGCAATTGCCACGCCACAATCGGAACATCTCAAACTGGTGGGTACGCTGGCGATGTTGTGGGGCAATGCTGATTTTGATTCCCCACTCATCGAAAGAAATTCCATGATCGCGGGCATGGGCTTGCACGACCGCGGTTACGGCTATTTGGATAATTCTCCCATTGGCGGCATGACCGATGACGAATGGATTCCCATTGCACGGCGCGGTTTTTTCATGCCCTGCTCAGATGTTGTCGCGGATACCATTGTCAAATACCATTTCAGGCGGCTTGCCAGTCACGACGAGTCCGCAAGACGTAGAGCGCTTGCGGATGAGTTCTCACGATCCATTGACGAGCAGTTGACACAACACGCTCTTTCCAAACCCTTATTTGATCGCATGGACCGCATCACTGATCTGTGCGACCGGATTTCATTCAGCTTTTGTTTCGATGTGCCTGCTTCTGGAGAAATTAACATCTTTCCGCGCAATCATGGAGATGCTGAGGTCTCGGTTCAGTATCATGTGGAAGCTGGCGTGATCCACGTCTCACCGTGGCCCTTTTCAGTGGATCACTATGAAGGTTATTTAGTCGCCTACCATTTGGATGGTTATCCTGAACGGCTCGATCCGTTCATCCTGCCTTTTTGGATACAGAAAAAATAATTGCTCTGGCTTTCTACTTAAAAGAAAACGGTCTCGGATAGGACGTCCACGAGACCGTTTGTGTTTGTGACAGTAAATCTACTTTACCATCGTCACTTCGACAGTGACGTTCAGTTTATCGCCAATTTCCTCGAGCGCATCGCTCCATTTGTTGAATGTCAAAGTAGGCGGCACAAGGACTGTCGCCTGCATTTTGAAAAGAGGCGTGCCGCTCATGGGGGCGGGTGCAGTTGTCGTTTCGACATCTTCAAAGTTGATGCCCTGTTGGGCAAGATGTTGTGCGATCTCGTAAATGATGCCCTCGTGGTCTGCGCCGAGAACCTCGATCTGATAGGGCAGCCAGCCTGCGTATTTCTTTGCATGGTCATCTTCGGTTTGCAGGAGCGTGATCTGAAAGCCCTCATCGCGCAACTTCTGGAAGTCCGCTTCGAGAGCAGATAGATCTTTTTCGTCTACTGCGATCAACGCCAGCATCGCGAATTCCCCGCCCAGGCGTGCCATGCGGCTGTTCTCTACATTTCCTCCGCGTTTGACCAGCACATTCGTGATCTCTTTGACGATCCCAACCCGATCATGGCCTGTTAGTGTTAGAACGATTTCCTTTTTCATGGTAACTCCTTTCCGCACCCAGATTGTGATTTTTACCAAGTATAGCATTGCGCCATTAAAAACGGTCTCAGACTTAATGCCGCCGAGATCGTTTTCAATTCTGCAATTTGTATCTGAAATTCTCGGTTTTTTTATCAGTACGTAGTACAATGAATGTGAAAGAGTTTGACAATTTTGTTCTACCTATTCATGGGGAAATGGATAGTCGTAAGCAACGAAATCTCGAAAAACTCCAAACTGAGTCAGGTCAATTTTATACTCTCTGAGGAGATATTATGGTTAAGCACAAATCAAAATTCGATGAAAAATGGAAGCAGTTCCGCGGTCAATCCACGGAATGGTGGAGTCTCGTTGCTGAAACAGACTTGAAAAAAGTGGACAAAGCCGAAGACAAGCTGGGTAAATTCGTGACGATCCTACAAGTCAAATACGGATACACCCGCCTGCAAGCCGTGGAAGAGATCAACAAGCGTTGGGCGGCGTTCTACAAGGCGAACAACAAAGTCCCTGCCTAGGCAGAGAACTAAACGTGCGAAGTTAAATCGCCGCGGATGTAATTCCGCGGCGATTTTTGTCTATTTTAACGGGTACGGGTGGAAGGAGCAAATTCAATAATTGTCCATATAACGTAGTACAATGATTTTGATCACCAGATGGTGAAAGAGTTTATAAAACCGTATTTTGCATGCATGTGGGGGAGTCGGTAATCACTTGTAAACAAGATCTCGAAACTCTCTGTAATTTTTTCAAAGCCGTTATCCTGACGGCGTTTTGCACGTTTAAGGCAGAAGAGGCGAAGCGTATGATCAATAAAGCACTATTCGAAGAAAAATGGAAGGTAATACGCGATCAGTCCACACAGTGGTGGAGCCTGATGGCTGAACACGACCTGGTCAAAGTGGATAAGGCAGAAGTTAAATTCGATAAATTTGCCACCCTGCTCCAGGTCAAATATGGATATACCCGTCAGAAAGCCCGTGAAGAGATCAACCGGCTTTGGTCGGAGCACGAAGCACAGAGCAAAAAAGCTGCTGCATAGATCAACTCTCAAGTAATCAAAAAAACAAGGAGCAATACAAATGAATGCAATCCCTGAAACAACTGAAACCAAGAAACGCAAGCGCCCTTCCCAGGGCAAACGCAAGTATATTCGCCGCATGAAGCAGGAAGCCCGCAAAGGCGGCATGACAGCTGCTGAACTGAAAAAGAAAACGCGCTAGAGATTGGATCAAAAAATCGGAATAATTTATTCCGATTTTTTGATCCCCTTGTGTTTTGAGGCTGGGAAAGACCCCCTATACAAGCGGATTAAATATAGGTTTGCAATCCGATTTTTCAGTGGACGTAGTAAAATGAACCCGATTTGTCACTGGACGGATCGAGTTTGCACATTTTGTTTGGCTTGATTGCGGGGAAACGGATGATCGCTCATAAACAAAGTTAGAAAACTCCCCACGAGTCCCAATATTTGAAAGAGCGTTCCCTAAGGAGAGCCATATGATCAACAAAGCAGTGTTTGAGGAAAAGTGGAAAGTGATTCGCAGCCAGTCCACCGAGTGGTGGGGTTTGATGGCGGAATATGACCTGGTCAAAGTGGATAAAGCGGAAGTCAAGTTCGACAAATTCGTGACCATGCTGCAGGTCAAATACGGGTACACCCGCCAGAAAGCCCGCGAAGAGATCAACCGCGTTTGGACGGAGTATGAAGCGAAGAACAAGAAATAACGGTTAAGTCGTACTTACGGAAACTAAAAAGACTTCGGAATATAAGTTCCGAAGTCTTTTTGATTGGGTGGCAGTATTGTTACTCAAAAGAAGAGTTTGTACGTTTGCGGGGTATTCTCTGGCTTTGCCGGATGGTCACAATGCGGTCGGTGGATGTGCATAACCCAAAAAGGATGAGCGCCGGGATGGCGAGTAAAAGGATCTCGATGTACATTTTATTTCTCCAAAAAATTGTTGCTTGTGAATTTCAAGTATGACAATCTTATCCTGAACTTGTTGGAAATGCGTTAACACAACTGAAATTCTGCATTTCAATACTGTGTGGAATCAATAACCAGCCTTGCTTTTCCTTGCAAGGCTGGTAAAAACGTTCCGCAGGCTGGTTGATGGAGGCTACTCGATACAACTGGGTTTTACATCAGGCGTTCCTGAACCAAACCGATCAGAGAACCAATTAACTGCCGTCAACAAGGTTGGGTTGAGTTTACCGTCAATAAATTGAAGTTTCTCGCTAGGATTTAATTGGCGATTCACAATGTTGCAGGCTTTTTGATACCAGTAGGATTTATTCAAGTCCCATAAGATCAGTTGTCCATCCTGACTGGAGGAGACCATGGCTGTATCGGATAAAAAGACAACATTCTCGACAGGCGCCCGGTGCCCGACTAGCGGCGCGCCGATGCGGCTCGGCTGACAGCCGCTCACATCCCATTTATCCAAACAGGCTTTCTGATCCAACTGCCAGAGTAACACAGTGTTGTTGTCTGTAGCGCTGGCGAGCCAGTCACCGCTGGGGCGGAAAGCGACTGCTTCCATACTTTCATTCAAGCCCAACACTGCCGGAGTATGTTCCTTCGTAGCCACATCCCAGACGAGCAGGGTCTTGTCATCGCTGGTGGAGGCGAGCAGGGGCGGGTATTGTGGGTTGTATGCCAGAGAGTTGACCGAATAAATGTGTCCAGCGAGCAGGCCCGGTTGAGGAATGTAAGCGGGGTTTGTCAAATCCCAGAGATAGATGTTTGGCTCAAATCCAGCCACTAACAGCTGCGTCCCATCAACATTGAATGCCAGGGCAAATACACCCTGCTGATGGTCAAGTGTGCTGATAATCTGATGGGTGGTGGTATCCCAAAGTTTTGCTTTGGTATCGAAACTTGCCGATGCCAGCATGTGGTCATCGGGGCTGAACGCCAGCGCCCAGATCTGGTCAGTGTGCGCGTTCTCAACCTTCCAGGCTTCCTTGCCGGTTTGCACATCCCACACATGGATCGTTTTATCGTAGCCCGCTGAAGCCAGCCATTTGCCATCGTGACTATATGCCAGAGTCAGAACACCACCGGGATGATTGAACTTCGCCAGATCAGTGAGTGACTTGCCATCGAATTTCCAAACATGGATGTTGCCCGCCTCATCCCCAGCCGCTAATTGATCCCCATTGGGTGACGTTGTCAACGCCCAAACCTCACCCTGCATTTGGGCGATGGGAGTTCCGATCTGATTGGCTTGGTTGACCTTCCAAAGAATGACCGAATGATCTGAACTGCCGCTGGCAAGCCACTTGCCATCCGGGCTGAAGGCGGTCGCCCAGATGGAATTGGAATGACCTGCCAGCGTGTCGGTACGGTTGAAGGACCACGTATCGCTTTCGTTCTGTTTCAAATCCCAAAACCGCACAGTGTTATCCCAACTGACGGTGGCAACCTGATTCTCGTTCTGCGGATTGAACGCGACACTGGTCACTGCATTGATGTGACCACCGGCATTCCTGTTGGCTGTTTTTGCAAGTTGTTCGCCGGTTTTTGCATTCCATAACCAGGCATGCTGATCGGTACTGCCAGAGATCAACAATGATCCGGCGGAATTGAATGCCAGTCCGCGGATTTCTTTGACCTCGGTATCCACCACATCGCAGGGTGATGAGCCGATGGGGCTGGGTCACCATAACTGCAGACGTGGTATTTTTCCTGACGCGTATCCAGATCCCAAACTGTGACAGCGCCATCTTCACTGCCAGCCGCCAGTTCGTGGTTGACAGACGAGAATGCCAGACTGAGGATCCGGATATCCTTATTGACAGCCTTGATCGTGAGGGTAAGATCAGCTTGCATTTTCCCGCTGGCGAGATCCCAGAAGGTCACTTGATTTTTGATCGCGATCGCCGCGTATTCATGTCCGTTCAAAGTGGCGAATTTGAGCGTGCGGACTTTGTCTGGCAGGGGAATCGATTGGACAGGGTCACAGCATTGAGCTGTGTTCCAAACAAAAAGTGTTTTTCCGTTGCCAGCCGCGACCAGGGTTTGACTATCGGCGCTGAATGCCACACCCAGAATACGATCGGTATTTCCAATGTTTAGTTTTTGGGAGTGATTGGTGCCGGTACTCATATCCCACAAGTAGAGCTCGCCGTTATTTCCGTTATCAATTGGCAATCCGCCTGCGGTTGCCAGCCAGTGACCATCCGGGCTGAATGCTAAAGTCCGCACATCGTTTTGATGCGCGCGTAAATACGTGCCAAGTTTTGGACTGCTGTTCAAAGTGGTTGCAAGACTTCCCAGCCAGGCGGGGTCAGATGTCCCCAGCTCATCGCCGATGAAGTTGGCTTCCAGACTTAATAGAAAAGATAGATCAGGCTGGGTATCCACCAGGGCAATGGATTGCGCAGCTAGCTGACTCGCCAGCGCCTTTTGACTCTGACGCAGAGCGTTGATCCCTGAAATGACCGCCATGATCGCCAACACTACTGAGATCACCATGCCCGTGCTGACCAGGATTAAGTTTCTACGCTGCCGTCGTACATCATCCTGGCGGCTGGTAAATATATATTCGCTTTGTAAGGGGGAAGGGTGGGGTTGCTTATCCTCTGAAGCTTGTGAGAGCCAGGTCTCGGCCTCTTGCAATTCACTGCCGCGCAGCAAATACCCATCATCCCGGTTCTTGGTATTCCATTCGTTGGCACGGGTGAGCAGGGTGGTGTGCTGGGCAACCCAGCCCAGATCGGTCTTGATCGCCGAGAGCAATTTCTGCATTGCTTCGTCGAAATTATCTGTCTCACGGAAGAAGATCCAGTTCAGTGAAGCCAGTTCTTTTTGGAGTGTGTTCGGGTCTACGTTTTGCCAAACGATGGGGAAAAGCCGTTTGTTAAAGTCGGCTGCGAACTTCAATTCCTTGGCACACTCGCCAGATTTCGCCCATTCGGGGCTAAGGATGAAGATGATCGAGTTCGCCGTTTCAATGCCCTTCTTGATCTCCGCCTCCCAATCAGACGAGGCGGGGATATCCTCCCAGTCTACCCAGATGTTATCGGATGAATAACCATTGTTTTTCAATCCATCAAGAAAGCGTTCTACAAATGCTTTGTCGCGGCGGCAATAAGAGATAAAGATTTCGTTCATGCTGAGTTTCCTCCAGTGTGTATTACAGGCTCTGCGCGAGCCTCTGATTTAAAAAATAGATCGTGATCGTTCGCAAAGTATACACCTTGCCCCAAGAGGGAGCACATTCAAATATGTTAAGTAGATGCTGTTAAAGAATCACGGGACGAGAGTTTCTCCCGTCCCGTGATCGAATGCGCGATGCGGATGGACCTGACCTAATAGATTGCGCCGCCTGCCTGCGTGGAAGTTAACACACCGTTCTCAGCAGTGAGTGCATATGCCGTGCCGCCGCTTCCGCTCCAGGTGACAAAGTTAAATGTCGCTGAGCCAGAAACACGATAGACAGAAAGATTGCGATACGTGAGCGCCTTTTTTGACAGACACAATTCAGGCATACCCGGCGTGCGCAGGAAATATGCCGTGCCGCTGCCAAGTACGGTAGCTGTACCATTGGCTTCCACAGCGAGAGCGGTCATCTCATCAATGCCGATACCTTTTGCTGTACCAGCCCAGCCATCTTTCACAATGCGCGCGAGGAAGGTCACGAGCCGACCCATACGATCACGCGTTACAAAATGACTGTCTGTGATGATCCCACCCATGTTTGGCAAGACTAGAAAATCGCGGTTCAATGCGACCTTGCTGTTATAAGGATTGGCAAGTGCAGTTCCAGAGTCGATCGTGCCGCCTGCAGCAGAAAACAGAAACTCTCCCATGATCGCCAGCCCGGCGCTTGTCCCGCCGATGGGCACATGGCGTGTGACGAGATAATGAATGGCATCCTCAACCGGTGTGCCCTTCCAAAGTTTTACATAATCGTTCTGATCGCCGCCAGCAATGAACAACGCTTCAGCATTGCGGATCTTATTCACCACGAATGGGTCGCTCGCTGCAGCCAGGTTCTTGATGATGATCGTTTCCACCGAGTCCACCGTGCCCAGGCTATATATGTATGGGTTGTAGGCATCGGTGCCTGTCACACGGATCACCACAAAATCGCCGCCGCCCGATTTATTGATCATCCATTGGAATGCCGCATCCACATCTGTGCCGCCGCCCATCAGGATCTCACCGAAGGTTGTGGTGCGGGTCACATCGTTCGGACTCCCAACCACATAATACTCATAGCTGGGTCTGGCTGGCGCAGCCGATGCGCCGGATACCCCCAGCACCGATGCGACCAAGGCGAACACAATGAACACTTGCGTCAACAATTTGGAACTTTGCATGATATTCTCCTATAGTGATGTGTTGTGATTCTCATCCTGGCATTGCAAACTCGCTATGCCAATTTCAACCGTTCCTTTGCCGTCTCAAGATCCTTATAGATACGGAGCATGGTCGAAACGCCGGTAATATCCAGCACCGTTTTGACATTCGCCTGCGGGGACACGAATGCCATCCGGCCGCCTTGATTGCCAACTGCTTTGGCGTTGGTGATCAGCATCGGGATACCAATGGACGACAGATAATTGACCTGTGCAAGATCCACCAATACAAAAACATTCTCGCCTGCACAATGCTCTGCAAACTGCTGGTTAATAACATTTGTGCCCGCCATGTCCAACCGCCCGATCAAGGTGATCAAGCGGATCCCGTTCTCAAGCTCGCTGTATTCAAGTCTCATACTCAATTGAACCTCTATACTTTATGGATTTGCTCAAAGGACTGGTTGCGCCTCTTTCGCAGGGACGCCTGCTTCTGTGCCTTCATTCTTTTCTTTGCTGACAGCTACACCAGCTTCAACTCGATCATGCTCTCCGCCATCGACACCAGCGTCTCTTCCAGACCACGCGGTTTCCAATGCAGCGTTTTGCGGATGCGGGTTGTATCGACATGCGTTTCCCTATTTAACGAACGCAGCACCAAACGCGCAGGTTTGATAAATACAGCCGCGATATAAACAACCCAGCTTGGGAGCAGGGTTGTTTTTACTTTATACCCGCGCGCCTCAAAGTGCTGATTAAGGATCACCGCAGCCTCTCGAATCCAAAATTGTTCTGCGACACAGATAAAGCGCTGACCGGCTGCCTCGGGCGTGGTCATTGCCGCGAGATGCGCAGCCGCCACATCGCGGACATCCACACCGGTAAATTGAATCCGCGCCAAGCCGGGGAGCGTCCCGCTCAGCAGTTGTTGGATCAATGCCCCCGAAGTGCGTTGATGCGTATCAGGTAGGGGGCCCAACACATAGCCGGGGTTGATGACTGCCAACTCAAGCGGATGTCCCTGGGGCAGACTCTTCATGAAGTCCCAGGCGGCGGCTTCAGCGAGGGTTTTGCTTTTCGCATACGGATCAATTGTCGGGGAGTCTGGAAGCGACCAGTCACTTTCGTCGAAGTGCGTTTTCGAAGGCGGATGTCCCGCTGCAATGGCGGCGGTGGATGAAGTCAGCACTACGCGTTTGACGCCGTTTTCAGCCGCCGCGCGCAGGACGCGTAAGGTCCCTTCTTTGGCAGGTCGGATCAGTTCGTTTTCATCTTTGGGGTTTACCACCGGAAATGGGGAGGCGACGTGTAAAACATATTCACAACCACGGATAGCCTCTGCCCAGCCGGAATCTTCGAGCAAGTCAGTTTGAACGAAGGTCAGGCGCTCATCTGCCTGAGTTAATTTTGCAATCGTCTGGCGTAATTCGTTTTCACGATTCAGCGAGCGCAGTGTGCCGCGGACGTGATATCCCTGCTCGAGCAATTGGATGATGCAATGGATGGCGATAAAGCCGCTGGCGCCGGTGACGAGGATGGGTTGAGAGGTTTGCATGAACGTTCCTGGAGTTTGATATTGGGATTATATGGGTCTTTGCAAGAATTGTAGGTGCTCAACGGATGTCAAAGATCTGGTCGAAGCCCCCGATCGCGAAGATCTCGTAAATGCGTTCGTTGCAATGGGTCAGGGACAGGGATTTTTTGTTTTTCCGGGCAGTATCGAGAAGTTTTAAGAACAGGCGGATCACCGACGAATCTATGAAATTGGTCTTCTGCAGATCAAGCTCGATCTCCGGCGCTGTGGTGTTGAGTGCGTTTTCGAATACCTGTTTCAACTCATCCTGGCTGGAGAAATCGAATTCCCCTGATAAATTGATCCGGGTAACGTTCTCTGTGGTTGAGATGGTGGTGGGCATGGCTTGCTCCTTTTCAACAGAAACAATAATGCAACGCTGGCTAAAATATTCTGGCTATATTATAAGGACAAATCGTATGCTTTTCATAAGCAGATTGTGTTAATCACCCACGTTCTATAATCCCGAAGGGATGGAAGGATTCTAGCTTGAAGCCAATCCAGAAAATAATCCCGAAGGGATGTCATGATCTTACAGCCATGACATCCCTTCGGGATTTATAAAGCCTTCCAATATCTATAATCATTTCACGCCTTCGGCGTTTTGATTTTTTTCTCGCACCCCTACGGTTTTATGCTTTACTGAAATTTCTCGTATATCTTCCTGAGTGTCGTGATATTCCTCGTGGTGGCGATGCCGAAAATCTTTTCGATAAAGTTGTTGGAAAAAACGGACTTGTCACGATCATGGCGCAGGTTGTACACTTCGCGTCCGAGCACGGCAAATTCATCTGCTGGGCTGTTGTAATTCTTCAAAGTATCCACCAACGCTTTGGCAGGCTTCTCGCGTAAAAAGACGACATGCAATGTATCTGTCTCTTGAGGCTCAAAGTGATCTTGGCTCACGATCTTTGCCAGTTCATCCATCGAACGGATGAACACTTCCACACGAAAGCCTAGTGCGGCTTCGAGTTGCTTCTCGATCTTCGCTTCCAGGTTCGGCGAGGCTGGCGTTTCGAAGATCACATTCCCAGTCTGGATATACGTCTGCACATTAGACAAGCCGAACGACTCGAAGGTCTGTTTCAAGTGATCCATTTTGATGACTTTGGTCCCGCCCACGTTGATGGCGCGGAGAAAGGCGATATATTTCTTCATAAGGTTCCTACTTTGATAATTTTGATTCGATCCGGCGATCGGGGATAAACCACATGACCGCTACAGCGACATACAAGCCCATTGCGATCCAGGCGGAGACAAATGCCAGCGGGAGCGCTGCCGTATACATATACAGTGATCGTAAACCTTTGACATCCTTGCCGATTGCTACGGCAAGGACCGAATCCTGTCCATGGTGCGCGATCATGGCGCGCGTCAGAATGTAATACGCCAAACCCGCAAACCATAGCACTCCGCCGTAAAAGACCACCGGGATGGTGGCGAAGTTATTTTCACCCATCCAACCGGTTACAAATGGAATAAGCGACAGCCAAAACAACAGATGCATATTCGCCCACAAGATGGGACCGTTCACACCCTTGGCAGCCTGCCACAAGTGATGATGATTATTCCAATAAATACCGATATACACAAAGCTGAGCACATAGCTCAAAAACTTGGGCGCCAGCGGAAGCAATGCCGCCAGATCAGCCTCGTGCGGCACTTTCAACTCCAACACCATGATCGTGAGAATGATAGCGAGTACGCCATCGCTAAAAGCTTCGAGTCGGCTTTTGCTCATTTGAATGCTCCTACATCGTGATCGAAAATAATTTCAGTTCAATGTCATCAGCCGACAGCCGGATCATCTTCTCGAACGTGAAACCGATCTTTTCAAGCACGCGGATCGAACCCGTGTTGGCAGGGTCCGTAATCGCAACCAGTCGTTTTAACCCGAGACTGCGCGCCTGTTCTTTGATCGCCAGCGCCGCCTCGACTGCATAGCCCTTCGACCAAAACTTTGGCAGATAAGCGTAACCGATATCGACATCATCCAGCGCATCGCGTTTGATCAAGCCGCACATGCCGATGGATTCACCAGACTCTTTCAGTTGGACTAGATACAGACCAAAGCCGTTTCTTGCGTAGCTGGAAACTGGTCCCGCTTCGATATAGCGGACTGCATCTGACAAAGTCCGCACGCCGCGATCGCCGATGTTCTGAATAAAGGATGGTTCATTCACAAGCTCAAGGATGAACTCGGCATCGTCCGCAGTGAATTGACGGAGACTCAATCTTTCGGTTTCAAGGATGTTCATGCAGCCTCTCGGTAACTAGCTCTGTGCTGTTCAAAATGATTTTCAATTCCAACATGTTCGCAAACGGAATTGCGCCCGCCGCTCGCAGCGACTCGGCTGAATTAAATGTGGCATGACCGTAGACCTTCATCCCCGCGCGGACTCCGGCAGTGACGCCGAGAATACTATCTTCGACCACCACGCAACGCGATGGATGAATGTTGAATGCCTGCGCCGCCGCAAGGTAGACATCCGGCGCCGGTTTGGGGTGGGGGACTTCCATGCCGCTGAAGATCGCATCCCCGAAACGCTCTGTCAGCCTGGCAACTTTTAATCGAAACACGATCTCATCCCGGGTCCCGTTTGAAGCGACGCAGATTGGCGCGGAAAGGCTCTCGATGAGTTCATGCACGTGGGGGATGACCATCAGCTCGCGTTTGCTTAAGTCTAAAAGGCGTTGGTTGAAGATGGGAATAAATTCTTCGGGCGGAGTCCAGCCGAGTTCCTGTGCAGAGACCTTGAGACGATTCAACAGGGTCACACCATAGAATTTATGGAGAGTTTCTTCGTGATCCAACGGATGCCCGTATTCCGCAAACATCTGTACGTAGATCTGGCAGACAAGATGTTCGGTTTCCACGAGCACGCCATCGCAATCGAAAATGACAAGGTCAAAAGAAGGTTTTGTATGCATAAGCGCTGGATTATACATGAACAATCCCGGGCTTCTAATCTGTGGCACAACTAAAGTTAAGCAAACTCTTACTTTGAAATAATCCACTGTTAACATGGTTTTCAAAATGAGGAATATACTTCACGGGTTGTTATCAGATAGGAGACGACGAATGCTTGAAGAAGTTTATCTTGAGAAGCTTGCCGCCCAAGGCTTCGATGAATCAAAAAACCGGCACTTGAAATTTTCGGGCACGAAGAACTTTCGTGACTTGGGCGGCTATCAAACCGCTGACGGCAGAACGGTGCGCTGGGGTGTGCTTTATCGTTCTGACAGTTTACATAAGTTGACGAAGACCGACCATAAATATTTGTCGGCGCTGGCGTTGGACCGCATGATTGATTTCCGCGCCGAGCATGAAAAGAAACAGGAACCTGATCGCCTGCCTGCGGATCTGGATGTACGGGTGGCGGGGATTCCGATCCTGGATAGTAGTACGCGGCTCTGGCATGACTCGCGCGATGAGTTTGTCAAAAGCTTGAAAAGCATTGACCCCATCAAATATATGCTCGAAACGAATGTGGAACTTGCCACGCGTTTCACGCCTGAGGTTCGGCAATTCTTTCGCGAGTTATTATCCGCGGATGGTCGCCCCGTCCTTTTTCATTGTGCGGCAGGCAAGGACCGGACTGGTTTTACTGCAGCACTCATCCTGCGGATCTTAGGCGTTCCGCAGGAAACCGTGCTGGAAGACTATTTACTTACCAACCAATACTTTTTAGCCAGATATAAGTGGAGTTTGGTTTTGCTGCGCCTGACTAGAGGTAAACAGTTTGCCGATTCTGTGCACGGATTCATGGCAGCGCACCCGATGTATCTCTCGGCGGCGTTCGAAGCGATTGACCGTGAACACGGCTCGTTTGAAAACTATATCCAGCATGGGCTCGGATTGACGGAGACAGAGATCGCGCGTCTCAAGACTTTGTATTTGGAATAAGCCGGCTCAAGCTTTCATAAACAAAAAATCTCCTGTCGTGTGACAGGAGATTTTTTGTTTATTACCAGCTGCGTTTTTGTCCGCCGCCGGAGCGGTTGTTGCCGCTGCGACCACGGTCACTGTTGTAACCGCCACCGCCTCCGCCACCACCGCGGCTCTTGCCGCCGTAACCACCACCGCCACCGAAGCCGCCGCCACTGCGTTCTTCACGCGGACGGGCTGCGCTGACAGCCAGGGCGCGATCCTGAAATTCCTTGCCATTGAACATGGTGATCGCGTTCTGCATATCCTTTTGATTTTCCATTTCAATGAAAGCAAATCCCTTGGATCTGCCGGAGTCGCGGTCTTTGATCAAAGCCACGGACTTGACTGCGCCAGCTTCTGCAAACAGAGTCTGCAGGTCGGTCTCACTGGTGGTGTAGGACAAATTACCGACGTAGAGCTTGTATTCCATTTTCTCTCCTGGAGGTTGAGCGATCCTATCCGTTAGACAGCATCACTGCACGAAAGCCCTGCCTGTGGATTCAGACAGGTTTGGTCAATGTGCATGATAAGTAGTAGATCTGCAAACATCCAGGCGTATAGTGAGAAGCGTCCTTCCGTTTGTTAGCCCGCCTTTATCCATGCAAGTAGTGCGATTCTATCACAATCAAGAGCGGTCTAGATGCATCTTTCTGATCTTCTCTTTCCACGGTGTTAGTTGTTGGGCGAACGAGTCCACCCACGGTTTGATGTCGCCAGTTTTCGGCGGGTCAGGGACTTCGTGCTCAAACAAATGCACCATTCCGGGGAAGTCATAGTTCCCTTGTTCGACCGATCTGCCAGATTTCTGAATGATCTGCTTTGCCAGTTTCTCGCCTTTGGCATCGAACGCCAGCCAGAAGTCGGCATAATCAGCATCGACCGAGGCTGGGCTGGCAATTCGCCCGGCATATTTTTTCGGAATCCCATTGCGGACGGTCATCCGGCAGGCGTTAATGAATTCATCTCTTACAGCGGTCTGGTTCGAGACTGGTTTCACGGTCAGGTAGGTCATGGATAATATTGTGGAAGCGGCAACAACGATCTCGCCTCCGCGCGGACTGCGTTCACTGATGATTGCGATGGTCATTATGGAAGTCATGCGGTTCTTTCTTTTTCTGAAATAATACGAACGGATTGGATCTCTATTCCGGTACCCCGTAACTCTATTGAGATTGTATCACTTGATAAGGTGTTTGTTCTCGTAGGTTTAGACTTTGCAGTGGGCAAGTGTTAGAAAATTGAATGAGTTTTCAAACTGAGCAAACTCAAAGTTATACTGTATGGCGATTAAATAAATGGAGAAATAAAATGACTACTCAATGGAAACAGAAGGATATACCCGATCAAACTGGTAAAGTGGTGATTGTCACGGGTGGGAATAGTGGAATTGGATATGAAGCCGCGCTGGCATTGGCTGGCAAGAACGCGCAGGTGATCCTGGCAGTCCGCAGTATGGATAAGGGCGAAGAAGCTGCACAAGCGATTCGTCAACGTTATCCGCAGGCGCAGGTAATTGTAATGGCGTTGGATCTGTCTGACCTAAAAAGTGTCCGCGCTTTCGCGGAGAACTTCCTGAAGCAGTATAAGCGGCTGGACATTCTCATTAACAACGCAGGTGTGATGGCGCTGCCGAAGCGAAAGACTGCCGATGGTTTCGAGATGCAGTTCGGCACCAATCATCTGGGACACTTTGCACTGACCGGTTTGCTATTGCCTGTATTGAAGGTAACCCCGAATGGACGTATCGTAACCGTCAGTAGTGGTGTGCATGTTTCGGGTGATATTCATTTTGACGATCTGCAATGGGAAAAGACGTATGATCGTTGGGGCGCGTATGCGCAAAGTAAGTTGGCGAATTTATTGTTCGCCTATGAGCTGCAACGCAAACTTTCTGCAACGGGTAGTTCGCTTATCAGTCTGGGGTGTCATCCTGGTTATGCTGCCACAAATCTGCAAGCGGCTGGTCCCAAAATGGACGGTTCGGCTGTCAGACTTTGGATGATGAATATAGCCAACGCAATTCTTGCACAGGGGCAGGATATGGGCGCGTTGCCTACGTTGTATGCCGCAGTTGCATCAGATGTAAACGGTTGTGATTATATCGGTCCGAAAGGTGGGATGCGCGGCTATCCTGATAAAGTGAAGTCCAATAACAAATCTTATGATGAAGCGTTGGCGAAGCGGTTGTGGCAAGTCTCAGAAGAATTAACTGGCGTGGTGTACGGCTTTTAGCAACGAGGTTTCTTTAGATATAGCCACTTCGTTTTATAAGCAAAAATTCCTGCCGCAAGGTAGGAATTTTTTTGAACCACGGAGACACGGAGTCACTGAGAAAACAAAGAAAACTCCGTGCCTCAGTGTCTCCGTGGTAAAGGCTTTGGATTTTGCGTTAGTTCTATCTCGCAGCAATTTCCTTTCGCACCACCGGCGCGACCTTGGTGCCGAAGAGTTCGATGGCGTGCATCATCTTCTTGTGTTCGATGGCGTTGTTGCCCATGTATAACAAGAAGCGTTGATGGTTGAAGATCTCGTGTTGGAAGAGAATCTTCTCGATGATCTCATCGGGCGTGCCGACAAAATCGGAGCCGCGCAGAACGCGTTGCTTTTCGAGTTGCGCCTGCGTGGCAGGTGACCAGCCGCGTTCGCGCCCGATCTTGTTCATGTTGTAGGTTTGGATCGGATAGTATTCATCAACCGCCGCTTGCGCATCGTCCGCGATGAAGCCATGTGAGTTGATGCTCAGCGGAATCTGCAGCGGGTCGAATCCGGCTTCTGCGGAAGCTTCGCGATACAGCTCAAGGTACGGAGCGAAGCGTTCGGGCTGACCACCGATGATGGCAAGCGCCATGGGCAATCCCAACGTCGCCGCGCGGACAACCGATTCAGGCGTCCCGCCAACTGCCACCCAGATCGGAAGTTTTTCCTGCACCGGTCGCGGATAAACACCGAGGTTATCGAGTGGCGCGCGGAAATTTCCAGACCAGGTAACGTTGGTAGACTCATTCAGTTGCTTAAGCAATCGCAGCTTCTCATCGAAGAGACCATCGTAATCATTGAGATCATAACCAAACAGCGGAAAGGATTCGATGAACGAACCGCGGCCTGCCATGATCTCGGCGCGACCATTCGAGAGCAAGTCTACGGTGGCGAAACTTTGGAAGACGCGCACCGGGTCATCGGAGCTGAGCACGGTCACGGCGGTGGAGAGGCGGATGTTTTTCGTCCGCACTGCGGCTGCGCCCAAGACAACTGCGGGCGCTGAGACGAGATACTCAGCGCGGTGATGTTCGCCGATGGCGAAAACATCCAGCCCGGTTTGGTCGGCGAGTTCGATGGCTTCCAGCAGATTCTGCAGCACTTCTGTCGGATTCTTTTTCGAGCCGGTTAATGGATTGGTGCCGCTATCGACGAAGGTATAGAGTCCCAATTCGAAGGGACGAGTAGCATTGGTTTGAGGTTGAGTCATTGAATTTTCCTTATGATTTTGGTGATGTACAGATAGCCTCAAGCCGGCTAAGTCTTACCTGTGATGAACGCAGCTAATTCCCCCGGCGAGCGGACAAAAGTATCAGGCTTCGCCTCGAGCAACATGTCCGCACTTTGATGTCCCCAACTGACCGCGATACTTTGGACGCCAGCCTCCCGCGCCGCGCGCATGTCGCTGACAGAATCGCCCACCATATACACCGCTTCATACTCAGCCGCAAACTGACTCTGCGCCTGCAATATTTTCTCCGCCTTTGACCCGGGCATATCCACCCCAAACACCGCGCGGACATGTTCATTCAAGCCGTGTTCAATGAGAAATGCGTTGACATTCTGAGCTGTATTGCCTGTGACGATGGCTATGATGTGATGCACCGATAATTCTTTGATGACTTCCACCAAGCCTTGGAAAATATCAGGCGGAGATTTTTTCTCCGCGAAGCGCATCAAACAACCGCGCACAAATTCATCCACCAAATGTTCAGGGACTTCACACGCCCGCCCATACGTTGCAAAAGACATCACTTCGAGATTACTCAGATCACCTTGTGTGACCACATGGCGTACCCCCAACTCATCGCAAACCTCCTGCGCGAATTGAAGCATATCGCCTAAGGTGTCTGCGAGTACACCGTCAAAATCAAAAAGGATGAGTGCCATGTTTAGAGTTACCTATTTGCCACAAGATCGCGGGCACACCGAAATCCGATCACGCTGGATGCATATTCAGGGGCGTATGGGATACGTTGAGTCGTTCGCAGAAGGAAAGGAGCATAGGACGCCCATGAACCTCCGCGAGCGACTGATTGTTCGTTGTTTTGATCCGCAACCCATTCGGCTACGTTACCACTCAGCCCCATTGCCCCAACCCAGGATGTATCGGCTTGGATCGAATCCACATTCTGCGGATTTAATCTGCCTGCCTGACTTTGGTATGCAGGGCTGACTTCATTGCCCCATGCGTAGATCCATTCATCCGGTCCACTCGCGGCGTATTCCCATTCTTTCTCCGTCGGCAAACGGGACCCAACACTCGCGCAGAAGTCGAACGCCTGATGCCATGTGACCGTTTCGCGAGGCCACTTTGGACCTCGATACATCGTTGTCATATCCGTGCTGGAACTTGATCCATATTCGCGATTGGTGACTTCTGTTGCGCTGATCCAGTATGGCTTTTCAAAACACACTTTGGATTCGGGTTGTTCGACCAGATCAAAAACAAAGGGACAATTCTCGCCGCCATAAACTTTGCACGCGCTTAGCGCATCTTCCAATTGAGACTCAGTACTCCCCATTTGGAAACATCCCGCCGGGACCAATACCCAATCCAGGCCGTCAAATTGACGGATCACTGGCTGCCAATCTTGATTCTGTGTGACCCCTGCTTGCGCCAAACCGATTTGTGATTCAGAAATCGGTAACAGCTTGGGGATCACATCATATGCCTGTATTATCCCGAGTATAAGCAAATACGCAGTTAGAACGCCAAGCATGCCCAATAAAACTTTACCAATAAGCCTTTTCCTGTTTAGCATTGGATCAGGTTCCCATTATTCAATTGTAATGAACGAATAAAAAAACTCCCGCCGCATGGATAGGAGCTCTTTGCTTCACACATGCACGATCACATGTTCCTGAGTCAACTCTATAAACCGATTATCTGTCAAATCCGAAATGATTTGAGTGAAGTTTGCGATCAAAAGAGTTTCCAGTTCTTTGTTACTGACATTGCCGGTTGAAAGCAACAGTAATCGGTCAGGTCTATTTTTCAACCAGAAAACAGTAGTGAAATCAGAATCTTTTGTGACAAAGGTGAAGTTTTGTTCATCCAAATATTGGAGGATGATCAGATCGGTCGTTATATTCCCATCAGGCAGATCCAGTATATGGACCACCTCGTGGCCGCGCTCGCGAATAATATTAACGCAACGCCGGGGCAGATTCGCGTCGATCAAAAAGTTCATGTCCGTACCACGCTGATGCGCTTGACCTGGCTCAGGCGCGCCGCATACAGCAATACTGCCTGAATATCGGCAAGTTCGAGGTCTTCGTAATCCAGTAGGATTTCTTCGTTGGTCATCCCCGAACTGAGTGTTTCCAACAACCATTCGACCGAGTACCGCAGCCCGCGGATGGTTGGCTTGCCAAATGCAATGGCTGGATTGATGGTAATTCGATTAAGGAGTTCCTGACTGGTCATGGCTAAATCTCCTGCTGTAATCATACACGATTTTATAGGCTCTCGGAGAGACCTGCTGCCTTTCTGTGAAATCGTGGTTGATTGTGACCCGCGTTCACCAATCTCGCAAACAAAAAAATCTCCCAATTGCGACCAGGAGATTTTTTAAAGTCGAAACTATGTTCTTCAGGGAGCTTAGGATGGTTTACGATGCAGGTAGCGCTCAGTCCACACCACCACAATGATCCCGAAACCTATCAATAGCAAAATGATGCCCGTGGACATGACCAATCGCCCTGTAGGGCTGGTCTGCGTGTTCTCGGGTTGCATCATCGAATTGGAACTTCCGCCGACGCCCATGTTGACAGTCTTCACAGGCA
>JBDTWO010000026.1:0-33925 GCA_040006635.1 Chloroflexota bacterium
GCCAAATTCCACCCGGACGAATGAAGGTCGTCATCATGCGCTGACCGGAACACAGTTCCAGAATATCCAAAATAATTTCGCGTTCACGGAAACAATACAGGAACATCGACATCGCCGCGAGGTCGAGACCGAACGTCCCCACCCACACCAGATGCGAAGCGATGCGCTGTAATTCAGTGAGGATCACGCGGATGGCTTGCGCCCGCACCGGCACATCGAGGTCAACCAATTTTTCCACTGCCAAACAATACGCAAGATTGTTGCCGGTGGTGTTCATGTAATCGAGGCGGTCGGTCATCACTTCAGCTTTGAGATAGGTCTTGGCTTCCATGTTCTTCTCAATGCCGGTGTGTAAATACCCAATATCCGGGATGGCGTTCACGATGGTCTCGCCGTCCAGTTCGAGCAGCAGGCGCAGCACGCCGTGTGTCGAAGGATGCTGTGGACCCATGTTCAACAACATGGTCTCGCCGGTCAACGCCCGTTCAGAGACCAGATGTTTAAATTGTGCGAGTTCAACTTCTTCAATCTGAGACATACTTATTCCTTTGCGTACGGCTTGCGCAGATCGATCTCATCAAAATTAAACGTAAATTGCGGCTCTTCGTAACCGAGCGGAAAATCTTTGCGCAGCGGATGCCCTTCCTGATCTTCCGGCAGGAGAATTCTACGAGGATCGGGATGACCTTCGAACTCGATGCCGAACATATCGAGGAGTTCACGCTCACGCCAATTGGCGACTTCATACACGCGCGTCGCGGTCGGGACCTTGGGCTGGTCACCATTTACTGGGACTCTCAACTGCACTGACAGATTCTTCGCTATCGATGTCAGTTGATAGATGACATGAAAACGCGGCGTCATCTGCGGATAATAGTCCGTCGCCGTTTGCGCCGAGAGCAATTCAAATTCATATTTGTCACGCAAGAGCATCAGCGCATCCACGATCTGTTCCACTTTGACGAAGACATGCACTTCATCACGGAACTCTTCGATCGAGGAGCCAAAACTTTCCTGCAAAGCCTGAACGATCTTTTCGAGTTTTTTATCCATAAAACAACCCCGTAGTAACGACTTAAGTCGTTACTACTTTGATTCCTTCACGAGATCCTTAAACTTATCGCCCTTCACCTTTTCATACAGCGTCACCACACCATGGATCAACGCTTCAGGGCGCGGCGGGCAGCCCGCCACAAACACATCCACAGGGACAACTTCATCCACGCCCTGTAAGATGGCATAGTTATTGAATACACCACCGCACGAAGCACAATCGCCCATGGCGATCACCCACTTCGGCTCGGGCATCTGATCATACAAACGGCGCAGTACCGGCGCCATCTTGCGCGAGACGCGACCCGCCACAATCATCAGATCCGATTGACGGGGGCTGGCGCGCATCAGTTCCATACCGAAGCGGCTCATATCATAATGTGAAGCCTGCGCCGCCATCATCTCGATGGCACAGCAAGCCAGACCGAACAACATGGGCCACATCGCATTGGTACGCGACCAATTGACCAGGTCTTCCAATTTCGTGGTGACGATCCCCATGTCACCGAGTTTTTCTTCTACTCCCATTCCAACGCTCCTTTTTTCCACGCATAAATATAACCAACCAATAAGATAACAATAAAGACGATCATTTCGAACAACCCGAACAAACCGAGTTGACGGAACGTGATCGCCCACGGCAGAAAGAACACCACTTCGATATCGAAGAGGATGAACAACACCGCAATCAAATAGAAGCGGACCGGCATGCGCCGCGTCCCTTCGCCGTATGGATTCATGCCCGATTCATAAGGCATGGATTTTTCTTCAGATGGTTTTCGTGGTCCGAATATTGTCCCCAAACCGATCGCGACTAGTGCAATGATCGTGGCTAATGCGATCATCAAGGCAATTGCAACGTATTCAAGCATTCAGACACCTCAAAACGCCCATTTATGGACGGTGATTGTACTTCCTTGCACAACGTTCGGCGTAGTATATCATAAGAGACTTTCAGGGGAAAGAGAAAGTGCTACATTTCACAAAAATGGTGCTTTTTGTCATATTGCCTTAAAACAGTCGAGACACAGCGATGCTGTGTCTCGACTGTTTACCCTAAATAATCTCGCAGCTGTCTACTCCGCGAGGGATGCCGCAACTTCCGCAGTGCCTTCGCTTCGATCTGGCGGATACGTTCGCGCGTCACATCGAAGAAATCGCTCACCTCTTCGAGGGTGTGGTCACGACCATCTTTCAAACCAAAGCGCAGTTCCAATACTTCGCGTTCACGGTCGGTGAGGAATGTGAGCGCGTCCTGCATTTGCTCGCGCAGCATTTGACGCGAAGCGGAATCCAACGGCGAGGGCGCGTCTTCATCTTCGATGAAATCACCCAGCGAACTGGAGTCTTCATCCCCCACCGGTCCATCGATCGAGACCGGTTCCTCAGCAGAACGCAATACACGATTAATTTTTTGCGTGGCGGTATCGAGTCTGTTTTGCAGATCAACCCGGAGCGGTTTCCCTTCAGAGTGGGCGCGCAGAATGGCTTGGACATCAGAAGCCGGGAGATATCCAACTTCCAGCGCCAGCTCTTCGGTGGTGGGATCACGCCCAAGTTCCTGCGTCAGAGTCCGTTGGGCACGCAAGATGCGTGAGATGGATTCGAACAAATGCACCGGAATACGAATCGTGCGCGCCTGTTCCGCGATCGAACGATTAATGGATTGGCGGATCCACCATGTGGCGTAGGTGCTGAATTTGAATCCGCGGCGTGGGTCGAATTTGCCCACCGCACGGATCAACCCCAAATTGCCTTCCTGGATCAGGTCGAGGAAGTTAATACCGCGTCCGAGATAGCGCTTGGCAACACTGACCACCAACCGCAGGTTCGCACGGACCAGTGCCTCGTTGGCAGCCTCGGCGCGGACTTGGGCAGCAGTTGTTTCGGCAAGCAGGTCATAATCGGAACACAGATTGTTATTAAGAGTTTGCTGGGTGGGCATGGGATGGTTGTGCTTAAGATGATTCAGCAACCACTCAGAATATTGAAACGGAAGCAGATACAGGCTGAGAAAGACGCGGTAGGCTTTGGAGGCGATGCCGTTCCAGAGTTCGTCGGTCCCCCATTTGCCGTTGTCCAAATAAGCCCGCAGATAGGAAGGCGTATTTGATTCCCAGCCCTGGTGCAGGGCTTGCGCTTCGTTGAGCATTTGGAGCAGGCTGGGAGGTTGATAATGGAGCCGCTCGGTATCTTCAAGGAGACGCTCCCATGAAGTGTACATCTCGGCGATGAGTGCGTGATAGATCGCGCATGCCAGTGTAACGCCCTTACGCAACGGACGGCGTTGAAGCACACCTACCCAGCGCTCCGCTTCGATCAGGGTGGCAAGGCGGAACTCGCTGTCTGAATCCAATAATTTAACTTCACCGATCTCGCGCAAATATAACCGTACCGAGTCTTCAGAAGGCTCAGCCGCAATATGCGGATTCTTTACATCGAGCAGATCGTCTTCGAGATTCTCGTCTTCCTGTTGAACAAGCACGCTGATATCAGGGTCACCCACTTCATCGCCCAGCATGGCTTCATTCACGATGCCATTTGTTTCTTCAAGCATGTCATTCATATCTTCAGCGTCAGAATCTGAAAACGGCGCAGCCTCGTGATGCTTGTGCATATTGGGCTTGCCGTGTTCCTCTGCGGATGCTGGTGGTGTTTTCTTGTCTGTCATGATCCCTTTTTTACCAGACGCCAGTGTATATGAATTGTTACGTGATTATTTTACTCCAAACGCTTCTGGGTCATCTTACGATGCGCCTGGTCCAAATCCCTCAATAGCCTTGTATTCTGTAACACCACATCCTGGTAAAAGGAGGCGCGTTCATCGTCGCTGTGTTGAACTTCCTCTTGTAAAAAGCGCAACTGGTTCAAATTCTCACTCGCCGCCACCCGGCGCAGTTTGATCACGCCGCGCAGCAACTCCTCGAGCAACTTCTCATCCAGCATGTCCATTTTCTCGGTCTGCATCAACAATTCACGCGAAAGGTTTTGCAGAGATTCCGGCAGTGCATCCACTACGAACTCGTGCTGTTCGGTCTTATCCTGTTCCACCGATTCGCGGATATACCCGAACAGAATTTTATGATCGGTATATTCAAAGTCCTGCGCGTCCAGCGCGGTCAAGCCGTATTCCTGCAGGGAACGATCCAGCCGATATAGCAACTCAGGTTTTCTGAACAGGACACCGATGACATACGCTTCGACCAATTTACTGGACGAGACCGTCACCGCGATCTTGACCGACTCTTGGACCTGTCTCTGATCAACCACCCTCGGTCGCTTCACCTTCGGACCCTGAGCCTGCGTGCCGATCAACGCGCGTTCATCCACCCGTAACATGCGCGAGAGCGCCTGACGATACGTATCGCGCTCCAAGGGATTCGGCAAGTCTTCGATCAGGGGCAGCACTTGCGCCGCGATCTGGTTTTTGATCTTCGGGTCGTTGAGGTTCTGCCCCACAGCCAGCGTCTCCATGACATGTGTGACGATGGGCTTGGCGTTATCAATTAACGTCTTCCATTCTTCCTTATTGCGCGCCACGATCTCATCAGGGTCAAGGTTATCCGGCATGGACGCAACGCGCAAGTCCGCTTGCAGACGCGCCTCGTTGCGAAGCAGTCCACGGGCATCGAATCCGAGCTCGCCCTCGCGATCCATTGCAGAACGCGCGGCATCGAGTCCACGCAACACGGCTTTTTGACCGGCGGTATCCGGGTCGAGTGCCAGGACGATCTTGCGCGTGAACTTCTTGAGGAGGCGCATCTGGTCTTCGGTCAATGCCGTGCCCATCGGTGAAACAACGTTCTCGTAGCCCGCCTGATGCAAAGCGATCACATCCAGATAACCTTCCACGATCACAGCTTGGTCGGCTGTCCGAATCGGCTTGCGCGCCCGATCCAGTCCGTAAAGCAAATGTCCCTTGGAGAAGATCGGCGTTTCAGGCGAGTTCAAAAACTTAGGCACATCGGTCGGGTCCACGATGCGTGCGCCGAAGCCCGCCATGCGTCCATTCTCATCGCGGATGGGGATCATGATGCGGTTGCGGAATTTATCGTAGGTGCGGGTGACGGGTGACGAGTGACGGGTGTCTTCGCTTTCGCGGACAGTGACGAGACCCGATTCAATAAGGTCTTGTTCAGAGTACCCGCGCTGGGTGAAATGTTTGAGGGCGTTATCGTAACCAGCTAGCGCATACCCCAAGCCGAAGGTTTCGATAGTGGTGTCGGTTAGTCCGCGTTTATCGTGGAGGTAATCGAGGATCGCTTTATTGGCAAATAGCTGACTGCGATAAAAGATCACCGCATCTTCCAGCAGCTTGCGAAGATTCTCGTAGGCTTCTTTTTGTTGCGGAGTCTCGCGTTGATAATCCTTGATCTCCACGCCTGCGCGTGAAGCAAGTCGCTGCATGGCTTCTTTGAAATCAAGTCCCTCTTTTTTCATCACGAACTTGAAAATGTCACCACCCTCGTTACATTGACCAAAGCAGCGCCACGTCCCGGTCTCGGGCCAGACCACAAAGGCGGGCGAATGCTTGTTATCGTGGAATGGACAGAAGCCCGTGTAGTTCTTGCCCGCATGGCGCAGTTTGACACCGGCCTCAGACACGAGGTCGACGATATCTATCTTGGCTTTGATCTCATCAAGGGTGGACATGGGTTTAGCGGTTAGCTTTCAGCGTTAGCAACTAGCGTTTGGCTGGTTGAATTATAGACTTGCTTGCGTGGAATGGCAAAGGGTTTCTTAACTGCTATGAGATTGAGTATGGTAATGTATTAAACAAATACGGGACAGTTCATGAACTGTCCCGTATTTTGTTGCAAGTAATATCAATCATTCGGGTCGAACGCTGAATTACCATCCCCGCAATCGTGGAACTGCGCCGGTCGTTGAAGGTCCGAATAATAAGCATTCAACGATATGGCTCCAGTACGTGCGTGACTGTAATCGGGCCGTAGCCCTGCCGTCACATGGACACCGCCGTAGCGCATCCCATGCGAAGGTGCGCCCAACACAGTGGTGTACACTCCTACAACAATAATCAGGCTGATCAGTAACGCTAAGGCAACTCGATTTATACGCTTGGACATAATTTTCTCCTTGCTACTTGTTTTGTGCGACGAATGGGTTTAACAAAAACCCTGGGTGCGATGTATGGATCGGACACGCTTGAAATACCCCACTGGACTACGAAAAAATTATAACCATTTCGGTCTGATTTAGCAACAACAAAAAAAGCGGCTCACACGAGCCGCTTTCTGAATTAGAACCCTTCGAGTTTACTCAAGTCCGCCACACCGTTCGCGAGACCCGCGATCCTTTGCAGCAGGGCAAGCCGATTCTCGCGCACATCTTTTTCTTCAGCCATGACGAGGATCTTCTCGAAGAACAAAGTGATGGACGGGATCAGCGTGACAACGACTTTTAGGAACGCATCCACATCGCCATTGAAGGTTGTCTGCTGAAGATTGAAGACTTCGTAGAGTGTGGTCTCCTCCACTTCTCGGAATGACTTTTCTTTGATCTTGAACGTTTCCTTTTGATCGCGCGTGATGCGGACACAGCGGGCGTATCCTGCCAATATCGCCGACCAATCTTCGCGTCCGACCCACGCTTGAAGCTGTTTCACCGCCCGGACCGTTCCCGCCGGATTATTGGATTGCGCCGCAAGGACAGCCTCAATCACATCGTATTTATAACCCAAGTCATTGAGCACAACTTTCAAACGCCCAGTGATGAATTCAAGGATCTGCTTTTGCACTTCATCTTTAACTTCAATGGGCTGCGTCTTCGCAGATTTTTTTACGGCTTCAGCCAGATCAAAATTAACATCATGTTCGATGAGAGGTTGGACAACACCGATCGCGGCACGGCGCAGACCGAACGGATCTTTCGCGCCGGTGGGAGCCAATCCCGCAGCAAAGAGACCAACCAACGAGTCGAGTCTATCGGCGAGCGCAACGGCGAGACCCACTTTGGTTTGCGGGACGGTTTGATATTGTTCACTGATTGCTTTTGCAATATCTTTTTGTTCGCCGCTTCGTAATGCATACTCGCCACCAATAATGCCTTGCAGGGAAGTCATCTCGGTGACCATTTGAGTCGCGAGATCGGCTTTCATCAAATGCGCTGCGCGGCGTGCAAAGATGGCTTCGTCCTTTTCAAGACCTAACATTGGAATCAATTCGTTGACCGATTTCTCGATGCGTTCGGATTTATCGAGCATGGAACCAAGTTTGGTGTGGAAGGTCAGCTTGGCGAGCTTAGGACGATATTCTTCCAGTTTGAGTTTGACATCTTCGCGGACGAAGAAGTTCGCATCGGTAAAGCGCGCGCCGAGGACGTGTTCATTGCCTTCACGGACAGTGTTCACGCCGATATCGTCGCCGTTGCGGATGGCGATGAAATGCGGCAGTAGGGACACAGCGCGCTGTGTCCCTACGCGTTGGACAGGGAAATATCTTTGGTGTTTCTTCATCACTGAGATCAAAACATCTCGCGGCAAGGATAGGAATTCTTCGTTAAATCCGCCCATGACAGCGGTGGGCATTTCGATGAGGTTGGTGACTTCGTTGAGCAAGCCTTCTTCGATGATGGCTTCGCCACCGATGAGGGACGCGGCTTGTTTGACCTGTTCGACGATGGAGGCTTTGCGTTCTGCTTTATCTAACGTAATCCCTGCTTCACGGATAACATCAAAATATTTATCGGCAGAAGGGATTTTGATTTCGGGGGAGTCGTACGGGCGAAGTCCGCGTGAGATGTTGCCTGAGACAACACCCGCATATTCAAAGGGAATGACCATGTCACCGAGTAAGGCGACGTACCAACGAATGGGACGTGAGAAGGCTACGCCTGAGTCATTCCAGCGCATGGACTTTTCGAACTTGATGCTCTCGACCAGTTTCGGCAATGCTTCCGCTAAGACTTCAGGAGTTGGGCGTCCTTTTTGCTTGACGACAGCGAAGACATATTTGTTATTGCCCTCTTCACGGACTTCGAGCGCTTTGGTGTCCACGCCGTTCTTCTTTGCAAAGCCCATGCCAGCGGGTAAGGCAATCCCGTCTTTGTCGAAGGCTTTATCGGCGGGCGGACCTTTGACGAGGTCTTCGCGGTCTGGTTGATTCGGGGAGAGAGAGTCAATCGAAACAACGAGCCGCCTCGGGGTAGTGTAGATGCGGACGTCGCCGTGGGTGAGATGAAGTTCATCGAGCAGAGTCGGGATACGGGTAGATAAAAATCCGTGAGCAGTGTCGACGTCATTTGCAGGGAGTTCTTCAACGCCGATTTCCAAAATGAAGTTGGCAGGTCCCAAGTTGGAAGGTTTGAAGGTTGAAACCTGCGAACTTGCAACCTTTGAACTTTCAACTTTCAACAGGGGATATTCAAGTTCTTTCCTCTGTTCCTCATATCCCTCCGCAACACGTTTGGCAAGTTCGCGGATCCTTCTGAAGAAGGCTTGACGTTCGGCAACGCTGATCGCGCCGCGGGCGTCGAGGATGTTGAAGGCGTGATTGCATTTGAGGATGTAATCATGCGCGGGGACGAGCAGACCCTGTGCAAGACAGGCATCGGCTTCGGCGGAGAAGAGCTCGAACATCTTTTGGGCGCGCTCGACATCGGCGACCTCATAATAATATTTGGAGTGTTCGAACTCCTCCCGGCGGATGATCTCGCCGTAGGTGACACCCGCGCCCCACTCTTCGTCCCAGATGGCTTTGGCGTTGTTGAGCGCGATGAGGATGCGTTCGAGCCCGTAGGTGATCTCGACCGAGACGGGGTCGAGCGCCACGCCGCCCATCTGCTGGAAGTAGGTGAACTGCGTGATCTCCTGCCCGTCGAGCCAGACCTCCCAACCCAAGCCCCACGCGGAGATGGCGGGCTGTTCCCAGTTGTCCTCCACAAAGCGGATATCGTGCTGGCGCGGGTCGATGCCGAGCGCCTTGAGCGACTCGAGATAGAGTTCCTGCGGATTGCCTGGATCGGGCTTGAGGATGACCTGAAACTGGGTGTGCTTTTGAAAGCGGTTGGGATTCTCGCCGTAACGCCCGTCATCGGGGCGGACAGACGGCTCGACGTACGCCACGTTCCACGGCTCGGGTCCGAGCACGCGCAGGAAGGTGGCAGGGTTCATCGTCCCTGCGCCGACCTGGGTGTAGTAAGGCTGGGTGATCAGGCATCCGTGCGATGCCCAGAAGTCTTGTAGTTTGAGGATGATTTCTTGGAAAGAAGATTTGGTCATTTACGATTTCCGATTTGGGATTTTGGATTTTGGATACTTCGACAGGTTCAGTACAAGTTGCGGGGAGATTATAACTGATGGAATGGCGATGGAGGATTTGCGCTTCACGCGACGGTGGAGTTGGTTCTGTTTAGCTCTGTGCCTCTTATCTACTTAACCCTGTGGGATAGATGTATAATCGGCGCATCGAACTCGGACAGATGCGGCGGTTTAACCTCTCCTTATTTCATTCCACCACATTAATCCTTAATTCGTTAGCCCGCCTTTAGTCTCTGGCTTTACACAACTATACTTGTTGCTTATCGTTCGGTAATGGAGAATAAGAAGATGCCCAATATATTATCCAACAAAGTTTTAGTTTCCATCTCGCACGCAGGAATTGCCTGTCCTCCCGAAATATCGCCATCAATGCTTTCCCATCACCAACAAACCCTTGCCGAGGGTAATATAGATTGGTATACGGATCATTTATATAATTTTCAAGACTTACTAGGTAATTCTCAGGTAGTATTTCCTTATAGCCAAGTTTATATCAATGTAAACAGACATCCGGACACTTTAGATGAGAGTGTCCCTCTTAGCTTGGATGGTTTGCCAGTGTACGAGACGGGCTTAGAACCTTCTTTGAAACAACGCCAATTGATGATAAAACGTCATTTAGAGTTTCATCGTACAATAGCAAATCACGAAAAAACCTTTATTTTGGATGGCCACTCAACAGTTACGGGGCATCAAGATGCGGCTGGCATTCAGGCTTTAGATGATATTATTTTAAGTGACTGGCAAAAAAGTGTGTTAGATCCTCCGGATGGCATACACACAGCACCTCCAGGTTATCTTGAAACTTATGCAGAAGAGTTGGAGCGTAGGTTAATCGGATTCAATCTCCGCATCACAAAGAACACTACTTATAGCTCCACTTATGGACATATCATGGCTACCCATGGGTGGAATGGTAAATCCGAAAAGGAGAGTCGCGTGCCATTATTGCTTCAAGAAACCAATGAAGCATTGTATGTAAAAAATGGAATACCTGACGTGAGATTAATTGAAGAGTTGAGACGAATATTTTCTGAAGCAATAGCCACGATGCTAGAAAAATTACAATAAGCAGCGTGCGAATTTCATCGATGAAGTTCAGTTTATATTTCATAAGCGATGAATGCCTTTGAAATCTGCTCCTAATCCACGCAAGCCTACCAGAACTCTTTTAAACGTAATATCTTACAAGTTTTCAAAATGTCATCCTGCCACAAAATGCAGGTAGCGTCTTGTCTTTTACGCACTATAGCTGCAATTCCAATAATCTAATCTTGAGGAACCAAAATGTCAAAAGCCACACAAAAGCAAACAACGTTACTTGGCCGCAATACAGAATCAAAAAAGCTCCAAGAAATCTATCAAGATGTCATAACGAATAAACGAAGCCGTGTGGTATTAATTGAAGGGGCTTTAGGCATCGGTAAAACAGCTTTAGTTGAGTATTTTATTCAGACAGTTACAGATCCTAAGAGTGGGCAAAAGAATCCCCTAGTTGGCATTGGAAAATGCACTTTTGAAAGCCAAATGGTAGGGTTACAACCATTTGGACAAATGCTTTCAAATTTGGGAAATAACAAGTCTTTTGAAATAACAATGGGCAATGCGCTGAAATTTGTCGCTGAGGTAGCTCCAGCCTGGGCTGATATTTTTACTCAAGGTGCCGCAAGTAAAACGGTAAAAGCTTTATCAACCTCATTTACATCGGGTAATGACTCATTCATGCAAGAACGTAAACTAGATATTAACCTAGCATATACTGGATTCGCAAAGATTCTTCAGAAAATAGCCAAAAAGCAGCCCGTCATTGGTTTTATTGATGATTTTCATTGGGCGGACAAATCGTCCATCGGACTGCTTAATTATCTTGTTGATCCAGAAAACCTGGATGGCTTCAATGAAAGTCAAGTTATGCTTATTGTGTCCTACCGTCCGTTTGAAACCAAAGAAACACGCCAAATAATTAGTGAGTCAAAGTCTCTCCGAGAGACAAGAGAGATTAAAATTTCTGACGGGATTCCTGCACGTGAATATGTAAACAGCTTTTATCCAAACCATGACTTGCCCAAGCACTTTTTAGATGAAGTTGAGAAACACACAGAAGGGAATCCGCTCCTTCTCAAGCAACTCTTTAGTTATTTGGAATCAAATAATGACATTAATAAGCAGGAAATGAACGATGGTAGTCATTCGTGGAAAGCTTCTCAGCGGTTATCCTCACCCGATTTTATACAGCAAATCCTTCAAAAAAATGTGGTTGATTCGGTTAAAGAAGTTTTACTTGCGAGGTATCGGCTCTTACAAGATAAAGATCTCGAACTCTATGAAACGCTGTCGTTTGCATCTGTTGAAGGAGAGTACTTCTCGGCTCAAGTAATCGCCGCGCTGCGAGGAAAAAACCTTGAAGATGTATTTAGAAGTTTGCAAAAACTTGAAAATGTACATCAAATGGTACAACACGCCGAAAATAAGATCATTGATATTAACGGAAAGGCACTAGATACCTATCACTTTAACCCACTAATTCTGCAAGACACTATTTATAGCAGTTTGTCGTCAGGGCAACAACGCACTAGGCACAAGCAAGTGGCAGAATTTTTAGAGGACTATTCTGGTTTTGAAAAAACCATTTTCCAGCTCGCGATTCAATTTCAAAAAGCCAAAGAACCTCTGAAGGCTGCTCAATATGCGTTGCGGGCGGCTCAATACGAACAGTCGCAATCGAAAATCGCAGAAGCAGAAAAATGGTGTGGTTTCGGATTAGAACTGCTTAACGATTTGACTTCGTTAGAAGATATCCAGAAATTGCGATTAGAACTCCGAAAAGCAATTGCTGACGGTTACTTTTACTCCGGTAAATATAAAGATGCTGTAGAAAAATATAGTGATCTACTGGAGCCCAAGGATCTTGAAGTAGCTACTGCAGAAGCGGTTGCAGAAATTTTTGCCCAGGCAGCACATGCCTGTATCCTGAAAGGGGACTCAAATCAACAAGCTAATGATTATTGCGTCCGAGGAAAAAACTACTTAAAAAACATTCCCTTTAATCAATATTATTTTGCGCTCGAAGTTATTTACATCAAAGCACGTGATGTCGAGAAAGAAATTAAGATTGAATTATTTAAAGCTTTGATTGAATATGGCGAAACGCTGAAAGACGAGTCGTATCGCAACAAACATCTCGCTTTAGCGCACAAGTGGCAGGGCAGTGAACACCAAGATCGGGGAGAATACAAAGAAGCCGAAAACTGTTATCACGAATCAAATGTTTTTGCCAAGAAGTGCACGAATAAAGATTTGGAAGCTCAGGCTATCTTAAACTTGGCAGACTTAAATGGAGAATTTGGAAAATTCGAACTCGGCTTAAGATATACCGGTGAAGGTTATAGCCTTTCACGTGAAATCAATGAAATTGACAACATGGCTTATTCTTTAGCTATTGAAGGCAATATTTATCTTCAACAAGAATCATATGAAAAAGCCTTGGGAAAACTGCAACAAGCAATTGACGACTCGGAAAAAGCAGGTTCAGATTGGAATATGCCCTTCATGTGTGCTGATATTGCAGTTTGCTTATTAAAACTTGAAAAAAACAAAGAAGCCCTTGAATTTGCGCAAAAAGCTGTCGAATATAAGGAAGACAATGTCAAATATGGATATGCTTTATGTGCCCTTGGGCGGGTTACCGCACTTATGCAAGATAACAAAGATCATATAAAATATTTTGCGGAAGCTCTTGAGAAATTAGACGAAGCTGGACACAGGAATTTCCTTTCGCAAGCCAAGTACTATCTAGCCGAAATTCTACTGCAAACGAAAAATGATACTGATCGTAATAAAGCTTTAATATTACTTCAAGATGCATACGCAGAATTTGAGAAACTTGGAATTAAACATAGAATGGATCTTGCCAAAGATTTGATGTCCAAACAAAGGCTGGATCTGATTGCGTAAAAGCTATTACAAAGAGTCTCCTACACAATAACGCCAAGCTGCTGTCAACGACAACAAGTAGAACGCACTTCCTTTTGTTGAAACCCCGCTTGATTGAATTGTTTTGAAAGGCAAACCACCACCACGCCCGCTTCGCGCACGGCTTTGCGAATCTCCAATTCCCAATCTTGCCCTGGGAGGAGTTTTTCTTGGTCCAGCCATGCATCCACACCGTCTTTGGTGAGGCGGGAGTAGAGTCCGCGGACGGCGTCGTGGTCCGCGTGAGCGTGGCAGAGAAAAACTTTCAATGGGCGCTTGGCTTCGGTCATATCCGTCCCGTTTTGGTGTGATGAAAATATTATACAACCAAAAATCGCAGGGACAATCAATCCCGCAACACACTGACCAGCTTCTTATACCCGCCCGCATTGAACAAGTCCACGCGGTGGAGATGGCGTAATGAATCGGGCAGATCACATTGTTCGAGGCGCACTGGGATGATGAAGATCTCATCGCCGATCAGCAACTTCGCTTTATCGAGTGCGATCTTGAGCTCCTCATGACGATAGCCATGTTGTTTATCGAAGCCGCGTGAGAGACAGACGATGACCACGTCACTTTTTAGGATCGCTTTGCGGATTTCGTTCTGCCAGTCTTGCCCGGGCTGGAGGTTCTCCGCATCGAGCCAGACATGGATACCGTCTTTGAGGAGGCGCGTATAAAGTTTATGAACGGTGTCCTTGTCACTATGCGCGTGGACAAGAAAGACATGGATCTGCTGGGTTGATTTTTTCATTTACCATAACCGGTTCCTGATCCTGACAAAAATACAAGATCGGTCAAGCCCGCGCTTGAAAGCGGGGAGGGAAAACAGGACGGCTATTTTATTAGAACATACGTTCTAAGTCAACCCGTACTTAAGATGCCCCACTATCTCAACGTGCGCAACACCGCCAGCGGATTCTTTCCGCGACGGAGATTGAGTCCATGCAGGAGCAGGCCGAACTGCGAAAGACCGAACCAGAGCAGGAAGAACGTCAGGCTGAGCGAAGCGCGGTCGATCCACGTAGGCAGGTTTTTGATCAAGTCCGCAACTTGCGCGCGCCAGTCAGTCACCTTTTGTTGATATTCCTTAATCGCGGTCAGAAAATTTTCAAGGCTGGTCCTTGTTCCAGATAGATCGCCGCCCAGCAGATAGGAGGTATCGCTCACGAAGGTGGAGGCTTGTTTGGCAACCGTCTCAGCGTTGGCGATTTCAGAATCCAGCGAATTGGTCGAAGCGATCAGGTCGGTCACGATCTTATCGGGTGCGCCCAGGTCAACACCGGGGATAAAGTTGCCGATCCCCTTCAGCACAGATTGCAGATTCACCAAAGCCGTCCGCGCCGCGTCAATTCGGGTGCGCGTCGTTTTCAATTCTGGCAGAAGCTGTTTATCCAGCGCGCCTTGAATGCCATCGAAAAGATTTTTCGCGCTCGTGGCTTGGGCTGTCAATTTCTCAAGCGCTTTTTCGCTGGCATCCACGATCCGCAAGGCGCGCTCAAGTTCAGTCTGCGAAGATTGCAACGTGGTTTGCGCCTGCGCCAGTTCCTGGTCGATATTTTTTAATTGACTGACTGCCTGCTGAGTCAACGGCTTGTTATAGATCCAAGCCGCAGCGATGCCCACTACACTCAAGAGTAGAAAGATCGAACTCAGGACGATCAAGATCCATGCGAGAATTTTACGAGCCATCACAGTCTCCTTGCTTTGATCAACCTCAAGCAGGTGTACGACAGCTTGAATGGAGAGGGTCAAAATCAGATTACTTGTATTGCAACATGAGAATACCTGTTATTGTACAGCCAAAAGAACAAAACAATCACAGTTCCTACATTCTGAAATGTGCGATTGGAATTCGGACTATAATCAACCATATTCACAGAGGAGAGATGCCATGCTCGTTGTAATCAGTGACCTTCATCTTGGAGACGGCACGACCGCCGAATCGATTCCAGCCAGCGCGTTCTACCTGTTCGCCAAACGCGTACGTCAGGATGCCCACTTCGCGTCTTTGCGACAGGGCAGATACAGTCCCATTGAAGCACTGGATGTTCTGCTCCTGGGAGATATCATCGACCCGCTCCACTCTACCAAATGGCTGTTTCCGCTGGCAGGTGAAGAGCAATACGACATCGTCGACGGCGTAAAGCTCGCTCGCATCACCGAACAGGGTGATAAAGACTACATCCGCCCGTGGAGCGACCAGAACGATCCCCGGTTCGCGGCGAAACTACTGGAAGTCACACGCTCCATTCTCGATTACAACAAAGAAGCGCTGGAAATTTTCCGCAAGCTGGCAAGCGGCGAATTCATAAATTTTGACGCCATTGATGCCAGCGGCGAACGCGACCCCAATGAACTAAACAGAACCCCACTCAAAGTCCGTTTTCATTACATGGTCGGCAACCACGATTGGTACTACCATCTCAAAGGACCAGCCTTCGACCAGATCCGTCAGGAGATCATTGCGTCCATGGGGCTCAGTAACCAGCCCACGCCCTTCCCATTCGATCTGCGTAAACTTGATCCCAACTCTGCCTGGGAAGCTGACCAAGCTCCAGATATTGAAAAACTCTTCGAGGACTATAAAGTCTTCGCCCGCCATGGCGATTGCTACGACACCTTTAACTTCGATACAAAACTGGGTCGCGATCATGCAACGCTTGGCGATGTCTTCACCATGGAAGTCTGCAACCGTTATCCTGAAGAATTAAAGCGCACACCGAATCTAAACAACGATATCGTGGACAATCTGCGGCACATCACGAACGTCCGCCCATCGCTCGCGACCCCGCTCTGGATCACCGGGCAGATCAAAAGGCTTGCCAACGAAGATAAATTACTCGGCGTTCCAGAGTCCGACCTAAAAGCAATTTGGGATAATCTCTCCGATAAATTCCTGAGCCTTGATTTTGTCAAAAGCAAGGATGAGTATTTTAAATTCGACATCGTCGATGCCATGCAAGCCGCCATCAAGATCTCGAAGTTCATTTCCTTCGAGACCATCGATAACATGATCTTTCGCATACAACACCGCCGGGTGGCTGGCGATGGTAAATCTTTTGCCGAGCACGCCCTCGAAGAACCCGCGTTCATCGATAACTCGGCGCGTTATATCATCTACGGGCACACCCATCATCATGAAACTATCCCGCTGGATTACGATACCATCGGCGGCAATCAGATCTACTTCAATTCCGGCACCTGGCACACCTATTTCGATCTCGCCCGCAAAGACCCCAAAGAAAAAAAATTCATTCCCTACAAGGCGCTCACCTACATCACCTTTTATAAAGATGATGAACACGATGAACGCAACTTCGAAACCTGGTCGGGTGCCTACGCCTAAACTCTACATGAATAAGGCTGTCATCATCATCATCGGCGGCGGACCCAGCGGACTCTCCACCGCCCTGCATCTCCAGCGGACTGCCCCGCATCTCGCGCCCCGCATCCTGATTCTCGAAAAGGAACATTATCCACGCTTCAAGCTATGCGCCGGAGGCTTGACCCTCGACGCCGAAATCCTGCTCGAACGCCTCGGCTTGGACGTCAACGAAGTCCCGCACGTCACCGCCGATAACATCCACTTCGACTTTGCAGGCAAAGGACTCAACATCCACATGCGCGGTCAACATGCTCTGCGTGTCATCCGCCGCAATGAATTCGATCACTGGCTGGCGAAGAAAGCAGAGAGTAGAGGCATAGAGATTAGACAGGGGGTAACAGTAAAGAACATCATTACCCATACTGATAAAGTAATTGTTGAAACAGACCAAGGCACATATGAAGCACAAGTCGTCGTTGGCGCAGATGGCTCGAACGGCATTACACGGCGTTGTATCTTTCCCAATGCGTCTGTGAATACTGCGCGGGTGTTGGAGGTTGTTACCCCCGATTATCCCGTCATTGCGAGCCTGCCAAGGCGAAGCAATCCCCAACTACGTGAGGAGATTGCTTCGGGGAAGAACGCCCCTCGCAATGACAGAGACGCCTACTTCGAATTTTCCCCCGTCCCTGACAACATCGCTGGTTACATTTGGGACTTCCCCACCCAAGTCAAAGGCGAACCCATGCGCTGTTGGGGCATATACGACACGAACCTCCTCGCAGGCGAGAAACGTCCGCAGTTGAAAGAAACGCTTGCGAAAGAAATGTCCCGCTTTGGATTCGATCTGAACGACTACGAGATCAAGGGATATCCGATCCGCTGGTTCAGCCCGGAGAATCAGATGTCTGTGCCGAGGGTGTTGTTGGTCGGCGATGCCGTGGGCGCAGACCCGATCTTCGGCGAAGGCATCAGCATCGCATTGGGATATGGCGCAGTCGCCGCGCGCGAGTTGAGCGAGTCGATTCAGCGTGGCGAATTTTCATTCCGCCGATACAAGCCTCGGGTAATGCGAAGCGCACTCGGTCAAACGTTGATCGCACGCTGGGTCATTACCTATATCGTCTATCCGCTCAAATGGCGCTGGTTCCAAATCCTGTTGTGGAGATTCTTGAAACCGATCGTTATTCTCGTCGCGTGGGTCTTTGTGTTGAATTGGGGCAGGCGCATCCGTTGACTTACAACTTTCTTAAGTTCATAACAACGTAATTGCCGTCTTGAAGAGAACCAGATATACTTTTTCTACCGCCATTTTTGGGGTACAGACACTTATGGGTTTAGCTGATATTCACATCCACACCATTTATAGTTACGACGCCACGACCACGGTGCGCGGCGTGCTCAAGCAGGCATCCAGCGTCGGCTTGAATGTTATCGCGATCACCGATCATGATGATATTCGCGGCGCGTTCGATGCGCGCGAGCTGGCTTCGGAATACAACCTCGAGGTGATCACGGGCGTGGAGGTCTCAACCAAAGACGGGCACTTGCTGGCGCTATTCATCGATAAGATTCCCCCGCGCGGTTTGTCGCTGGCAGAGACATTGAAGCATATCGGCGGATTGGGCGGCATTGCCGTGGCGCCGCACCCGTTCAACCAACTGCCGGGCAGCCTGAGCATGGACAATGTGATCGGCACCTTGAACAAGCCCGCGCTTAAGAATGTTTTGCGCGGCATCGAAATTTACAACATGACCACCCAGCCCTTCGATGAAAAGGTGCAAAAACTTTCGGTCTATCTGCCGTTCGCAAAAACCGCCGGGAGCGATGCGCACGTCTATTGGGCGATCGGCACGGGGATGACCGAGTTCCCGGGCACGCGCGCCGCTGAATTCAGAACCGCGCTTGAGAACGCCACCACCATCCCGCATCCCTATGAAGAAGACCTGATGCGCAAGTATATTTTCAACTGGCTAAGGCGCATTACATTACGCCGCCTCGGGTATGTTTCAGATCACGCAAATGCCACAGACCCCATTCAAACCCAACGCATGGATCTGCGCTTCACCAAAAAACAACGTGTCAAAGTAAAGCGTAAAAAGAAAATCGATACGCCCCAAAATTAGATCTTTCGAGCAATTCGCCACGGACTTACACGAAATAAGCCAGCCCAATAAAGGGCTGGCTTATTGTTTGATGCATTTCAGACAAATAATTTTATGGTCCGTGCGTGAAGCGTCCGTGCAATCTGTGGCTTAACCTTAGTCTGAGGTTTGATTACCTTACACTCTCAAAAATTGGACGCAGATGAACGCAGAAAACGCAGATTTTTTTATCAGCGAAATCAGCGTTTTTCAGCGTCCAAAAAGCATTATATAACGTAATCAAGTCTGGGGTCTTATCTTTTTCAAAAACCCTGGTGTATTCAATTCTCTTTCAAGCAGATAAGTGAAGTAACCCTGCATCAGGACTTCCGCCTCCTGCTGAACCTCAGGGCTGGGACGCGCGCGTGAAGCTTCGGCGTAGCTGGAGCGTTGGAAGTGCCGCAGATACTTGAGCGTATCCACAGAAATACTCCGCAAGTTTGGCAACCCCTGCCCGCAACGCGGACAGATCACTCCGCCTGCCGTAAACGAAAAGAATTGATCTTCCGCCAGAATCTCACGTCCACAGTTGGCGCACTCAAAGAGTTGCGGACGAAAACCCATGTAATCAAGTAGACGCATTTCATAATAACGAATGACCAGCCACGGATCATCTTTGTTTGAAAGACGGGAGAGTGTATCCGTCAACAGCCGAAACGTGGAGGCGTTCTCGGTATCATTCTCATAGGTGAAGCGATCCAACAACTCCATCACATACGCGGCTTGACTCGTAAGAACGAGGTCATCACGCAACGGCAGGTAGGCATCCACGGTATCCGCTTGCGTAACGAGGAACATATCGCGTCCCTTGGCGAGTTGTAATCTGACATGGGTAAATGGCTCGATGTGTCCCGCTTTGCGCGAGGCGATCTTGCGAGCACCTTTCGCAATGGCGCGCGTCTTCCCCAGCTGACGTGTGTACATCGTCAACAGGCGGTCGGCTTCGCCATAATTACTATGACGGAGCACAACGGCATCCACACGAAAGGAACGGAATTTGGTTTCGGGCATGGGGTCACTGTATACAGGTAGACAAGTAGACACGCGCCTACTTGTTTTCGTGTTTCCTTGTTTCCTTGTCTACTTGTGTACTTAACTTTTCCGGCGTAAACGCCTCGGGCAATAATTCTTTGACGGTCATTTCCTTCGTCAACTTACCTTGCCCATTGGCGATCAATACAAGCGTGTCCAACCCAAACTCAGCCATGACCTGTCGACAACCGCCACAGGGCGAACCGCCGTTATCTGTGGCAACCACGATCACTTCGAACTCCTTTTCCCCTTCTGAAACTGCTTTGAAGATCGCCACGCGTTCGGCGCACATCGTATGCGGATATGCCGCATTCTCAATATTGACCCCCGTAAAGATACGCCCGGTCTTTGTCCGCAATGCCGCACCCACATGATATTTTGAATACGGCGCATACGCGCGTTGCCGGGCGGTATTGGCGAGATCGATCAAGGCCTGTTTATCTTGATTGGCAAGGGTCATTGCATTTTATCCTTACGCAATACGCAATACGTATTACGTACTATTTACTCTTCTGCTTTCGTTCCAACTTCTTGATCGCACGCGCGGGCATGCCAACAACTAATGTATCTTCTGGCACATTCTTGGTCACCACCGCGCCAGCACCAGTGCGCGCACCCGCGCCCAGCGTCAACGGAGCGACTAGCATTGTATCTGAACCGATAAAAACATCTTCACCGATCTCGGTGGCATGCTTCTTCTCGCCATCGAAATTGCAGGTAATGGTCCCGGCGCCGATATTCGTGTTCGCACCAATATTCGCATTACCGATATACGAGAAGTGTCCCATCTTCACGCCTTCATGCAGTGTAGAATCTTTTACCTCGCCGAAGTTCCCCATATGGACATGGCTCTTCAAATGTGCGCCCTTCCGCAACCGCGCAAACGGACCCATATCTACATCATTTTCAAGAACCGCACCCTCGAGCACAGATGCCAACACTTTACAGCCATTCCCAATTTTGGTATCGCGAATGAGCGTATTCGGACCGATCACATTCCCTTCACCGATCACGGTGTTCCCATGCAGGTAGGTATTCGGCATGATCAGCGTGTCTTTGCCGATCTGCACACCCACCTCGATGTAAGTCGAAACGGGATCCATCATACTCACGCCATTCAGCATATGCGCGTGATTGATCCGCATCCGCATGGCGGCTTCGGCTTCGCTCAAGTGTACGCGGGTGTTGATGCCGATCGTTTCGGTAAAGTCATCATGCAGCACAGCTTGCACCGGTAAGTTATCTTTTACCGCGATCTCAACAATATCGGTTAAATAATATTCACCCTTCTTGGGATTCTTTTCAATGCGTTGCAGCGCATCCCAAAACCAGTCGGCTTTGAAACAATACGCGCCAACGTTCAGCTCTTTGATCTTTTGTTGTTCGGGTGTAGCGACATATTCTTCGACAATGGCTTCCACAGTCCCATCCGCTTTGCGGACGATGCGTCCGAATCCGCGTGGATCATCTGCGGTCACAGTGAGCAGGCTCAACGGTCCAGGGTTGAGGCGTTGTGTCTCCACAAGGCGCTGGAAGGTTTCACCGCGCAACAGGGGCATGTCTGCATACGTCACGATCACATAGTCCGTTTTGCCTTTGAGCAAAGACTCGGCTTGCATCGCGGCATGTCCCGTACCAAGTTGGGGCTCCTGCAAAACACAATCGGCAGAATCGCCCAAATATTTTTGCACGGCTTCCGCGCCATGCCCGATCACCACCACCGGCTTTTCGGTCGCGGCTGATTTCAAGGTTTCAAGTACATGCCCCAGCATCGGCTTGCCGCACAAGGGATGTAAGACCTTCGGCAAAGTTGATTTCATGCGAGTACCCTGACCCGCTGCCAACAACACAGCAGTAACCTTCATAAACAACTCCTTATCCCCAACATGGGGGAAACAAAAACAGGCTCCCCGCATCTGCGAAGCCTGTTTCAAAATTAAGCCCCGCCTGAGCGGGAAAAAATAGCAGGGGCACCTGGGTTCGAACCAAGATCCACAGCTCCAAAGGCTGGTGTGCTGCCATTGCACCATGCCCCTACAAGGCGGACATTGTATCACAGCGAGTGGTGCTGGACAATGTCACTTCTTTTTCAACGAACCGGTCTGCCGCAGCGGAATGGTGTGACTGTTGCCCGGGTCGAACCCAAGTTTGCGGGCATCTTCAAATGTGATCACATCGCGATTGATCGGGATACTGCCGGTCTTTTCAACTGCATCATCCCAGAAGGCATCCAGATCCTGCACTTTCGAATTTTTACTGGCCGACGCAAACAACGCATCGACATCCACTTCCGGTTCGGGTTCCGGGATTTCTGATTCAAATGCACTCATCAGCGACGCTTCGTTCGCTTCACCCTCAGGGACAGCTGCTTCGGTGGCAACCGGCTCGGGTGCCACTCCCAGCGACCTCAACACATTTTCCACATCACCGCGCACGAAAAACATACCTTCCACGGTCTGGAGAATACGGTCAGACTTAGCTAACTCCTTGCCCGCCAACAATAAGGCATGGGTCGTATCAACGGGGATCAACAACAGGTCATGGTCGCCGCCGCGAAAGACATGATAATTCTCCAGATTTTCCTGGCGAATAAAACGGGCAACTTTTAAACTGGCAGAATAGATCGCCATCAGGGATGAGAGCAATGACACTTCCATACTGCTGTCATATAGATCACCCGCGCGCGCCAACACACGCGCACGGTCGCTGATCAGAAATACCGCATCCGCTTTGATCTTCTGGCGGAAACCACTGAGCAGCTCCGATAGTGACTGACGATGCGTTTCGGCTTCCTTGCTTGATTCAGGCGGGAAGATGGTCCTCACCAGACCGAGCCCGCGTTCCACGGCATCCAAAAAGTCTGCCAGGGGAATCGGCTTATCAAAGATCGCCAGGGCACCGGCACTCAGCATTTCATTACGCGCTTTGCGCTCCGTCATACCCGATATGAAGATCACGCGCAGTTCCGGGTTGCGGACTCTGATCTTGCGCATCAATTCAACGCCCGAGATGCCCGGCAGGAGATAATCTGTCACCAACAGGTCCACCTTGCGGCGGGAGGCTTCCAGCAGCGCTTCTTCGCCCGAAGGCGCATCAACAATATCCATTTTATGACCCAGCGTTTGCAGGGTCGAATGGAGCAGGCGCACAATGTCGCGTTGATCGTCTACGAGGAGGACACAGGGGTCAGCCATATAAATCCATTATTCTGCCAGCCAGCAAGCCACAAAGTGATCGGGTTTAATTTCCCTGAATTGCGGTTCTGCCTGGGAACATTTTTCGATCGCCACCGGGCAGCGCGGATGGAAGCGACAACCCGTGGGCGGATTCAGCGGACTGGGCACATCGCCCTTCAAGATCGTGCGCTGGCGTTTCAGGCGCGGGTTGGGCACCGGAATGGCGGACATCAACGCCTTCGTATACGGATGTTGAGGGTTGCGGAATAATTCTTCACGAGTGGTCAGTTCCACCATCTTGCCCAGATACATCACCGCCACACGGTCTGATACATGCTCCACCACCGAAAGGTTGTGAGCAATGAAAAGATAGGTCAACCCAAACTCGGCTTGCAAGTCTTTCAAAATATTCAAAACCTGCGACTGAATGGATACATCCAATGCGGAGACTGGTTCATCGCAAATAATAAAACTGGGCTGCAGCGCCAAGGCGCGGGCGATCCCAATACGCTGGCGTTGACCGCCTGAAAATTCATGCGGGTAACGGCGGGCATGGTAATCTTCAAGCCCCACTTTTTTCAGGGTCGCCATCATGATGTCGACGCGCTCTTTGGGCGTGCCGATCTTGTGAATGTGCAAACCTTCCATCACTGATTCGCCGATCGGTACACGCGGGTCCAGGGAAGCGTACGGGTCCTGAAAGATGATCTGCATATCACGGCGCACCACTTTGAGTTCGCGCGGCGGCAGTGTGAAAACATCCTTGCCTTCAAAGTTTACGGAGCCGGAGGTCGGTTCGATCAAACGCAACATGGTGCGCCCAACCGTTGTTTTACCGCAACCTGATTCCCCCACCATGCCGAGCGTCTCGCCTTTTTTGACAATGAAGCTGACATCGTCCACGGCTTTCACTTGATTGACCACTCGCTGTAACAACCCGGCCCGCACCGGGAAATATTTGACCAGGTTTTTTACTTCTACAAGGGTCTCCCCTTTTTGGTTCGTATTCGTTTCCATAATGCTAATACTCCAAGGCCGGGGAATTAACTTACTTTGAGCGGAGCGGTGTGCCCATCCGCATTTTGATATAGCCAGCAACGAACCTGATGACCAGATTTTATTTCCTGTAATTCCGGTTTTGTTTCAGTGCAGATCGTCAACGCATGTTTGAAACGCGCCTGACAACGCGGCGCAAAACGGCAGCCAGGCGGCAGGTTCACGAGGTTGGGCACTGAACCGGGGATGACATCCAACTTTTCCTTGATCTCACCAAGAACCGGGATCGAACCGATCAAGCCCTGGGTGTATGGGTGCAACGGTTCATCGAACAATAATTGAACGTCGGTCTGCTCAACGATCTCGCCCGCATACATAACCGCAACACGTTCCGCCATTTCGGCAACTACGCCGAGATCATGGGTGATCAGAATGACCGATGTTCCCAGGTCTCTGCGCATGTCACGGATCAGATCGAGGATCTGGGCTTGGATGGTAACGTCCAAGGCGGTGGTGGGTTCATCGGCGATCAACAATTCAGGAACACAAGCCAGTGCCATGGCGATCATGACACGCTGTGCCATACCACCCGATAATTCATGCGGATATGCTTCGACGCGCCGCGCGGGATCTGGTACACCGACCATTTTCAATAATTCAATGGCACGTTTGTGACCCGCTTCCTTGCCCATATCTTGATGAACATTCAATACTTCCGCAAGCTGGTCGCCCACTTTGAAGACCGGGTTGAGCGCGGTCTGGGGTTGTTGAAAGATCATGGAGATGCGATTGCCGCGCACCTTGGTCATATCGTCTTCAGAGAGTTTCAATAGATCTTCGCCGTCGAATAATATTTCCCCCGCATCCACCCGGCCCGGTCTGGAGATCAGGCGCATGATGGAAAGTGATGTGACGCTTTTGCCGCAGCCGGATTCGCCCACAATACCAAGCACTTCACCGGGGTAGACTTCAAAGTTCACGCCGTCCACCGCGCGAACAACGCCGTCTTCAGTATAGAAATAGGTCTTAAGCCCTTTTACTTCCAATAGAGGTTTCGTGTTGTTCACCACTTCATTCTCCAATTCGCAGGAATGGCTGCATTATAGCAAAGTATTGATTGATTAGTTGAATCAATCATCGTGCTTTACACATATCGAGAGACCATTTGTTCCATACGAAAAGGCATGGCACAGATCAATAAGCTCTCAGATGAAATAAAGTTTTATTGAAACTGAAGCAGGCTCAAAAGGCGCACGAGGCGCAGCGTCTATTTGCAGTCAGTGCCATAATCAAAGGACTCAAGATCGGCGAGAGCATACATCGAAGAGGGGTCAAGCACAAGTCCACAGAAATCTGGGCGTGTGGCGGCAACTTTGAGACGCAAGTAAAGCGGGATGGAGGGAAGTTCAGATGCGAAGATGGATTGGGCTTCCTGGTGGGATGTGTAGGTGGGATCATCGGGCAGCGATTGCAGCGCCAACTGGCAGGCTGTATCGAAGACCGGATTTTTGTAGCCGCTCAGATTTGTGCCAACCCAGTTATTGGCTTCTGTCGGAATCTGTGAAGTGGTAAACCAACTACATTGCGGTTCGATGCTGTTGACGCCGATGGCATACTCAGCAAGATCGAACTGACGACCGAACAGAGGTCCAACGGGACCCGGCAGGTAGAGGTCTGAGGCGTCTACATAGGTGACGTTCAAACCAATTCCACATTGAGCCAGGGATTGGGTAAATATTTCTGCAACCTGCCGGCGTTGGGTGGCTGAGGAGGTGACATAGTTGAGCACAAGCGGTGTGCCGCCGGGGACGTTGGTGACGCCAACCGCCTGGCGCGGTGTTTTGGGATCTTTATCTTGATCGAGCCAGCCGATCTGTTCAAGGATCTGGTTGCCAGAGGCGGGATTGAATGCGTAGGTTTGAACATTGCCGTTGTGCAGCGGATGATCGGCGGGCAGATAATCATCGGGGATCTGTGAAAGTCCGAAGAGGACGTTATCGACAACCTTCTGACGGTCGAGGCACAAGGCAAGTGCCTGGCGCATACGTTGATCACCAAAGAAATCGGGACGATCCAGTTTATCTTTTGGATTGAAGCCATTATCATAGGATGCAGGCGCGATGCCGATGCCGAGCCATTCCATGGTGTTAGTTTGGGCTGTGATCAATTTAGCCTGTCCATCCTTTTGCATTTGCTGGAGCAAACCCACCTGTCCATCGAGGCGGATGGAGGGATCAAGCACATCGCATTTGCCGTCCACGAGGGCGGTGATGGCAGCGTTGGGGTCAGGATATATGAGGAAGGTCAGGTCATCAAATTTTGGCAGGTCACTATCGGCGCGGAAGTAGTTAAGGTTCTTGATGAAGTGCAGGCTTTCACCAGCTGTCCATGTATCGAGAATATAGGGTCCCCAACCCAGCGGCGCTTTGGTGGACACATCCACCGTCAGCAGGTCTGCGGGGGTGAATTTTTCCCAAGCATGTTGAGGCAGGGGCGTCCAGAAATTGGTGAAGTAGTCGGGGTCGATATAGCCGGGCACACCCCACCATTGAATGGTCGTATCATCTGCGGCTTCATAGGTTTGCGTGCGATCGATCAGGAATTTGGAAACCGGTGTGGCATTGGCTGAGGCAAGCTGGAAGGAATAGACCGAGTCAGCGGCTGTGAGGGGTTCACCATCTGACCACATGAGTTTATCCAACAGGGTGAAGGTCACGACAAGTTGGTCCATTTGGAGGGTGCTGGTGCCATCGTAGGTGATGACACAGTCATCGCCGCGACAACTGCTGGGGCGGACTTTGACACCTGTGGCAAGCGATACAACATTTCCGCTGGCATCCACAACCTGATCGCCAGCTTTCACCGGGATGGGCGAGACCTGCGCATCGCCGTCTGCGAGGTTGGGAATCTTCTCGAGGATGATGGGTTTGTAGTCATAATTAACGAGGTCAATGGGTCCATCATAGATGGCGGACAAAACACTGCGTGCGGAAGAATTGGGGTTGCCGTATGGATAAAGTGTGTTCGGCTCAGAGCCAAGGCAAACTTTCAGGGAGCGCGGAGCAGGCGTGGGCGTAGGGAGAAGCGGGGTCGCCGTCTGGGTGACAGAGATAATGGGAGTCTCAGTCGCTGCTCGCGGAGCGGGCGCGCAGGCTGGAAGTATCAAAGCAATGATCAACAATAGGATGAAGTAATGAGTGCGGGGCATATCAGTTCTCCCAAAATAAAATAGGATTCAGGGGTGAACTGAATCCTATCGTATCTTATGAAATCAAGCAAGCGCGTATGGCAGGGTTTATTGGGTGCCGCGCATACGGGGGTCAAAGGCATCGCGCAGACCATCGCCCAGGAAGGTGAATGCCAATACAATAAGCGCAACACAGATGGCTGGAGCAAGCAGGAGGAAAGGCTGACCATTGATGGCGGATTGACCATCCAACATCAACGAGCCCCAACTGGTAATGAAGAAGGCTTTGGCATCTGTGGAGGGACGCAGACCAATACCCAGATAGCCAAGGATGGCTTCGGTGATGATCAAGCCGGGGATACTGAATGCCGCCCAAACGATCAGGGGTCCGAGGCTGTTCGGCAGAATATGGCGGAACATAATGCGCACATCCTTGACGCCGATACAACGCGCAGCTTCGACAAACTCTTTTTGCTTCAAGGACAGAACTTGCCCACGGATCAGACGCGCCACGCCCACCCAGTTGACAATGGCAAGCGCAGAGAACAATAGGATCATTCCATTCATCAATTGCCCCAGGAAGCTTTCGCGCAGCGCCACCATAACGATAATAAAGAACAACAGGTCAGGGAAGGCATAAACCACATCGGTCAGACGCATCAAGATATTATCAACACGCCCACCGATATAACCAGAGAGCATCCCGACCGTTGTACCTAACAACATGATAATGATCGTGGGAATAAACCCAACCACCATGGAAACACGTGAGCCATAGATCGTACGGCTTAGTACATCACGCCCTAGCGAGTCGGTGCCCAATAGAAAGCGCGGATCAGGCTGTGTATTTGTAGAACCCTTATAAAAGGGTGGCGGTAGGAAGCGTTTACCACTATTAAGTTGGAGAGGGTTTTCAGGAGCAAGAACCGAGGCAAAGGCTGCCATGAAAATAAAGATGGCGATGATGATCATGCCAGCCACCGAGGCCTTGTTCTTGATGAGGCGAGACCAAGCCTCCTGCCCCAAACTGCGGCTGGGGCGGAAGACATCATTAAGTTCTACAATATTGTGCGTATTTGCAGGTTGGGCAGTAGCCATAGGTACATTCTCCTTGTATTATTCTTCCAACCGAATGCGGGGATCGACAAAGACGTAGACAATATCCACGCTCAGGTTTGCGACTGCCACCAGTAAAGCATACACAACGGTCGTCCCCATGATCATCGAGTAGTCGCGTTGTCCGATGGCTTGAACATAGGCGCGTCCCATGCCAGGGAAACTGAACATGGTTTCAATAATGAATGAACCAGTAACCAAACCAGCCAAAGCAGGTCCCAAGATGGTGATCACAGGGATCAAGGCGTTCTTGAGCATGTGTCGTAAGATAACCACACGTTCCGCCAGCCCTTTGGCGCGCGCTGTGCGGACATAATCCTGACGCAAGACTTCCAGCATCGCAGAGCGGGTGAGGCGGGCAGTGAATGCCATGGTGCCAAAGCCCAGTACGAGAGTTGGCATCACCCAGTATTTGAGTCCGCTCCAGTCATCTACAATAATATCTATCCAATGCAGCCAGGAACCGAAAATGATGATGAGAAAGATCGCCAGCACAAAACTTGGGACCGAAATACCGCTGGTAGCAAAGAAAAGTGCCACGTAATCTACAATTGTGTTTTGCTTAAGGGCGGCAACAATGCCAAGGGGAATACCAATAAAGACGGCAAACAACAGCGCTGAAACACCCAATCGTACAGAATAACCAAAACGACTTTGCCAAAAAGTCTGGTTCTCGGGAGCAGCAAATAGAATATCTTGAACGCTTCTACCGCGCTGGCGATAGGAGGGTCCCAAGTTACCGCAAGCCAGACCGCACACAAATTTTTTCGTTTGACTATTCCAATCGCCGATTATATATCCAACAAACTGGCGCCACATGGGTTTATCCAACCCATAATAGGCTTCCAAAGATTTTTGAGTTATTGCATCCACCTGCCTTTTATTCTCGTCTGTGTCCCAGGGGCTGCCCGGTGCACTGCGCATGATAATAAAGGTAACCAACGAGACAGTAACCAGTACAGGTATTAACCAAAATAATCGTCGGATGAGGTAAGTAGTCATAATAAACTCTCTTGAAACTTGATTTCTTGTGTCATTCTGAGCGCAACAAAGAATCTTTTATATTCTGCGCTGCGCTCAAAATGACAAGCAAAGTAAGCATGTGTTTGGGCTGGGCGACGAATATCGCCCAGCCCAAAGGTATTACTAAATCTTATTAATGAGCATCAATGGTGATCGCCCACGGTGCGAAACCACCGGGCCAATCAGAGTCCTGCGGGGTGGTCAGAATGCCCTTGACCCACGGCTGAACCAAATAGTGATTCAAAGAGTTGTAACCGAAGGCAGAGGGGATATCAGCCAACAAAAGATCCTGAGCCTGTTTGTACAGGTCAGCGCGCTTGACTGGGTCGAGTTCGACATCAGCCTGACGGGTCAGGTCATCGAACTGGGTGTTCACATAACCCTGGCGTTGAGCGAAGGTTGTGTCTGAGCGCCAGTAAACGCTCAACCAGTTCTGAGGATCTGGGTAATCTGCGCACCAACCCTGGCGAGCCAGCAACGGGAAGGTCTTGGGATCTTTGGTAATGGCGGTGAAGGTAGTGTTATCGATGGGGTCGAGAGCAATGTCGACACCGAGGATTTCCTTGTACTTCGCCACGAGCCATTCAGAGCGCTGGCGGTTGCGGGGTGAATCGCCGAAGGTCAACTTGAGGCCGAGAGCGTTGATCGCATCCGGACCACCAAAGGATGAGGCAGCCAAAGCAGCCTTCGCACCTTCGGGATCAAACTTAAGTGGGGATTCGGCGCTGTAGCCAGGGAACCCGGGGGGAATCCAGGTCCAGGTGGCGAGGCTTAAGCCGCCGTCAACATCCTTGGTCCAGCCTTCAGCATCGAAAGCAAGAGCAAAGGCTTCGCGGACTTTCTTGTCTTTGAAGGGTGATTCGAATTCCTTGCCATTCGGATCAGTATACACACCAGCGAGACCGAACTTGATGAGGGTGGTGCAGGCACCAGCGTACTGTAGGTGCTGGGCATTGAGGTTCGGGTCTGCTTCAATGGTGGCGAGATCTTCAGCCGCGGAGGCGGTGACATCCAATTCGCCATTCTTGTAGGCTTCGAAAGCAACAGCACTATCGGTGATATAGCGGTATTCCATGTTGATGGTCGGGACACCGGCACCAGCGAAGTTAGGATTCGGGACGAAGTGTTGGCGAACGAAAGGTTCTACAACATCCATAACGAAAGGTCCGTTACCAACCTGGTACTTGGAACTGTTCCACCAAAGGTCGCCGCCTTCTTCAATGTTTTCCTGCTTGGCAGGATAACCAACCCAGATACCCGCGATGGTCGCGAAGTAAGGAGCGGGTTTTGAGAAAGTCAAAGTGAAGGTGTCGCAAGCGGCGTCTTCATAGTCAGCGCAGTCAGAGCCGTCAGCATGGGAGGCCTTGACACCAAGCTTGGCAAGCCACTCATCACGATTGTAATCAGCAGCAGCCGTATCGGCAGCGCGCCACTCAGGGGCATTCAAGATCTCATCGGTGATGGATGCATATTCGCCAGCGGTGGTGGGATCAATATTGCGCTGGAAAGCATACTCGAAGCGCTTGGCATTGAGCATGGTGCCGTCACTGTACTTCAGGTCCTTCTTCAGGGTGAAGGCAACTTGAGTGGCGTCAGCGTTGAACTTCCAGCTTTCAGCAGAGCCAGGCACCGTCTCCAGTTTTTCGTTGAAGGTGCTCAAGCCCATGTAGATCTGCTTGAGGGTGGCGATTTCATTGACGAAGGATGACTTCTGAGGGTCGATCACATCGGGGTAGGTTCCCAAGTTGATACTCAGAGTCTGGGGACCGGTCTCAACAGGGGCAGCTTCAGTGGTAGCCGCAGGTTGAGCGGGGGCTTCAGTGACCGCAGGTTGAGCAGGTTCAACAGGAGCCGCAGTTGGCGCAGCGCCACCGCAGGCCGCAAGGACCATGCTGGCGAGAACCAAAAGGCTCAGTAAAGCAAACATTTTACGCATTTTTCTTCTCCTCACAAAATTTTGTTTCAATTTGGATACGATATGATATTTGGTTTAGCTACTAATTACAGGTGGGGTACCACCTCCTTTCAATGTCTTACGAAACCAAATGACAAGCCACGAAGTGGCCTGGTTTCACCTCACGGAATTCAGGGCGGCTTTCCGCGCAGATCGCCTGTGCGATCGGGCAACGCGTGCGGAAGCGGCAGCCTGAGGGCGGGTTAACCGCAGAAGGAACATCACCCACCAGGATCGTGCGCTTGCGGGTGGCTTCAATCACCGGGTCCGGAACGGGAACCGCTGAGAGCAATGCCTGGGAATAGGGGTGCAGGGGATTGGCATATAGTTCATTGCGAGAGGTCAACTCAACCACCACACCCAGGTACATGACCGCCACGCGCTTACTGATATGGCGCACCATGGACAGGTCATGGGCAATGAATAAGTATGTGAGATTGAATTTTTCCTGCAGTTCTTCAAGCAGGTTCACCACCTGCGCCTGGATGGACACATCCAACGCGGAGATCGGCTCATCGCAAACAATAAAAGATGGCTGTAACGCCAAAGCGCGGGCAATGCCCACACGCTGACGCTGGCCACCGGAAAACTCATGTGGATAACGGGTTGAGAAAGCCGGGTTCAAACGCACCAAATCAAGCAATTCTTTGACGCGGTCATTACCTTCAGATTCAGTAGCGACATTATGAACCAGCAGCGGCTCACGAATGATCTCGCCGACAGTCATACGCGGATTCAAACTGGCATACGGATCTTGAAAGATCATCTGCATTTTACGGCGCATTAACCGCAGGTCTTCACCCTTGAGTTTCACCAGATCCACGCCGTCAAAATTGACCTCGCCAGAAGTGGCTCGGTACAACTGCAAGATCGTGCGCCCGGCCGTGGATTTTCCGCAACCAGATTCGCCCACCAACCCAAGCGTTTCACCGCGCTTCACATCGAAGGAAATCCCATCGACAGCACGCACCGCACCGACCTGCTTTTGAAAGACACCCCGCATGATTGGGAAGTGCTTTACGAGATTATCAACGCGCAGTAAAACATCATGTTCAGCCATATTAACGCGGTCTCTCTTTTTTAACGTCCACCCAACAAGCTACGCGGTGTTCAGGCGCAACCGTCTCAAGGACTGGGTTCTCATTCCAGCAGCGTTCCATCACCCATTTGCAACGTGGGGCAAAGGGACAGTGTGTAGGTTTTTCCACCAACAAGGGCGGCACGCCCTCAATAGAATACAACTTCTTATTCTCGCCACGATCGATACGGGGCAAACTACCGATCAAGCCGATCGTATATGGATGTGAGGGATTGGCATACAGCTCGTTGACTTGCGCCTCTTCAATAATGAAGCCACCATACATCACAAGCACGCGCTGCGCCAGCCCAGCCACGATCCCCAAATCGTGTGTGATCCAAATAATCGCCATGCCCAGCTCACTACGCAAGCGTTTGACCAGATCGGTGATCTGTGCCTGAATGGTAACATCCAACGCGGTGGTCGGTTCATCGGCGATCAACAATTGTGGTGAACAGGAAAGCGCCATGGCGATCATTACGCGTTGGCGCATACCGCCGGAAAATTGATGAGGATAATCGGATAATCTGTCTTTCGCTTTTGGGATACCCACCATTTCGAGCAGTTCGGCCGAACGGTCTTCCGCCTGTTTACGAGTCATGCCGAGATGCAACATCAGCGGTTCGGTCATCTGGCGACCCACAGTCAGCACCGGGTTAAGCGAAGTCATCGGGTCTTGAAAGACCATGCTGATCTGCGCACCGCGAATGGCACGAAGCTCATCGCGCGACATTTTCAAAAGGTCTTGATTAAAAAATTTTGCTGTCCCCGCATTAACTTTTCCAGGAGGGTTGGGAATCAAACCAAGGATCGAGAGCATCGTTACGCTCTTGCCGCAGCCACTTTCACCAACCACTCCGAGGGTCTCACCCTCTTTCAAATTAAATGAAACCCCATTTACTGCATGTACTATTCCTTCAGAAGTTTTAAAGGTCGTCTCAAGTCCTTGAACGTCGAGTAGAAGTTCGGGCATCTACATACTTCCTTTACTGCGATGGAGTATTAGGGACATGCTCTTCCATGTACCATAGCAGGGGAATTATACCCAATTCCATGAGTGCGTCAATCGTAATACTCTGAAACTGCCTGTGAGATGCCAAAAAAACGTAAAAACAGTTCTCTGGAACTACTCGAAACAACACCCAGAGGGGATGTGTCGAGCTGTTCATTCCAATTGGATTGTAGCCGCTTCATTCTTCAGGGATGCCTGTTTCAGCTTCCGAGGACAGAATCCAAGCTGAGGCATTTCAAGAATCAGACTTCGGCTTGCGAAGCTGAAGCGTGATCTTCATCCAAAATAAAAACAGGACTCTGCGTCCTGTTCTCTTTACGTAGTAGCGACTTCAGTCGTTTTTTGACACAATGACTAAAGTCATTACTACTTTTTTATTCAGCCTTCCAACAAGCCACCGAATGACCGGGGGCAAGCTCTTTGAATTCAGGTTCCTGTTGGGAGCATATATCCACAGCGATCGGGCAGCGCGGATGAAAGCGGCAACCCTTGGGCGGGTTCAAAGGGCTGGGCACATCACCCTTCAAGATCGTACGCTCACGCTTGACAGTAGGATCTGGGATCGGAATCGCC
>JBDTWO010000027.1:0-33686 GCA_040006635.1 Chloroflexota bacterium
GCCGAAAGCATCCACCGCCTGATCTATGACCTTGCCAACGGCGGCGCGGCGCTGCTGCTCACCAGCCGCAACCAGCCCGCCGACCTGCCCAACGAACTGCTCTACCCTGAGGGCAGTCACGCCCTGCGCGGGCTGGGCGATGAAGCGGGTGTGGATCTCTTCTTTCAGCACAGCGCCAAAGCCAAGGAAAACGCCGAGGCGCACCTGCAATTTGCATTCGACATTCAACGCGCCGCCGAGGGACACCCGCTGGCGATTGCGCTGTTGGCGGGCGAGTATGACGTGAGCGCGGTGACGATGGACGCCTTCCTGCAAGGCTGGCAGGGCGAACTGACGAACGCGCGCCGCTCGGGGCTGGCGGGACATCACATCACCTTTACCACCGCCTTCGAACGCAGTTACTCGCATCTTGCCCCCGACCTGAAACTGGCGCTGACCTGCCTGAGCATTTTCACCTTCCCGTTTTTTGCGCAGGGATTTGCGGTGGTCACGGGCGAATTACCGACCGCAGACGATGAACCACAGACGGTGGACAATACGGCATCGTCCATGGTCAATCGTCTATCGTCCGCCAAACAGACCTTGGATGAACTCACGCGCCGCAGTTTGCTGGAAGTGGAAGGGACATACGAAGATGGCACTCCCGCGACCTATCGCTTCCAACCCGCGCTGAGGCAGGAAGCCGCGCACAGGCTGGACTCTGCACTGGAAGAGAGTCAGCAAAAAGGCTACGCCGCTTATGGCGCGTGGCTGGCAAACCGCGGATATGGCAATATTTACAGCGATCTCGGACTCAACCGTGTGGTGCGGCTTTCAATGGATGCGATGGAAAAAGCCACCGACACTTTGCAGGGTGCGGAACGCTTGTGGCATATCCGCACGCTGGCGTGGTTGAAGAACGCTTGGGGTGAAACGCGTGCCGCTTTTGATTTGCTCAGCGCTGCCATTTCACAAACCCTGCCAGATGCACAAACCGACCCCGAAAGCGCCGAAGTGGAAAGTTCCCTGCGCTTTGAATTGGCAGGTATTTATGAGATGCGCGGCGACCTCGACCGCGCCCTGAGCTTGTATGAAGAAAGCCTGCAACTTATAGAGCAACTCGGCGATAAACAGGGCAAAGCCGCTTCGCTGCACGCTATAGCAAAGGTCTTCCTGACGCGCGGTGACCTCGACCGCGCCCTGAGCTTGTATGAAGAAAGCCTCACATTGCATGAGCAATTCGGCGATAAACAGGGCAAAGCCACTTCGCTCTCTCAAATGGCAGAGGTCTTCCTGACGCGCGGTGACCTCGACCACGCCTTGAGCTTGTATGAAGAAAGCCTCGCACTTAAGGAGCAACTCGGCGATAAAAAGGGCAAATCTACCTCGCTGTATCAGATGGCAGAGGTCTTCCTGGGGCGCGGCGACCTCGACCGCGCCTTGAGTTTGTATGAAGAAAGCCTGGCATTGGACGAGCAACTTGGCGATAAAAAGGGCAAAGCCGCTTCGCTGCACGCTATAGCGCAGGTCTTCCTGACGCGCGGTGACCTCGACCACGCCTTGAGTTTGTATGAAGAAAGCCTCGCATTTATTGGGCAACTCGGCGATAAAAAGGGCAAAGCCGCTTCGCTCTCTCAAATGGCAAATGTTTATTGGGAAAAGAAAGAATTTAGTCAGGCGCAACACTTAGTAGAGCAATCAATAGAAATAAGTTACCAGATTGGTGATTTGCAAGCTGTTGCTTATAACGTATTGAAATTAGGGCAATTAAGTCAAGTGCTTGGTGATAAAACCACCGCTCTTGCACGTTTTCAAGAATCTCTAGCTCTCTTTGAGAGACTTGGCGCGCAACCAATGATTGCAAATGCGCGTCAAAAGATTGCCAATCTCGAAGGCGGCGCGGTAGCAAATGATGACCCGCTGGCGCAAGTAATCGCGCAGGCGCGCGCATCCGCTGAGCGCGGGGATTTGCCGTCCGCAATTCAATACCAAGAGCAGGCGGTTGCTCTGGTTAGAGAGGCAAGTCAAGAACGCGAAGCCTTGGTCAGGTTGAGCGTGTTGCTGTTCAACCTTGCTGGCTTTTATGCCAAGGCAAACCGTTACGATGATGCTGTCAAATCCATGCAGGAAGTTGTCGCAATTGATGAACAAACAGGACATCAGGATTTAGAGTCTGACCGTGAGATGCTGAAAAAATTTGAACAAATTGCATCCATGAGTCCCGAAGAACGCGCGCAGTTGCAAAACTCACAGGCATCAACTCCCGCCAGTGGGGCAGGGGAGCAAGGAGATTTCGAATCTCAATTGCAGGCACAACTTGCACAGCTTCCGCCCGAAGAACGTCCACAGGCAGAGGCGCAAATCCGCAAGGCGTATGAAGATTTCCAGCGCATGAGTCCAGAAGAGCAGGCGGCGGTGGTGGCTGGTCAACGGCGCGCGCAAATTGATAACGCCGCGGAGCAAGTCCGCGATGCGGGGCTGGCATACTTCCGTAAGCAGGCGCCCAAACGTGATGTGCTGAATATGCTGGAAGGCGCATCAAAGAATATGAAAGATGGCGAGTCCGCTGGCTCCCCGTGGCTGGAAGTCGCCGCCTTGTGTGATGCGATTATTGCACTGGTGAAGGAAGAACCCGTTCCGCCCGTGCCCGCCGCGTACGCGTCCCATTTTTCGGCGGTGCAGAGTGAAATAGGTAAACTCAAGACCTGACAGGTTTCATCGTGACGCATGTTGATCGGACTTCTTTGATTCGCGTTGTACTCAGTCAATCAAGGTTCTGTGGAAACCTGTCAGGTCTATAAACAAAAGGAGCAACCATGAGTGACAAGATCAAGATCACCTGTCCGCGCTGCGGGCATGAGTGGAAAGCGTCCCTGCAAGAGTTGGAGAAGCAGGCAGTCATTTATCGCGGCGAAGAGAAACCGAAAACGGATGTTGTCAAATATCGCGCCACCTGTCCCGTGGACGGCACATATATCATTCTTGAAATTCAGGAGGATTGAGCCATGCCTAAAGTCATCTCGGCGCGTGAAGAGACCAGCGAAGAAAGCAAACTGCGCGAGTGGTTCGAATCACAGGCACTCGAATCCCCGAAGAATCTCGAAGAAGCAGCGCGGTTGTTGATCGGTCTGGTCACAGGCTTGCTGGGCGCGTTGTTCGGCGTGCTGACTGTTTCAGCAGAAACATTGCCCAAGTACCTATCTATGCCATTTGCCAAGGGATTCGGCATCGCGGCGGTAGTCTTGTGGCTGCTGTCCCTGCTCTGCGGATTGTTCGTGGTCATCCCGCGCAGGTGGCAGTCCGATGCGGGCAAGCCTGAAACGCAGAACCAGGTGTTCAAGGCGATGCTGAGTTACAAGTCAGCGTGGCTGAGGATCTCTGTCATTTTGTTTGGGATGGCGGTCGTCGCGCTCGGCGTGGTGCTGGTCACTGCATTGTTGAGCGTGTAACACAATAGGGCAGGGGAGTGGAAATGCAGGGATGAAAGATCAAAGATAAAGGCTGAAATTGAGTCAGCTTCGGCTGGGAGCGAGGCGCTTCTACCCGCTGTGGTGGTTGGTGGTTTGTGGTATACGGTCCATGCGGTGGGGAGGCGTTCCATTGTGAAATTCAGGGTGAAAGTATTTTCCTCTATTATGCTTTCGATAAGTATTATTATCGCAAACATTGACATTCTCAGGAATTTTCGTATAATATTCGTTATGGCAAAGAGTGAAACAAAATCCCTGACGATCGCAGAAGCCATGAGCAAGTATTTGGACATGGTGAAACTCTCACGTAGTAAACACACCATGCTTGCATATAAGAACGCGTTGCAGGTCTTCACCAGTGTTCTCACCGAAAAATGGCTGGACCCAGAAACGACCCCTATTACAAAACTCACAGAAGATTTGATCTCACCCATGGCAGAATACATGCAGACTTATTCAACAGCCACAGAACAGCTATATTTGCAGGCTGTGAAGGGTTTCTATTTGTACGTTGATGCCGAGCGCTTGACAGAGATCAATCAGTCGCGTGTATTGGTGCTAATACGCCAGCGTTCGCGTCGTCCAAGCATTCGGTTTCCTCAATTTCCTGTGAATGATATCGAGCGACTCCTGGAGCAAGTTGAAACCGCTGTAAATCTAACAACCCCTGCTGGTGATGACAGTGACCCAGAAACAGCTAAGCTACGCGCAGCTCGCGACAGGGCGTTTTTAATCACCCTGGCTGACACAGGGCTCCGGGTTCATGAAGCTTGTAATTTGCGACGCGGTGATATCGACTGGAATGAACAACGCGCCATCGTGATCGGTAAGGGCGATAAACAGGCTGTTGTCCGTTTTACATCACGCTCCATTCAGGCAATCAAAGATTATCTGACGCAACGCGCCCTGTTGGATGGAAATTCCGGAAAGCAATTGACTTCCCTGCCCATCTTTGCACGTCATGATAAAGGCGCTGGTAAAAAAGTCAAACCAATCACACCCACTACCGGACGTAATATCGTCAATGAGCGTGTGGAACAATTGTTGGGGAAGGAAACGGTTGGCAAGATCACGCCCCATTCATTTCGACATTATTTTGTGACATCGGTGCTGCAGGGTTCAGGAAACCTCAAGCTTGCCCAGGAACTGGCTCGCCATAAAAATATCCAAGTGACACAGAGATATGCGCACCTATCCAATGACGAACTGGATAAAGCCTACTTCGAGATCTTTGAGAAAAGAACCAAGCCAACCAAGAGCTAAACCTCAGTAATGGCGATAATAATACTTATCGACACTAAAGCGAAAATCGTTGTTTTTTATTCGGTGATTTTGACACGATCCATCCGCGCCCGCTTATAATCCCCGCCTATGAACCTTATCCAGCGCGTGCGTGAGTATTACGATGACCCAGATTATTTCCCCAACATTCAAAAAATAGCCATTCCCATCATCATCCAGCAATTCACGTTTGCAGCGCTGAACATGCTCGGCGTGATACTGGTCGGGCAAAAAGGCGAGACGTCTGTTGCAGCCGTTGGTTTGGCAGGTCAACTCGCGTTCTTGTTGAACCTTGTCCACTTTGGGATCATCAGTGGCGCGGCGATGTTCACCGCTCAGTTTTGGGGACGGCAGGATGTTCCCAATCTACGCCGTGTCCTTGGACTGTGCCTGATGTTTGCGATTGCCACGAGCCTGATCTTCTTTGCGCTGGCACAACTCGTCCCATTACAGATATTGAGCATCTACACCAAAGATGCAGCGGTCATTGAGCTTGGCGCTGGCTATATCCGCACTTTCTCATGGACGTTTCTCTTCCTCGCCATCACGGTCAGTTATGGTTTCGTGATGCGATCCACAGGCAATGTCAAAATCCCGACGGGCATTAGTGTCGCCGCATTGCTTATCAGCACCTTCCTTTCGTATGCTTTGATATTTGGAAAATTCGGTTTCCCTGAGTTAGGGATTCAAGGTGCGGCAATCGCTGCGGTCATTGCACGAGCATTGGAATGTGTCGCGCTTGTTACCTATGTTTATGTGTGGAAAACACCAGTGGCTGCGACCCTGCGTGAGCTGAACAATTACGATCTGTCATTTGTTAGCAAAGTGGTCAAACCAATGCTGCCGGTCATTTTCAATGAATTGTTTTGGGCGCTCGGTATCACCACCTATAACTCCATCTATGGGCGCATGGGGACAGCATCATTCGCCGCCATGAATATCGTTGGCACAATTGAACAACTTGCGTTTGTTTTATTTATTGGCATTTCAAATGCAACCTCAGTATTGGTTGGGAACCGAATCGGCGCAGGCAAAGAAGACGAAGCCTATATCTATGCTGGGCGTTCACTTGGATTGGGCATCGCGGGCGGACTCATCATTGGCTTGCTTTTGCAACTGGTGAAAGCTCCCATCCTATCGCTTTACAACGTGTCCCCGGCTGTGATTGACAATGCCAGCCACGTCATCAATGTGATCACGTTCTTTTTATGGGTGCGCGTCAACAACATGACCATTGTGGTTGGCGTCCTGCGCGCCGGCGGCGATACACGCTTCTCTTTATTTCTGGATGGCATCATCATTTGGATCGTTGGTGTGCCGATGGCGTATCTCGGCGCGAATGTTTTTCATCTCCCCGTTTACCTCGTTTATTTGTGCGCGATGTCTGAAGAAGTCACCAAGTGGATTCTGGGAATGTTCCGCTACCGCTCACGCAAATGGATCAATAATCTTGCTGAGCATGTTTAAATTTTCTCCGCTTTTCGAATCACATACTCCTCATACGCAGACATCAACATCTTCGTGACATTTCCTGGACTCCCCCTGCCCCACTCGCACCTCATCGATCTGGATGACCGGCACAATGCCGCGCGAACTGGATGTGATGAACGCTTCTCTCACAGCCGGTAATTGATCCAGTTTTAATGGGCGGTATCGTATCTTCACTCCCCTGCCCCGTGCCGCACGGATGACCATTGTGCGAGTAATGCCGAGTAAGATATCACGTTGAGTGGTAAACAGCACCTCGTGCTGAGCGGAGGGACTGATGCTCGTCGGTTCCGCAGACGAAGCGCCCTTCGTCTGCGCTCGTCGCAAAAGGCGCTCCTCGTTCCGCTCAGGATGGAGGATATAAAAGAAGTTGCTCGTCATCCCCTCCAGTATCTTCCCATTCTTTACCAACAACGCTTCAAAGATGCCTTCTTGCACCAGGTGTTTTCGCTCTGCGTCACTTGCGCCGATAAACGCCGTGGATTTTGTGCGTGGGTCGTTTCGGTGAATCGTGGTTGTTTCCACGCGTACGCCGCTGTCGTAGACCTCACGCGCCAACAGCTTGAGCGGTTCGATCGAAATGTAGAACTGTCCCGGCTTTGTTTCCATTACGCGGACGCGGGCTTCAGCGGGGTGATAAGGTTCCAGTAACAGAAGCAGGCTTTGGCGTATGCGCGAAGCGTCTACATTGGGCAGGCGGCGCAAATGGGAGGAGAGTCCGATCACGCGGGTGCACTCGTCAAATGTGCGGAATGTCGAATAATAGCCATCTGGCAATTGACGTGTGATGGCATCGAGGGAAGATTCATCCTCGAAGTGGACTTCATCCAATTTTGTTTTTGAGATTTTCCAGGTTTTTATCATGTTGCCTCACCAATGGGAGATTGCTTCGTCGGCGGAAGCCTTGTTTGATGACAATAATCATTATAAACCTTGACACTTTTTGGTTGTGGGGTGTAAACTCGCTCCGTTGGAAAATCTCAATGAAAGGAGCACGCGGTATGTCCATGTTTAGCATCAACACCACCTTTATCTTCAGCCCCGATGTTGCTGGAGCTTTACCTTATCGCAGTGCGCCTATAGACCATTAGGTCTTATCCCTTGTCCTTCAAGGCTACGGTGCACTCACCGTAGCCTTTTTTGTTTAATTATTGTCGTGACCAAATCGGAGAATGTAACATGACCACAGTACAACAACCATACGAACCTGCCCTGACCTTTGACTTCCGCAAATCGCTCGAAGAGAATCGACTGAAGGGTCTCTGGAAGATGATGGTGGATTACCGCCTGCCGTATCTCGGCGCAACCGCTGCGCTTGCCATTTCTGCGCTGGCAAAGACCTTCACCTACATGCTTCTGCGTTATTTCGCGGACGATGTATTGACGCAAGGCAAATACATCGGGAACAGCATGACTGGGACCTTTGTGTGGATCGCGGCTGGATTTGTCGGGCTGGCGCTTGTAGAAGGCGCATTCGCGTTTCTTTCTGGACGTTTGGCTGCCTACACCGCCGAGGGCATTACGCGGCGTCTGAGAGATTTTCTCTTCGACCATATCCAGCGTTTGAGCTTCTCGTATCACGCCACCACCCCCACCGGTGACTTGATCGAGCGCGTGACGTCCGATGTGGACACCCTGCGCCGCTTCTTCGCCGAGCAAGGTATCGGCATGGGACGCATCATCCTGCTGTTCGTGATCAACTTCATCGCGATCTTGAACCTGAACGTCAAGCTGGGACTGGTCTCAGTGGTGGTGATCCCGTTCATCCTGCTTGTGTCGCTGTGGTTCTTCAAGAAAGTGACCAAGGCGTATGAGGAATATCAGGCACAGGAAGCCATCCTCTCCACTACCTTGCAAGAGAACCTGACCGGTGTGCGTGTGGTAAAAGCCTTCGCCCGGCAGGATTACGAAAAGAGCAAGTTCGAGAAGGATAACTGGGGCAAGTACTTGAAGGGCAAGATTTTGCTGCTCATGCACTCTCTGTTCTGGCCCCTCTCGGATATTGTGCTGGGTTTTCAGATGTTGTTCGGCTTTGTCTTTGCCGCTCTGATGGCGATCAGAGGCGAGATCACGGTCGGTATGTATATTGCGTATGTGGGCTTGGTTGTTTGGCTGATCTGGCCCATCCGCAACCTGGGACGGATCATCGTCTCAGCCTCCACCGGCTTGGTTTCTTATGGTCGCTTGATGGAAGTGGTCAAACAGGTGCGTGAGCCTTTGCATGATGGCACCTACGAGCCGACGGGTCCAGTGAGAGGTGATATCGTCTTTGAGAATGTCTCGTTCATGTACTCGGACGGTAAAGCCAATGCCTTGAAGAATATTTCCTTCCACGTGAAGCCGGGGCAGGCAATCGCCTTGCTGGGTTCCACGGGCTCGGGTAAGTCGTCGCTGGTAAACCTGTTGCCGAGATTTCATGAATATACCGATGGGCGCATCTTGTTGGATGGCGTGGAGATCAAAGATTACTCGCGCGCCACTTTACGTAGGCAGATCGGCATCGTGGAACAGGAGCCGTTCCTGTTCAGCCGCACCATCCGCGAGAACATCTCTTACGGTGTCGGACGCGAGGTGACGCAAGAGGAAATCGAGCGTGCCGCGAAAGCCGCCGCCGTCCATGATGTGATTCTGACCTTCCCCGATGGCTACAACACGCTGGTCGGCGAAAAAGGTGTAACGCTCTCCGGTGGGCAAAAGCAACGCGTAACGATTGCCCGCACTTTGCTCAAGAACCCGCGCATCCTGATCCTCGATGACTCAACCTCATCCGTGGATACGGAGACCGAAGCCTCGATCCGCGATGCGTTGAACGAGCTGATGACCAACCGCACGACCTTCATCATTGCTCACCGTATCCAATCCGTGATGGTCGCGGACTTGATCCTGGTGCTGGATAAAGGCGAAGTCATTCAAAGCGGAACCCACGAGGAGTTGGTTGCGCAAAAAGACGGCATGTATCGAAGAATCTACGATATCCAGACCAAGATCGATGAAGAATTGGAAATGGAAATTTCGAGAAACAATTGAATTTATTTGTAGGGGCGGGGTTTCCACGCCCAATGTTGTTGGATGATTACACGGGGCGAGAAGACTCGCCCCTACGGAGAAAGAAAAATGTCTAACGAACAAATCGAACTCGAAGAAGAAGAATACACCAGTCAATTAACTGGCACAGTATTCAAGCGGATTCTGCAATTGCTCAAGCCGCATTGGAAGTGGGTGCTGGGCTTTTTGATAACCATCGCCTTGACCTCCTCCACGGATGCGTACTTCACGTACCTCAACAAGAACATTATCGATACCGGCATCAACCTGAAGAACACAGCCGCCGTGATGCGCATTGCCAAAATCTACGGCTCGATCATTGTCTTCCAAGCCGGGACCGTGTTCACGTTCATTTATCTGGCTGGTGTATTGGGCGAGCGTGTGCAATATGACCTGCGTAAATTACTGTTCAATCACTTGCAGGACCTCTCGCTCTCGTACTATGCCCAGAACGCGGTTGGACGTTTGATCGCGCGTGTCACCTCGGATACCGGGCGTGTCGCCGACTTGCTGACCTGGGGCGTGGTGGACTCGACCTGGGCGTTCATGAATATCATCACGTCGGTGACGTTCATGGCGATCATCAACTGGAAACTGGCGTTGATCGTTTTTACCATTATCCCGGTGATGCTCTATATCGCGGTGCAATTCCGTAAGAAGATCTTGGTGGAGTACCGCGTCTCACGTCGCACGAACTCGAAGATCACCGGTGCGTTCAATGAAAACTTCCAGGGCGTGCGGGTGGTCAAGGCGCTCCTGCGCGAGGACGAGAACACGAAAGAGTTTCAAGAGCTCACCACGCGGATGTATAAAGCCTCCTATCGAGCGGCATGGCTCTCGGCGCTCTTCCTCCCCACCGTGCAGATCATCGCAGCGTTAGCGCTGGGTTTCATCGTTGGCTATGGCGGCATGAAAATATCTGTGGGTCTGATGACCATCGGCGGCATTCAAGCCTTTGTCTCGTATCTTACCTTCATGATGTGGCCCATTCAGGATCTGGCGCGCGTCTATTCGGAAATGCAGCACTCCATTGCGTCCGCTGAGCGCATCTTCAAGTTGGTGGACACCCCGGCTGAGGTCCATGACCGACCGAATGCCATCGAAGCGCAAACCCTGATGGGTGAGATCGAGTTCGAGAATGTGAACTTCTATTATGAAGATCGCAAACCTGTGTTGCAGGATTTCTCGCTGAAAGTCAAACCTGGTGAAATGATCGCGTTGGTCGGTCCGACCGGCGGCGGTAAGTCCACGATCGTAAATCTCTTGTGCCGGTTCTATGAGCCGAACGAGGGGACGATCCGCATCAACGGGCATGATTATATGGACTATAAACTCGAATCGATCCACAGCCGGATCGGGATCGTGCTTCAAACGCCGCATCTTTTCTCGGGCAGTGTGCGTGACAATATCCGCTACGGACGTTTGGGTGCCAGCGAGGAAGAGGTGTTGGAAGCCGCCAAGATCGCCGGTGCACATGACTTCATCGTGACCCTTGAAAAGGGTTACGACCAGGGAGTCGGCGAAGGTGGCAACCTACTGTCAGTTGGGCAGAAGCAGCTTATCAGTCTGGCAAGAGCCGTGCTGGCTCGCCCCGAACTGTTCATCATGGACGAAGCCACCTCCAGCGTGGATACGTTGACCGAAGCGTTAATCCAAAGAGGTATGGAAGCCTTGATGCAGGGCCGCACATCGTTCGTGATCGCCCATCGCTTGTCCACCATTCGGCGCGCCAATCGCATCGTTGTGATCGAGAATGGCAAAATTGCCGAACAAGGTACCCACGCTGAATTGTTGAAGTTGGAAGGGCATTACTATCGCCTGTACACGCAGCAGTTCCGCCATCAATTGGAAACACAATATGGATTGGTAGAAGCAGTCGGCATTCAGGCACAGGAAGAAGCGCCTGAAGCGATTGCAGCCGACTAACCGGGAACGAGGATGAATAAGAAATAGTAATTGTCATTGATGACAAAGTTAGGTAAAACAGCATGAACAGACATAATATTTTAGTGAAATACGATAAGGACCTGCGCCTGCGCATTCTGTACCCAGAAGCACGCAAGGAGATCACTGGTGACGTAGTGCGCTTCGTGCGCAAGGCGCCCGGTATGAATTTTGTAGGGTTCACATTTGCGAACGAAGCGAATTTAAGCCGCGTGATTGAAAATGAGTTGGAATACTTTGCGCCGCTGGTACAACCCCTCACATGGAAGGTCTATGACCACGACCGATTACCCAGTTTGAAGGAGAAACTTGCCTCACAGAGTTTTGTTGAGGATGAAGAACCGGCAGATGTAATGGTGCTTGATATACAGTCAGCGCCGGCAGACCTGTTTCAACCTGTGCAGGCAGATATTCGCCGTATCACAGACCGTGACGGACTAAAGGATATTGTTCAGGTTTTGGATACAGTCTACGGTGGTTCGAACACTTGGGTTTATGACCGTCTCGGACTGCATTTGCAATACAGGAATTATCTGAGTACCTACGTTGCGTATGTAGATGATCGACCGGCATCCATCGCATGGACGTATTTTCCCCGAGGTCATTTCGCGACGCTGTTCGCCGGTTCAACTGTGCCGGAGCATCGTAAAAAGGGACTATATACAAGCCTGCTCGCGGTGCGCTTGAAAGAAATCTGCACGCGCGGGTATCCCTTCGCTGTGGTCGAGACGGGACCCATGAGCAAGCCCATCGTGGCGAAGCATGGTTTTCAACAGCTCACTACCGTATGGGAATATCAGTGGCAAAGGAATTAAACAACAAGGCTGGACGATTTCGTCCAGCCTTGTTTGTTAGTTTCTTTTGTAGGGTTTGAAGTATTCGACCGTGTAGTTCCCGATCAGCCAAGCAAACCCGGCGAGCACTGCGGTGACGATCCATTTTACGATTGTGATCATAACGAACTCCTCAACTGCCATCAAGAATTATCGGAACGATAAATACATGACGGAAATACAGGAAAAAGATACGGAAATATCTGCATTAATCAAGATTTGTTATCAAAATTGTGAGATAATTTAGGGGTAGCTTCTGGAGAATACTGACCTTGGAGGTGTTGTGCAAGAGCAAGAACAAACCGCAGTGAAAGCAAAGGACTACCTATCCCTGTTGTGGATGGTTCTTGCGGCTGCGCTTGGTATGAGTCTGCTGTGCGGCGTTGCGGCAGTGGGGATCAATGATATTAACAATGCGGCTTTGATTGGCACTCCCACGGCCGGCATCGTGAATTTCGTCATTTCCAACATGAATACCATGATCGTAGAGACTGTGCAGGTCTTCTCTCTGCCCAACCCCTCAAAAACACCTCTGCCCTCAGACACGAATACCGCCACAGTCACTCCAACAGGCACACACGTGCTGCTCAACTCATTGCTGGGGTCTACACCTGTAAATTCGTTCCAGTTCGGAGCCACATCCAAACCGCCAAACAACTATTTGTCATCTACACCCACGCCGACCTTGATCCCAACCCGCACCCCGAGCCCTACCCCAACTCAGACGGCGACGCACATTCCAACCAATACTCCTACACTCACCCCACCAGCAACGCTGACCAAAACACCGAATCCAACGGATACAGATGTACCTCCAACAGATACATATACACCTGTACCGACGGACACTTATACGCCTATCCCAACGGATACAGATACACCTGTGCCCCCAACTGATACGCCCACCGATATACCAACCGACACTCCCACCGATGTTCCGACGCTGGGACCGTGAAATTTTGATACGTCGATTTAGGATGGCAGTCATATAGTTGAAGATGCAAAAATGACTGACCAAGGCTAATTCAATACAATGCCCTCTTTGGTGATGGACAACTCTTTCCCACAACTTTGACATTTCAAAACGCCCGCCTCATTCGCCCATTGAGTCTGATTGCACTTCCTACATCTAAGCACATCTGACAGCTTCTTCGCCCCAACGGGAGTCGATGTTCCATGCTTGACAGCGATCACGCGGTCGAACAATTTCCACCACGGGGCAATTTGGAAATTATCCACGCCGTACTTCTTCAGCAACTCGCCATAGATTGCCTTGCTCTTCACCTTCGCCCTGCGCCCGGATTCTTCAGTGCCGCGCGAGCTGAGCAGAACACCGCCGGGTCTCAATACACGCGTGAGTTCTGCCAGCGGCTCGTCCATGTTGGGGAAGAGTTCTAACACTTCGAGACAGCACACCCCATCAAACGCCGCATCCGCGAAAGGCAACGGCAGAGCTTGATGACGGAGGAATTCAACCTGCGGTTGCGATGTAGGGGCGGGATCTCCCCGCCCTATCCCATTTATTTTCTCCACCGCCTGCTCCAACATCCCCTGCGAAAGATCCAGCGCAATAATATGTCCCTTGAAATCAGGTTGGCTCAACAACGCGTACGATAAACGTCCCGTGCCAGTGGCGAAATCCAGAATAAAAGGTTCGGGGACTTCTTTCAACAAGTCCAGCAACGGGCGTGCCAGCATCTGGGTATCACGCAGTTGACTCTCGCGCTTGCCTTCATCATATTTCTTCGACCAGCGGTCATATAACCACGCCTGTACCCGCGGACCCAGACGCACACCCTCATAAAAATAAATTTCGCGGTCAAGGATATAACCAATGACCACGAAAATGATGATGCCAGCGACCCAGTTCATCCTCTTTGTCTCACCGCTTCATAAACGATCAGCGCTGTCGAAACCGAAACGTTCAACGAGTTTACTTTTCCGAGCATGGGGATTTTCACACGCAGGTCGGCATTCTGCATCCAGAAATCGGTCAGCCCTTGATCTTCGGTGCCGACGGCAATAGCAACCGGTCCGCGCAAGTCCACATCGGAATACAAAGTATCGGCAGATGGACTCGCGGCGAGCACGCGCATCTTTCTACTCTTCAGCCACTCCAACGCGGACGCATTATCACATTCGACGACTGGTACGCTGAACACCGTCCCACGGCTGGCGCGGACAACGTTCGGGTTCCACAAGTCCACGCGCGGGTCACAGAGCAGGACGGCATCCACGTGGGCGGCGTCGGCGGTGCGGAGGATGGCGCCGAGGTTGCCGGGTTTCTCGATGGATTCGGCGATGATGATGAGAGGGTTTTCATTCAGCTCACCCTGCGAGTGCAATGAGCTGAACGACTCCAGAGTTGTGGATGGAATGGGAAAGACTGCCAGCCAGCCATCGGGGTTATTGCGGTAGGACATCTTTTCGAAGACGGGCTTGGTGACGATCAAAGTCTCAGCGAAGGAACCGGTCAATTGACGCGAAGCAAGTTCGGGTGAAGAAAGAAGCGTTTGAGGTTTATGCCCGGCAGAGAGCGCAAGTTGGATCTCGTCGTAGCCCTCCACGAGCATGAGTCCATCCTGCTTGCGCTGCTTTTTATCGTCGCGCAATTTGACGATCTGTTTGACGCGCGGGTTTTGCAGACTGGTGATATCCATCGAATTATTTCACGACCAACAAACAAGCCGCCTGATGTGAATCACTGATCTTGATCAGGGGCGGGTCACTTTGCTTGCAGACTTCCAGGGCGACCGGGCAGCGCGGATGGAAGCGGCAACCTGAAGGCAGGTTGATCGGGTTGGGCGTTTCGCCTTGCAGAATAATGCGCTTCTTGCGCAGGCGCGGATTCGGCACAGGGATCACGGAGAGCAGCGCCTGGGTATATGGGTGCTTGGGATTCTTGAGCACCTCGCGCATATTGCCGATCTCAACGATGCGACCCAGATACATCACTGCCACGCGGTCGGCAAAATAACCGACGGTGCCGAGATCGTGCGTGATGAAGATGACCGAGATACCGCGCGTGCGGCGCAGGTCTGCGAGCAGGTTGATGATCTCAGCACGGATGGACACATCAAGCATGGAAACGGGTTCATCTGCCAGCAGAAGCTGTGGTTCAAGCACCAGCGCTCCGGCAATCACCACCCGCTGACGTTGCCCACCAGAGAGTTGATGAGGGAAACGTTGTAAATAACTTTCAGCCGGTTTCAAGCCAGAATCTTCCAGCGCGCGGCGGACGCGTTCTTTGCGTTCGTGCGGGTCCCGCGCCAAGCCATGAACTACGAGCGGCTCAGTGACGATCTCTTCGATGGTCTGGGTGGGGTTGAGTGACTCATACGGGTCTTGAAAGATCATCTGGATCTTTTGGCGAAAGACCTTGCGCTCTTCGTTCGTGGCATGGGTAATATCCACGCCATTGAAAAAGATCTGACCTGCCGTGGCTTCTTCCAAGCCCATCAAGGTCAGCGAGAGCGTGGATTTTCCACAGCCGCTTTCGCCGACCAGGGCGACCACTTCGCCGGTCTTGAGTTGCAGGGTTACATCATCCACGGCGTGCACAACGGTCTCAACCGCCTTGGAGAACCAGCCGGAACGACCCACTTGAAAATATTTTTTTAGATTCTTGATCTCGAGAATAAAATCATTCGCCATAAGAGCCTATTCAGGGGTACGAAATATCAGCCGCCTTCAACCAGGTGACAACTCGCAAGATGATACCCGTCCTCCAGTTCATGCAATTTGGGTATTTCGGTTGCGCATCGTTCCATTGCCAGCGGACAGCGCGGCGCAAAGCGGCATCCGGCGGGCAATTCATCCAGCTTGGGAGGATAGCCGGGGATCGAGACCAGTCGCTTTTCGGGTTGGGAAAGGTCCGGGAACGATTTGAGCAGTTCCTGGGTGTAGGGATGACGCGCCGCGTTATAGATCGTATCCACGTCGGCGTATTCAGCGGTCACACCGCCATACATCACCAATACTGAGTCGCACATTTCAGCAACGACGCCCAGATCGTGCGTCACAAAAATAATGGCGAGCCCCAGCTTTTTGCGCAGATCATCAAGCAGTTCCAAAATTTGCGCCTGGATCATCACATCCAATGCGGTGGTGGGTTCATCGGCAATGATCACTTCGGGGTCACAGGAAAGCGCCATGGCGATCATCGCGCGCTGACGCATGCCGCCCGAGTATTGATGCGGGTATTGATCCTTGTATTCTTTGGTGATGCCCACCAGCTCAAGCAGTTCGATCACCCGCTCATCCAACGTCCCGGGCGGGTAGGAAGGCATATGTTTAACGATGGCTTCTTTGATCTGGTCGCCGACAGTTCGTACCGGGTTCAGCGCATTCATCGCACCCTGGAAGATGATCGAGATGCCGCTCCAGCGCACCTTTTCCAACTCTTCTTCATTTAGTTGCGTAATATCCTTGCCCTGAAAATAGATATGTCCGTTCGCGATCTGCCCCGCGGCGGGGAGCAAACGCATCAACGCCAGCATCAGCGTGGTCTTGCCGCAGCCGCTCTCCCCCACCAGCCCGATCAACTCGCCTTCATGCAATTGCAGGCTGACGTTGTAAACAGCTTTTGCCACGCTCTCAGCGCTCACATAGTTCACAGACAGATTGCGGACGTCCAATAATAGCGGCGCATCCTGACGTCGCTTCGATTTCTTTTTTGTCGTAGCGGATTCAACCACCGCATCACTTTGGACCGAGGGCCTGCCCGGCATTAAGTGATGTGATTCCAGCCTTGGGTTTAAGACCTGCTCAAGTCCCTGCCCGAGCAGAGTCAACGAGAGCACCACCCAGACGATACCAACGCCAGGCGTAACCAGCGCCCACCAGGCGCCGGCACTCATGGCGCCACGTCCAAATGCGAAATTGAGCATCTGACCCCATGATATGGCTGTCGGGTCGCCGAGCCCAAGAAAGGATAAGGTCGATTCGTTCAGGATGGCGAGCGAGATCACCAGGATCGCATTTACTACAAGCAAAGGCATTACCAGCGGCAGGATGTGATTGAGAATGATGTGGCGATTCCCGGCTCCAATAGCGCGGGCTCGTAAAACAAATTTACGTGATTTCACCGCCAGCGTCTGCGAGCGCACAATGCGTGCCGTGGTTGTCCATCCAAAAATGCCGATGACAAAAATAATATTTAACAGCCTGGGTTTGGTTAGCGCTACAATGACTACGATCAAAGGCAGGTCGGGAATGACGAGCATTGTGTCAGTAAAGCGCATTAATAGATTCTCGGTCTGCCCGCCGTAGAAGCCGGCCACTACGCCGATCAACCCGCCAATGAAAACAGAAATGAACGCCGCAAAGAACCCGACAATTAATGAAACCCGTGCACCAAATAGAAAACTGGAGAGGATATCCCTGCCGGCATCATCAGTCCCAAACCAATGGGCTGCGCTGGGCGGGTTATAGATATCGCTGATCTTAACATCGAGTGAGGCGCCAGGGTCATAAGGCGCAAGCAAGGGCGCAAAGATCGCCACGAGCAAAATGGCGATCAACATTCCCAGCCCAACTACAGCGATGCGATTGCGGCTGAAGGTTTTCCAGAAGCCAGATAAGGGTGAAGCGGGAACGGAGGGTTTGATTTCCGCAGTTTGTAAAGCCATGCGCTACTCCGTTCGGACCCGTGGATCGAGATAGGAATAGGTCAGGTCGGCGATGAAATTCGCAATGATCACACTAAAGGCGATCAACAGGAACCCGCCTTGCAGCATCGGGAAGTCTCTGCGCCCGACTGCTTCGAAAAGCGCCCCACCCAGCCCGGGCCACGAAAAGACCGATTCGATCTGAATAACACCGGCAACCGTGTACCCCAGGTTGATCGCAATAATGGTTACAAGTGGCAGCATCCCATTCTTCAACGCATGATCTTTTAGGATTTGGAATGTGCTTAAGCCTTTTGCTTTTGCGGTCAGAATATAATCCTCTGCCAGCACATCCAGCAGGCTGGAGCGCATGATCAACATATATTCGCCCATAAAAATAATTGTGTAGGTTAATGTTGGCAGCAAAAGGTGCCAAAGCAAATCCCCTACCTGTGTGAAAAACGGATAACTACTCATCCCAGGCGTTGCTTTACCGCCAATTGGGAAACCGTGATTACTCCCCCAGAACAAAAGAATGATTCCCAGCCAAAAGGTTGGTAAGCTCCATGCCATAAGCCCTGTGATCAAAGCGCCGTAATCTATTATAGTTCTAGCTTTCCAGGCTGCGAAAATTCCCAATAAAACACCGATGAGAATTGAGAAGATCTGCCCGCCACCGATGAGCAGAATTGTATTCCATAACCTTTCCTTCAATATGTCAGAAACTGATCGGTTGTAATAAAAGGAAATTCCCAAGTCACCTTGAAACAAGTTTTTTACATAAATGAAAAATTGCGTATTGAGCGGATTCACATTACAGGCGCCGAAGCGCAGTGGGTTGATCGTTTTTATACAATTGATAACCGGCTTATCCAAACCGAAGCGCACCAGAATGGCTTTGTTGCTCTCTGGTGATAGCCTGGGATCATGATAAGAGCGAGCCGGGTCGCCGGAAAGAACTCGAAATAGAAAAAAATTCAATACGACCACAAAAATGATCGTAAAGAGCGACCAACCAGCTTTATTGCGAAGATATCTCCAACGATTCACAGTAACTTTCCAAAGGGAGAGACGGCATTACCGTCTCTCCCTTGTTCTCCATTCTGGTTGTATTTATTTGATGGGCGTGATATTCAACAATGAACTTAAATCTTCCAGCGACACTTTGGTGGCGGTATCCTGCCAGCCTGTAAAGCGATCGAGGCGATATGCCTGAACTGCGAATGCGTAGTAGGGAATAATGTAGGGCACGTTTTCATGAACGATGCTTTGCATTTCCCAAACCATCTCGTGCCGTTTTTTGAGGTCAAGTTCAACGCTCTGCTGCTTATATAATTCGTCGTAACGCGGATTTGAGAAACCCGTTTCATTGTAGCCGGTTGGGATCGAATCTGTTGTGGGGACGATCAACAAGGTGTTCGGGTCCGGGTCAGCTGTCCAACCCCAGATCATCACATCATAATCAAGCGCCGGGCAGCACTTGGCTGTGAGGGCGTCGCTATCGACGGCCTGTATTTCAAGAGTAATGCCGATCTGCTTCCACATTTCAGAGAGCAATTCCGCAATCCGTGGCGCGGAATTGTCGCTGCTCGGGTAGTTCAAATGGAAGGTCAGAGGCTTTGAGCCGTCGGGCATCTCACGGATCCCATCGCCATTAGTATCCATGTAACCGGCTGCATCCAGGATTTGATTTGCCTTGTCTACATCATAATCATAATCCCTGATGTTGCTGTTGAACCAGTCGCCAAGCCCGCTTGGGATTAAGCCTATACCTGGCTGACCAAGCCCGAGCAAAACCACGTCAATGATCTTTTGCTTATCCGTTGCATAAGCCATCGCCAGGCGGACTTGCAAATCGCGCAGCGCCGGATGACCCGTACACAAACCACCATCTGCGATCGGGCAGTCTTTCGGGTCAACCACATTAAAGATTATATCTTCCAGATCAGGGTTAAGCGGAGAGCCTGCCACCACCTTAATATTGGGGTCAGATTTGATCGATTCTACGCTGGTTGTGGGAACGCTGGTAACCATATCCACCTGCCCGGTTTTCAGCGCTTGAATCAACACGTCCGAACTTGAGAATACCTGAAAGACCAACTCGTCAACTTTTGCAACTGTGCCGTAGTAATCTTTATTCACGCCCAGACGAATAAACTCTCCTGGCTTATACTCCAGCATCTTGAAGGGTCCACTTCCGATCATATCCTTGTTTTCAAATGCCGCCGCTTGATTGGGCTCGGCAGTCGCGGTTTCATCCGGAGCGGGTTTTCCAGCATGGTCCTTCCAGATATGTTCCGGGAAGATGTAAAGGTAAACCAGTTTACTTTCGATATTCGGAATTGCTTCCGCCAATGTAATGACAACTGTCTTGTCATCGGGCGCTTCTACAGATGCAAAATTTTCCACATACGAATGCAGGGTTGGAAAGTCTGTATGATCCATGACGAGGTTATATGTGAAGGCAACATCTTTAGCCGTCAGAGGTATGCCATCATGGAACTTGACACCTTCGCGAATGGTATACGTATACACCAACCCGTCATCAGATCTCTTGACATCCGTTCCAAGATCAAAAGAAAATGTGCCATCCAAATTGAGCTTATACATCGTGCTATAGGTCAAACCGCTAATGGTATAAGCCGGGGTTAGCCAGGCGACTGCAATATTCAGGGAATCAGGGTCGCGCGTCCAACCGATTCGCACTACAGATGGTTGACTCTGTGCCCCGCATGCTGAAAGAACCAGCGAAAGCACAACTAACAACGTTAGAATTGCATATTTCACTTTCATCGTACACCTCCAATTAGATTACAAACTTAAGAGTTTTTGAAAATAAAAACTGCATCACGGCATGAAAAGCCGCAATGCAGTACTTCCCTATTGGGAGTTGTCTGGTCCGTACGCACTGACACCATCAGTCGTAAACATTCTGCGTGATTTTACTTTAGATTTGAGATAGATGTAAGGAAATCAACAAAAAGCAATGTTGTCGTATTATTGTTGAGAGTATGGTTATACTGGGCAATCTGTTCTTTATAAATAAATTTTTAGTTAGGTTATTAGTTAATATAATGACTACGCGAAATTAAATAATTCTACTCTAAGGTATCCAAATGCAGACAACTTTCTTCGCCTATGATGAAATCACTTGGAACGCGGTTGCAGGACTGCCACGGGATGTGCCGCTCGTATTGCCGCTCGGTTCAGGCTATGACTTGAACCTGCTCGCCAGCCAATTAAGCGATCCGCCCCGTATCGGACTCCTGCCATCCTTCCCATACGGTTGGCGTGGCAGCGGACTTGAATTACCGGATTCAATCTTCATGCAATATGTCTTCAATCTCCTCGATAGTCTACGTGATGATGGATTCTCGCGTGTCTATTGTCTTACTCCCACCGGACTTGATCCGCAAACATTTTTCATCGACAAATATTCTCCTTCAATATTACGGCTCCCCTACCCTACTCAAAATGCGAAGCCTATATTTCTTCCCCCAGATGACGAACGCGATAAAGTGATCTTGATTCCAATCGGGCATACCGAACAACATGGATATCACCTGCCCCTCTCAGTAGACACCATCATAATCAACTCAATCGCAAAAGGCACAGTTAATAAAGTGCCTACGCGCTGTTGGACAATGCCTGTGATGCCTTATGGAGTCAGCACACATCGCTCGTCTTTTGCTGCGACCATGAATGCTGGAGGTCGAGCCTTCGAAGATTTTTGGGTGGCGGTCATTGATGTTTTGGTCTCGCGCGGCTTAGATCGTTTTTATCTTATGAGCGGGCATGGCGGCAATTCATCGTTCTTGGTTAACGTTGTGAAATACGCAGGCGAACGCCATCGTAGGATATTTTGCGCCACGGCGTTTTTGCATACCTCAGGCAGAATCGGTTCAGAAGCAATTCCGAAATTTAGAACCTCAAAGATCGGTGGCATGGGACATGCGGGAGAATTGGAAACTTCATACATGTTGCACTTGCGACCTGACCTCTGTCACATGGAACGCGTGGTTGATGAAACGGATTTTATTGCCACACCCGATTACTACATGGACTGGATCGAAGGCGGGGCGCTCGTGGCGAATCCACCTTGGGATGATGATACAGCTACCGGGGCGTATGGAGCCGGAAGTCATGGGACAGCAGAAAAAGGTCGGTTGTGGCTCGAAGCCGCGATCGAAGAGAAGGCTGATCACGTGGAGCAAATCCATGAACAGCATGAACGGCGTGAAAAAAGACGGAATGAAGGCTATGGATTGTGGGGAAAATTCAAAGGCTGAGAATCCAAATATGATAAAAAAATTACCCGATAGAAAATCTATCGGGTAATTCGTCTACCTGGCAACCTTTTGTTTCTCCCATAATTTTCTATCGTTAGGGTCTTCGGCGTCCAGCAGACTCGGGTGGACTTCTTTGATGATCTGATGCCCGTGCGAAGTCCACAAGTCGGCGGCGAGTTTGCGGGCGTCACATTTCACGCCCTGCGCTTTGAAGTATTGACAGACCCGGGTCACGTCGCGCAGAAAGATCACCCAGGCAGATGGGTTCATTTCAGGATGCACCACCTGCGGAAAATCGATCAGGGTGATGTCGCCATCCCAGTAGAGGATGTTGTAGGCAGACAAGTCGCCGTGGATCCGCTCGTTGGCGAGAAGCAGGTTCAGGTTAAGAATGACGTGGTCAAAGAGCACACACGCTTCATCGCGGTCGAGTCCGACAGAATTGAGGGTCGGCGCTGCGGTGCCATAGTCTCCTATATATTCCATCAGGATGGCATTCTTCTCCATCGCGTACGGCTTGGGGACATCGGCTCCGGCTTCGTGCAGGAGCTCGAGTGTATTGAACTCGTAAGCGATCCACGATTGATGGCGAAGTTCTTCACCATATTTTGTGCGTTTGAGGATCGCGGCAGTGTCAGCTTCTTTTACAAGCGCATTCCCATCCATATCCAGATCGGTGCGTCCGGTGCGGTAGATGCCGTCGTTCTTGAGATTGCGCAGGGAACGCGGACGATAGACCTTGGCAGTCAGCAGCGAGGATGCGGTTGATTCAGCCCCGCGGCACAAATAGACCGAGGCTTCCTTGCCGCCCTTCAACCGACGCAGCACATCAGAGATCCATTTGTGTTCATAGAATTCACCCAACGATTCCAGCAGCCACCATTCTTCAAAGCGCGCGGCTTTATAGGTGTATTTGAAACTCTGCCGCGAGTCATCCTGCTTCGCCAGAAATTTTTGATCTGAAGCGGGCATCTTCTTCGGGCTGCGCAGCGGAGCTTTCTGTTTGCGCCCGGTATTTAAAACTGCCTGTAATTGATCTTCGTCATCCAACTCATCAAATTGTTCGATGTAATCATTTGTATTCATTGCTGGTATTTACCTTGTTGTATAAAAGACCTGACAGGTCTGCTGTGCGTCACAATAAATCAAGACGCTTGCATCGGAGTGGGTATAGACCCATCGCGCTTCTGCGGAGACCTGTCCGGTCTGGTACTTGTTAAATAAAAAACCGCAGGGCGAGACGCGCCTGCGGTGTGGGTCAAGGTAAAGCGACTGAAGTCGCTACTACGAATCACCGAGAGGAGGCGCGCTCAAAACAACTTTTGCAGCAATTAGACTGGCTTTCATAAGACGTACCTCCTTTCGTAAGAGAATTAGATTTCGATAATGGGAGTTTATCACTTGCGAAATTGAGAGTCAAGGAAAATCTTAGATGATCTTTCGCTTGCTCTCAAATACCGGCTTGTTATCCAAGATCCGTTGCGGCGAAAAAATGGACAGGTCGAGAGTCGGCTTCCTTTTCAGGATCAACTCAGCGATATAGCGCCCGACCGCGTGACACTGTTGAAAGCCGTGACCGGAGAATCCGTTAGCGAGGTAAAAGCCTTTCAACTGCGACCATTCGCCGAGGATGGCATTGTCATCCAAGGTATTGACTTCGTACAATCCCGCCCAACCACGCAGGATCTTGAGCCGGTCAAATTCAGGGATGTATTCCACCAGCTCGGACCAGATCACCTCTTCGAAGGTTTTACGCTCCCAGGTGAAATCATCAATGCCAACATAATCCGTTGCAAAAGATTTACCCACCGAGAAGATGCCTGCGCCTTCGTGAAAAATATACAAACCAGAAGGCAGGAACAACCCCGGCAGAATATTTTCAGGTCGTGCGTTCGTTTCGACTACCGTGACCTGTCTTTTGATCGGGTCGATTGGCAAATCCACGCCCACGGTCTTTGCGATCTTTGTCGCCCACGCCCCCGCCGCGTTCAACACAATCTTACTGTTCAATATTTCGCCGGACGCCAACTTAACGCCTGTGACTTCATTTCCACTTTTGAGAATCTCGGTCACTTCAGCGTGGATAAATTTTGCTCCGAGCGCAATTACTTTCTTTTTATAGCCTAGCAATATTGCCGACGGAGACATCGTCCCATCTTGCACGCCAAGCGTCCCAGCGACGCAATCCTTGAGACCGTAAAGCGGATATTCACGCTGCACATCTTCCGGCGTCAGCCAATAGACGAGACCACCAAGACTCGTTTGCAACTCCCAGCCCTCACGCGATTCATCCTGACTCGCATCATCCAACACGAACAAGTTGCCCTGCTGACGAAAAGCCGGGTCTGGGCGGACGCCTTCCACTTCCATCTCTTCGGCGAATGTTTTGAGAACTTCCAGCCCATACAACGACATCTGGATATTCTCTTTGAGATTGAACTGCACCCGCGTATTGCCGTCCGATAACACCGTGGACGACTTCTCGTAGGTCGGGTCCATTTCAAGGACGGCAACCTGCAAACGCGGATCGAGCTTCAATAAATAATAAGCGGCTGCGCAGCCCATCACGCCGCCGCCGATGATGAGGACATCGTAGTTAACGTTTGTCATTCGATCTATCACTCATGCTTCTAGACATTTTGCAGTTCCAACCCTCGCATCCAAACCTGCGCAGCGTGTTTATAAGTCCCAAGCCAGTTGATCTGTACGTGACTTAATTCACGGTGGCGTTTTGCCAACAGGACTAAATTTATTTCAGGATCATCCTCAGGCTTCATGTTTAGGTCTTTAGAAAACAAATCAGACAATGGCGTTATCGTATTTTTCAGTGAGTTCAATTTTTCAAAATGGATTTTCTGCAGCCAGACAGAGGCGCTGTAGTAGCACTGCAGAGTAAGCCGGGCTGACCCACTCGCTTTCTCCAATGCGATTGGAACATAAATGGAAAATTCAGGGTGTTCCAGAAATAACGGAATCAGAGACAGGCGCAAGCGCGCGTCTGCGCTTTCCGCCAACCCTACAATCAGACGCACCGGGTTTTTATGTAATACGCCATCATCATAGGAGCCACCCATAATGAACTTTACGCCCAACACAAACAAGGCGTTTGTCAATTGAGTCCCTGTGACTGTACGCAATTCACTCATGTAGCAATTATAACCCGTCGGCTGGAGTAGCATTTCTATGCTCCATGAAAAGCGACTCCGTCACTCTACAGGCGTAGGAAATATATTCTTAAATGAAAAAGCATACGCGGTATCGCCATGCTCACGCAAATACTCCAACCGTTCCTGCCCCTCTTGCGGACTGGGAATCTGCCCGGCAGGAATCCACCACAACGCCATGTAGGGACCGTCAAACTTCTCAAACCAGCGTCTGCGATCACGCATCACACCAGCATGGAAACTTTTGTAGGCGTACTCGCGCAAGGACTCCACACTCTCCCACACAGACATATTCACAATAATCAGCTCATCATCATAAGCCTTAATACTCGTCGCGTCGCCGCTTTCGGATTGGAGCCGCCACACAAAGCCGGGACTTGCATCCGCCAGCGCGTTGATCGCAGGCAGTTGCGCGGCGAACTCCGCCATGATGGGATCGTCAATCGGCGCGAGCATGCGTCCGATATTGATTTGAGCGAGGTGATAGTTGGGCATTTCAAATTCCTTATAACTAAACAGATTTCATATACTTATTACCAAGTCCAACTCTTTTATTTCATATCAAATATAGCCAACACCGGAAAATGATCCGAGCCGCCATTGTCTTGTATTTTGTAAACACTTTTGGCTGTCACGTAGCCATCGTACCAGACATAATCAATATGCTGTAAATATCTATCTTGTTGTGTTCCTGGCAGCTCACTTTCACTCAAGAACCAACCTGTCTGACGGGCAGCGTTATTCATAAATTTTCCGAAAATACGGTATGAACTGGTAGTTTCATAACTATTACAGTCGCAGCCAACGATAACAATTCCATGCTCCTTGGAAATTTCATCAATTACAATCCTTGCTTGTCGATTTTGACTAGCAGTTCTTTGCATTACCACTTCCGGGATATCGGGGAGCTTCGTCCACCATAAGTTATAGGCAAGCAAATGAACCGCGACAAAAGTGATTTCTTTATTATTTACTTTTGTCCTCACGACAACAGCAGGTCTGTCAGCCTGTAAATCCAAAACATAAAACTCAATGAGCGAATGTTTACTAAAAACCGCTGTTGTTCCGTAATCGTTCGTTGTGCCCATCAAGTGGTAAGGATACTCATCATGCAGTCGAACAATCAATTCATTCATCATTTCGGGCTGAACTTCCTGTAAGGCTACCAAGTCAGGAAGATAATCTAGTATCACACCAGCGACTGCTTCGTAATTGGAATTACTAAATAACACGTTATATGTCATTATCTTTAGTTCAGGGTCTTCAGTCGTTGGCTTGGTTAACTTGGGAAACAAATAAGGATGGTAAAGACTGGCAAAAATAAAAACCGGTACCATGAGGGGAATAATAAGTTTTAGACGGCGAACAAAAGCAACCCATACAAGTAAAACGGGCGCAGGAATAAACAAAAACGGCACAATGCGATTCAGAAGTGTAAGAAACCAATTAGCGTCTCCTACAACAAGCCATGATATAAGCCATATTCCTATAAGCGTGAAATAGATAATTACACCAGTTTGTAATTTAGATTGCTTCTCTTTTTTGACCATATCTGAATTACCAATTACCTCTTACCACTCCCTTGCTCAATAAACTCCTCGCCCTTCCGCAACAACTCATCGTGATCTTCCGGCGCGGGCAATTCCTTCAAAAACTCCACCGCATAATCACTTAACTTCTTCTGCACATGCGGTTGACCGGCTTCGATCCATTTTTCCATGTTCCAACGCGGGAAGATGGGATTCTTGTAATAGCCCGTCTTATATTTCTTGAGCGTGGTCGGCGCAGAGACGTAGCCTTTGCCGTGACCCACTTTATGGATTTCATCAAGCCCTACGTGTGCATCATCGAGTTGGAAGCCGTCGGCAAAGCGCAGAGCCTGGTCAATGATCTCGTGACAATAGATAAACGTCAGCGGCGAGATGGCTTTGGAGCCAAGAGTATCTCCGACGAATGGCGCGAGTCCGCCTTTCGTGAGTGAGAACGTGAGCGTATTCATCCAGTATGTTTCCGCGGCGAGCAAGTCCATACCCCAGCCGGTGCCGCTGCCCGATGTCCCGCAGTGCGGAATGCCGTAATGCGCCATCATCTCCGCGCACGCCAGATTGACCAGAATACTTTGCGGGTCATAAAAATTCATCAGCGTCTTCATATCGAAATAGACCGGCAACATACCGAGCAGCATCGGCGCGCCTTCTTTATATAACTGTCCGATCACCAAGCCCGCGAGCAGTTCTGCCAGCAACACCGCGATCGTCCCGGCAGGCGTGATCGGCGTGGTCGCGCCAGACATGCTGTAATTCGAAACGATGATCGGCAGTCCGCGCTCGATGGCGGTTTTCATTTTATCCACGGTGCCTTCGTTCATGATGAGCGGCGAGATCGGATTGAAATAAGGAATGATAAAAGGCTTCGTGCCGAGATCGCCATCATGCAACAGCTCGAACATCCGCATGACCTCATCAAATTTATGCTCATCCGAACACAACAGTACCATCGGCTTCGTGCCGTTCACAAAATGTTCCAGGCTCCCATACACATCGGTCAGATGCTCGGGCACATCGCGCACGATTCCCACCGTCGAAACCACATCGTAATGCGGCAGTTTATTTCCGAGCCGCACCATGTCCTGCATGTGCTTGCGCATGAACAACTCCGGCGTATCGGTCACCGGGTCTTGATAATACAACGCCGTGACGCCGATCCCGAAACGCATTCGATCATCCACGCCGCCAATTGTGAACTGCGGATTTCCTCGCCGGTCATACATTTGGATTTGCTTCGGAGCGACTTTGATCGCCCATTCGACCAGCTCCGCCGGAAACCGCACGGTTCGTCCCTCGACGTTTGAACTGCCGACTCTTTTCTCAAGCATTTTCAAAGCTGACGGTGAGTCCACGCGCACGCCGGTCGTCGCCAGCACTTGCATCGTGTACTTGTGAATATCCTGGATCTGTTCATCGGTCAGCATCTTCAACTGCGGGCGGACGTTGTTCATGAGGCAAAGTCTCCTAATCCTAATAGGAAAGATTTTATCACGGTGATTTTGGTGATTTTCGTCAGTTACATTGGGATTGCATAAGACCTATACTGAATTTAGAACAATCAATAAAGCATGTCACCCTGAGGGAGCGTACTCGCGACCGAAGGGTCTCTACCAAATAAAATCCGAGACTCTTCGTCGCAGCGAGCGCTCCTCAGAGTGACATAGTATAGGAGACCCTATGTCCCAGGAACCCCGCAAAAAGATCACCCTGCCCTATTTGTTCGATAAGGTTTCAAAAGGCGAACCGATCACCTGGCTCACTTGCTACGACTACCCGACTGCCTACTTGCAAGAGCAGGCTGGCATCGAAATGATCCTCGTCGGCGACAGCCTCGGCATGACCATGCTCGGCTACGAAAGCACTCTGCCCGTCACCATGGACGATATGATCCGCCACTCGCAAGCTGTCCGCCGCGGCGCACCGACCGCCTTCGTGATTGGCGATATGCCGTATATGACGTACCAGCCGTCGGTGGAGACTGCGATCCGTAACGCCGGTCGCTTCATGGCAGAGTCCGCGATGGACGCCATCAAACTCGAGGGCGGTGCGGCGATGGCTGACCGCATCAAAGGGATTGTCGATGCGGGCATTCCCGCCATCGGGCACTTGGGACTCACGCCGCAATCCGTCTCAGCTTTGGGCGGCTTTAAAGTCCAAGGCAAAGATGCAACGCTTGCCAAGAAGATATTGGACGATGCCAAGGCGTTGGAAAAAGCTGGGGCATTTATGATCCTGCTCGAGCTTGTCCCAGACCGTTTATGTAAGCTCATCACCGAACGTGCCGAGAACTGCATCATCATGTCATTGGGGTCTGGTCCGAATGCGCATGGTCAGCTGTTGATCTATCACGACATGTTTGGGTTATACCCGCGGTTCAAACCGAAGATGGCAAAGGTCTTTGGGAATGCGGGGGAAGTCATTCTCAACGGCTTGAAAGCTTATCACGATGAAGTCATCAACCAAACCTTTCCGCAACCCGAGAACTGGTTCGGGATGAAGGATGAAGCCTACGAAGAATTGAAGAAGATGCTGGACTAAAAGGAAACTTCCATGACAGACAATATTCAAAACCTGCTCAAGATTTCCCCCAAACAATTGGACGCCATCAACGCAGTACTACTCGACCCGAACTCACGTGTGATGCAGCAATTCCTTGCGGTAGTTGCGAAATACGGCACGCCCGCAGAGATCAATCAAAAGCACCGCGAATCACGCAAGCTCGAAAATCTTTTCAAGCAAATTGAATCCAAAGCGCCGGAATATATCAAGGATTTGAACTGGCTGATGGAGCAACGTGACAAACACGCCTTCATCTCTGTCCCAGATTATCGGCGCAAAGTCCTTGGCGATTCTGCTGACACGCTGAAATTCAAAGATGATTATGCCGTGACGCTTGAAGTCTCAGCGCTGCAGTACTTCCCGTGGGTGCGCGTGATGGCTGAACGCGCGATCAAAGATCAGACGCTGATGCCCGGGCGCTTCATCGCTGTCCGCAAGATGAAAGAATCAGAAATGGACGGCGACCTGCCCGCCATTGTCGCCGCGCTGGATATCATGGGCGCATCGTTCGTGGAGACTCTCGATACCAAAGGCACCGACGGTTCCAATCCGCATCTCGGCGGACCCGAGACCATCACCGGTTATTTTGGCGGTATCGGTCAACCGAACGATCATGCACTGCTGTGGCTGGACGAGTTCCTATACTATTACACCAACTACGGCGTACAGCATGTATTGAACTTCAACGCCGGGACGATCCTGCTCGGCTTCCTGCTCTATCGTCTGGGTGTGGATATTCAATTCAAGATCTCAGTCTTCTTCGGCAGTGACAATCCCTATCACGCGCTGTGGATCATGATGATGGCAAAATTATTCAGCCGTGACGATGGCACGAGTCCGCTAATCGGTTTCAATTGGTCGAACTCGATCAACAACCAAACGATGGAACTGACTGCCGATTTCCGCAAGACGCTCGGCTTCGAACAGGTTATCCGCTTTGAACATCACATCACCGAAACGTGGAAGTCGATTGTGAAGCAGCCGTACGACCGGCGCGCTGAACTGGTTGAGATCGCCGATCATGTGGCGAACATCGCCGCCAAACACGAAGGCGGTGACCCGGATGTCGAGAAGACACTGGCGCACCCATCCGACATTCTGGATTATTTCCGCGAGAAAAAGGAAGTGATCGCATCTGGTGATTGGGATAACTTGCAACAGAACTTCTTATACAAAGTAGAGGCATGTAACCATTCCGCCTGGGACTTGACCAAAGCAGGCTTGAGTTTTGTTGCTGCGAAACATTTGCATAAGCAGGCAACACCTGAAACGGTTTAGGCATAACAGAAAAGTGACAGTCACCTTGAAGGTGACTGTCACTTTATTAACTCGCAATTCCGAAAGAGTGAAAGATTTATAGAACTTCGTTTGTGATGTTTTAGAACCCCGTAGGGGTGACATGGTTCATGTCACCCCTACGGGGTTCTTTCTGCGGATGGCATCAAATCTAGAACCTTTTCATCCCTTCAGGATTTACCAGCTTGGAAAATGAAGTTATTCTCCACGTTTCTTTCGCGCCCGGAATAACACCGTCAAATACAATGCGATCCCGAAATTGAAGAATGCCGCGCCGCGAATATCCGGTGGCGCACCTTGTGCGCCGATTGCCAATCCATGGGGCCAGAGTAACGCCACCCAATCCGCGATCTGATTTACGATCACTTTATCATATAGAACAATTACTGCCGCGCCGATGATCGCTCCGTTCACATTCCCGGCCCCGCCGAGAATCACCATCGTCAAGATCAACGCTGAGATATGAAACGACATCGTGATCTCAGGGTCTACATACGAAAACGTACTGGCATATAACGCACCCGCAACTGCCGCCAGCACCGAACTCGTAACCAACGCCAGCATCCGATACCTATTGATATTAATACCCGCTGCCAATGCCGCGGATTCATCTTCGCTCGATGCGATCCATGCGCGACCGGTGCGCGAATCGGTTAGGCGCGCAACCATCCATACTGCGAGCAGGATAAAGCCAAAGACTAGATAATATTTCATCGTCGGCGTAAACAGGCTCAGGCTTAGAAAATGAGGCGCGGCAATACCTCCAAGTCCTCCCGAACCGCCAGTCCACATTTTCAAATTCACGATCACCTGCCGCGCCAGCAATCCCAGCGTCAGCGTTGCCACGGCAAAAAAATCACCGCGCAATCGTCGCGCCAATCCGCCTTTGATGAATCCCAACAGCGAACCCGCCAACATGCTTGCCAACAATATCAACACGAAATCAGAATGACCCAACAACGCCGCAAGATAGGCACCGACGCCGAAGCTCGCTGCGTAACCGAAATCAAGCAAGCCCGCGAGACCGAGCGCGAGATTGAGACCCAAGGCAAGCAAGATGAAAACCCCAACGGTTCGCAAAATCGTTTGACCGCTGAAGTGATTGACCTGCATGATGATCGGGATAACAGCCAGCGCGATCAATAGGATGACAAGCCAACGCTTCGAACTTCGTGATGAAGTTGATCCCGTCAAAATAACCGCATCTCGAACGACGACTGATTCCGACTCGGTATCGCGCGAAGCCAAACCGGTGGGACGCCATGCCAGCAATGTGACCAGCAGGAATAACAACAAGACCGGCGTCCATTCTGCGCTGAGATAATAATCACTGAGCGATGAAACAACACCCATCGTGAGTCCGCTGATCAATGCGCCGATGGGACTGCCAATGCCGCCCAACAATGCCGCCGCGAAAGCCAGCAACCCACTCTGTGCACCGTGCGCCCCAAACGGACGCCCGTAATACAACGCAAAGATGAATGCCGCCGAACCGGCAAAAGCACCACCCACCGCGAAAGCGCGCGTGATGGTCTGATTGATGTTGACCCCGACGATCTGCGCGGCAGATTGATTCTGCGATAAAGCGCGGATAGCTTTGCCTGTGCGCGTCCGTTGTAAAAACCAGGTTGCAAGCAGAACAAAAAGAATCGCCATGGCCAGCACGAACACATCCGCAAAACGGATGATGATCTGTGCGTTAATGCCAAGCGCTTTTACAAGATTGATCTCTGGCAACAGATTCGGAATTCCGTCTGTTGGCACTTCGGGTAAGCCAGGGACACTGCGATGCTCGCCGGGAATCCACGAATGTTGGAAGGTGCGCCAGACGAGTGCGCCTTGATAAAGGATAAAGGAAAGCCCAAGGGTCGCGATCAACGGCGCGAGGCGGGAATGTCCGCGGAAGGGTTTGAAGCCGAGTTGCTCCACGCCCATGCTGAGCAATGCGCCCACACCTGCTGACGCAAACAGGACGAGAGTCAATGCGCCGATCAATTGCAGAGGCTGCCACTTTTGTGTGATGCCAATGATATTCACCATTGAAGTGACAAACGCAGAGGCCAGTGCAAAGACGTCGCCATGCGCGAGATTGAGCGTGCGAACCGTGCTGTAGATCAAGGTCACGCCAATGGCGTTTAGAGCAAGCACGGAGCCGTTGGAGAGTCCGAAGATCAGGATTTGGAAAAAGGTTTGGAAAGGATGAGCAGTTACCGGCTGAGATTGAGGCGTTGTTGCGGAAGTTTGAACAGCTTGTTTTGTCGCAGTCCAATCCACTTCGTAATCCCCATTACAGCGTGGCTGGCGGTCATGCCAATGAACGGTGAGGTGACCGGAGGCAGTAACGTCCGCGAGAAATGACGCTGAGAGTTCAACATCCTTTCCAATCGTTGCTGCTAACTGGTTCGCTGATATTTTCGGCTGCTCTGCCGACGGAATAAATGAATACTCGACCGCGTGGCAGACAACACCATCCGTGCCGGGGAATTGATACACCAAACCCTTCAGGGATTCATTTTGAATTGTGAGTGTGATCGTAAAGGGCAAGCCGTCAACATTCGAGCCCGTCCCCTGCCATGCGCCATCCAAGGGAGACGAAACGGCTTGTGCGTATACAACTTGTTGCATTAGGAGGAATGCAACGAAAATGCCAATTACAATTGAAACCAATAAAAGTCTGCGCATGTTATCCGTTCTTTACATATTTATCAAAAAATCTTAAAACGCGTCCCATAAACACGAACCAGGGTTCGCCGATAAAGGAATGACGTTCACCTTCGTATTGATACAGCTCAGCTTGTTTACCTGCATCACGTAAGGCTTGAGTCAATGTCACGGACCACTCGGGCGGAGTTCCGCTTAATAGTTTTCCGTCTTCGCTCCCGTAATGGATTTGAACGGGAACATCTACATAAGCCAAATTGAAGAGCGGGGAAATCTTTCGCATGGTGCCTGTATCATCAGCCGCGAAGCGATACGCATCTTGCAGGTTCTGCGGCAGGTCAACCGGAACGATATCCGAAGAATTACAACCAATGATCTGTTCCCCCTCCGCAATATCGCCAAAGCAGCCATTCCCCCAACGTGAGATAATATCAGAATGGTTAGCGCTGACGGTGGAATAGAGGACAGCAGCCTTCAAGGTTATTGGGCGTGGCGTCCCCACCCCCACCCCACCAAGGACA
>JBDTWO010000028.1:0-33483 GCA_040006635.1 Chloroflexota bacterium
ACCAGCCGATCTGATCATAAAATTCGCGCACTTGTTGTTTTGTGTTGTCTGCCATGTTTTTCCGTAGGGGCGAGGTCCTCTCGCCCCGTTTTATCCATTCTTCAAATTACGGGCGGGGAGACCCCGCCCGTACAAATTACTACTTAATTTTTCACCAGCCAAATAATCAAACGTCTTGCCGAATTCCTTTTGACCTTCATCCGATAACACGTGTGCCATCGGCGAGACTTCCATATCTTTCCAAAAATGCATCAAGCGCCACGGGAACGCCAGCGGGTATTCAAAAAAGAATCGATACGCATATTCCCACGCAGTTTCGATCTGTGCCTTGGTCAAACTCTTTTTGCTTTTCAGAGCCTTCTCAATCAACGCGTAATACCCATCCCAACTCATGGGGTCGAGCGTAAAGCCGCGCTTGCGGTAATGCGTCTCACCACAAGCAACCACCGGGATGCCGTTCATCGCCATCTCGAGTCCGGTCGTGGTCGTGTACACCAAACCCAACGCAGCGATCTCCATCAGGTCATACGTGTTGACTTTTTCCAACGGTCCGATCAAATGAATATTTTCGGGGACTTCTGCCAGCGCGCCTTTTACGACATCAGACATGGACGGCCCATGCGTGAGTCTTTCGCCGGGATGAATGCGGATCACCAACTGGAACTGAGGCTGGTTCGCAAAAAACTGGACCGTTTTCTCGATCCAATCCGCCATGCTCCGCGCAAAGATATTTCGTCCTAGAGTCAAACTATCGCCAAGCACATTCGTTGCAAGCAACACCACCGGACGTTTCTTATCCAACCCCAACTCTTTGCGAAGTTCTTCGCCGCCTTTGGTTTCCACATCCTGCCATTTGCGCACGGATTTACCGAAAGCCTTACCGCCCATCCGTGCGGATTCGAGTTCATCGATGAGAGCGCGTTCAGGTTTGGTTAGTTTGTTGCCGCCACGCGCTTCCCACAACAAATCCGTGTTCTGGCGCATGACTTCATCGTCTTGGGCGATCCAGACTTGTTCGCGTTGGTCATTGAATTCATAGGTGATCGTGCGTAAATCAAGGTGACGCGCCACACGATAGACCGCACCGAGTTCGGTGATCGTCCCATTGGGGATGAGCACGGTGTCGGGCTTGAGGTCTTGCATGAGCGTCAACGCGGCACGCGCGGCGAAGTCATTACGTTGCTGACGCAGCTTATAGATCGCGGAGTTTTTATCCACGTCTTCGATCTGGTCGGTGTATTGTGAGTCGTAGACAGAGACGAGGGAAATGTCCGAGGGGAGAGTCGCTGGTAAAGCAGAAGCAAGCTGAACGTCGAGAAGAGAAGCGTAATTCACAAGTCCCTTGAGCGGAGCTAAGACTCGTCGTGTGTATAGATCCTGTCGGCGGAGGTCAAACTTGTTGATGTCTTTGCGCCAATCATGATACGGAAGATAAGCGATCGTGACATCGTGCCCGAGCCCGCGCAAGGCAAGACCGATGATGGCGGCTTGTTCGATCCAATAATGGAGCGTGGCGAAGAGCAAAAGTTTTTTACCAGGTTTGGCGCTGGCAATAAACGGACGCGCCTGCTCAACCGCGAGCGGCAAATGCTTTTCAAGTTGTTCGAGGTTATAACGCGTGTTGGGGCGGCGCTTGCGAATCGAATCATAGAGTTCAGCGGCGAAGGGTAGTTCGCCCAGAAAGTTGCGGAGGGAATTTTTATTGAGCATATTTTTTGAACCGCGAAGATGCGAAGTCCGCTAAGAAAAACCTTTAAAAATTCTTCGCGCTCTTAGCGCCTTCGCGGTTATTTCTTTAATCAATCTTTTCGATCTTCCAATCGAGGCGCGGGCGCACCGGACCCTGACGAACCTCGGGCCACTGCGTACCGGGCGCACCGGAAATATCGACGTTGAAGGAAAGTGCGTTCTCATCCATGAAGTAACGGCGCACAGCGAACGAGCTGGCATTCACACCGAGCGAGTAACGACCTTCGTTGAAAAAATCGGCAGGGACTTCGCAGCGACTGATATAACGTCCCGCTTTGCGCGCACCGAATTGCTCGAACTGCGCAGCGTCATCGGTATCAAAAGATGTAAAGATATATTCACCGCGCATCGAACTGAGATACATCCCCACACGCAGACCGGTAATGGGCGCATCGAGTTGATATTCCCATTCGACCGTGACCGACTCAGTGGAGCGGACGGTGTCGACGACTTTCCCGCTTCGATCTTTAATTCGAATCGCCACCGGTTTAAAGGGCGCGCTCGTCACTGGAATATCTTCCACACCCCAAATGCGCTCACCCGATTCAGCTTGACCCGATGACAAATAATAATCAACAGCTTCGGCGGTCGGCGCACGTTTGATGAGCTGACCTTTCTTCAAGACAATCGCTTCCTGCGTAAGCCGCAAAATTGCGGACATGTTGTGACTCACAAAGAGGACTGTCCGTCCCTGTTGTGCGACATCGTTCATCTTGCCGAGGCACTTGCGTTGGAATTCTGCATCGCCCACGGCAAGCACTTCATCCACAACCAGTATCTCCGGTTCAAGATGCGCGGCAACCGCAAACGCCAACCGCAAATACATGCCGGATGAATAACGTTTGACAGGCGTATCAATGAATTGACCGACTTCGGAAAAATCCACGATCTCATCGAACTTGCGATCGATCTCGGCACTCTTCATGCCCAGGATCGCGCCGTTCATATAAATATTTTCGCGCCCCGTAAGTTCGGGGTGAAAGCCCGTACCCACTTCCAGCAAGGAGCCAACGCGTCCGCGCACTGAGACAGTCCCCACCGTGGGTTCCGTGACGCGCGAGAGAATCTTGAGCAGCGTGCTTTTACCTGCGCCATTCCGCCCCACAATGCCAAGCACTTTACCTTCTTCAAGATCAAAGGAGATATCTTTCAGCGCCCAGATCAGGGAGGTGCTGGCCGCGCCGCGCATCCCTTGTCCGCGCAGGGCGCGATAGATGCGCACCGGCGTCATAAGCGTATCCATGATCACATCACGGAACATGTTGTATTGGAACTTTTGCTGCGCCGCACCGATCTTATATTGCTTGCCGAGGTCTCTTACACTGATGGCTGTTGTCATATTAGATGGTATCCGCGAAAGTCTTTTCCATGTTGCGGAAGTAGTACAGTCCGCTGATGAGGATGACCAGAGCTATGCCGACTGAAATCCAGAGCCCAGCATCGGGGCCATTTCCAACACCCAATAATGCCCAGCGGAAGCCATTCACCACGCCAGCCATTGGATTCAACGAATAAACCAATTGCCATTTTTCAGAAATCAGCCCCGATGAGTAAGCAACCGGGCTAATGAAGAACCAGAACTGCGTCAAGAATGGAAGCGCATAGTTCACGTCACGGTATTGCACATTAATTGCCGAAAGCCATAACGCCACTCCCAAAGCTGTGACAATTGCCAGCAAAAGGAAGGCCGGCAACGCCCAAAGAACGTTGGCAGTAGGCATTACTCTGTAATAAACCATCATGCCGATCAAAATAACGAACGCAATGACAAAGTCTACAAGCCCGGAGAGAACCGATGCGAGCGGCAAAACCAGGCGCGGAAAATAGATCTTGGAGACCATGTTCTGGTTGGAGGTTAGCGATCTCGACGCTTGATTCAACGCGGCTACAAATAGTCCCCACGGCAGAAGCCCTGTAAAGGTAAAGATCGGATATGGAATGTTTCCATCGGTTTTTAGTTTGGCAATTCCACCAAACAATACAGAGAAAACAATCATATTCATGATGGGTTGGATGATCGCCCACGCCGCGCCCAACATGGTCTGTTTGTAACGCACCTTAACTTCGCGCCAGATCATGAAATAGACCAGTTCGCGGTACAGCCATAGGTCACGCAGGTTCAGCGCAGCGAGTCCCTTGGACGGTTTGATATAGATTGTTGTTGGTTCGTGCTTGATAATTTCAGACATAAGATGATTAGAGACTGGCTAATTAGTGACTAGCAGTCTGCTCTCTACTCTCTATTGACTTGTTGTTTTCCTTGAACCACTCGATCGTCCGCTGCATGCCCTCTTCAAATGAGACCTGCGCGCTCCAGCCAAAATATTCCTTCGCGCGGCTGACGTCGAGTCCGCGGCGGGGCTGACCGTTGGGCTTATCCGTCTGCCAAACAAGTTTGCCCTCAAAGCCGGTCATCTTCACGATCATCTCAGTCAAGTCTTTGATGGAGATCTCATACCCCGAACCCAAATTGACCGGTTCAGAGTCATTGTATTTTTCAGCCGCAGCCACAATGCCATCAGCGGCATCTTCAACGTACAAAAATTCACGCGTGGGAGAACCATCGCCCCAAACCTGCAATTCATGTTCGCCGCGACTTTGCGCTTCCACAGCTTTGCGGATCAAGGCAGGAATCACATGCGATGATGCCAGATTAAAGTTGTCACGCGGACCATACAGATTCACTGGCAGCAGGAAGATCGCATTGAAACCATATTGCTGGCGATAAGCTTGCGCCTGCACCAGCATCATCTTTTTTGCCAAGCCGTACGGTGCATTCGTCTCTTCAGGGTAGCCGATCCATAAATCTTCTTCCTTGAATGGGACCGGCGTGAACTTGGGATAGGCACAAACCGTTCCGATCGCAACAAATTTACCGATGCCATTTTTATAAGCCTGGTGCATCAACTCCACGCCCATCATCAGGTTATCGTAAAAGAAATCGGCAGGATGTTCACGATTCGCGCCGATACCGCCCACGTTCGCGGCAAGATGGATGATGACCACGTTCTTTGGGTCAACATCTTTCAACTGATCCGCATACAAACGGCGGATGTCGTTGGGGTCGACCAGGTTGTAGTTCTCAATGCGCGGGATGAAGATATCCGCTGCGCCGCGATCTTTTAATTTCGCAGTGACGAAGGAGCCGAGGAAACCAGCTCCGCCGGTGACGATCACTTTTTTGTTATTCCAGAAGTTTTCAGACATAGTGTCTCCTATACGTCATTGCGAGTCTTCGAGAAGCAATCCCCAAGGCAACTAGGAGATTGCTTCGGGCAGAAGAGCACTGTCCTCGCAATGACGAAAATTTACTGCACAATAAACTGCGCGTTGCGATAACGCGCGTCGGTTGGGTTTTGAATGATGCCATTCTTCAAAGCAAACAACACTTCACGGATACCATCGTTCACATCAAGCGTGGTATCAAAGCCCAGAACATTTTTGATCTTCGCGAACGACACTGTGATATCGCGCATATCGCCGCCGAAGGTCAGGTCTTTATATTCCACAATGGTTTGTGGTAAACGCTTGAGCACGAGGCGGACAATATCATCTTTGGAATAATTACCGTTATCAGTGCCAAGGTTAAAAACCTGTCCTTGAATTTTTGCGCGCTCGGCGTTGAGTCCCATGATCACGCCGCGCGCCACGTCACGGATATGCACGAACGAGCGCGAATACCCTCGTTGATAAATGATCAGCGCGCGCTTGGTGAATGCATCCAGCACGAATTGATTTACGATCAGGTCAAAGCGGGTGCGCGGGGAAATTCCATAGAGCGTTGCGAAGCGGAACAGCAGCGGCGCGCAGGCAGAATCTTTTTGACTCAACAAAAATTCTTCCGCGGCGATCTTGGTCTCGGCATATAACGATTGCGGATTTAAGGGAGTCTCTTCGTTGACTGGCTTGCCATCTGTGGATAAGCCGTAGTTGCTATAAGTGGATGCGAACACGAATCTTTCCACGCCCAAATTTGCCGCCTGCTCGAAGACCATTTTCGTAGCTTCGACGTTGTACTTCCACGAGACTTGCTTACCCACCGCCTGACAAGCCGGGAAGCCCACGATCGCCGCAAGATGGATCAGCGCATCGGGTTTTTGCCAGTCGCCTTTGAGCGCGTCTTTGATGGCGCGTTTTTCGGTGACGTCGGTTTTGACAAAGTGAAAGTTAGGATGATTCAAAAAGGACACGAGCGACTCACCGCCGAACAACAAGCTGTCAGCCACGGTGACGCGGTAGTTTTGGCGCAGCAGTTCCGAGGTCAAGAGTGAACCGATGTATCCCGCGCCGCCGGTGATGAAGATATGCTTGTCAGTCATGAGTCCACATCCATTTTGAGGGTCACTTTAAAACCATCCACTTGCAGGGTGGGGGCGTTCTTATCGGTGACGACCGCTATATTTTGTTCGAGGCAAGTGAGGAGACAAATATCCGCCACATCGCCCTTGCCCACAATGCGGACCCGGTCATGCCCGGATTTTTGGATCTGCGTAATGTGTTCGCGCACACGCTGGCGCACACGCCGATAAAGCGTGAAGGAACGCTCGACATAATCGACGGCGAGGCGGGCGCGCAGGGCGATGCCTTCGGGCGTGATGATGTAGCGCAGTTTCTTGCGTTCGGCGCGTTTGACCTTGACATAGCCTTTGGCGATGAGCCGTTTGAGGTGCCAATTGACCGTGCCCACTGCCACACCCAGCTGCGTGGCAAGCGTGGACTGGTTCACATCGGGGTCGTTTTCGATATTTTCTAACAGGGTAAGTTCGCGGAGTTCTTCGTTTGTGGTTTCCATAGGTTCCAAAATTCAGTGACTGAATTATAACTGTGAATGGAAGGATGTCAACTGCCTTATTTCAAAAGTACTCCCCCGCTGGTTTTGTTCTATAATCGCCATATCCATTTATATTTGTAAAGCGCTATAGGAAACTTATGAAAATATTCAAAGCAACCCGCAAATACGAGAACTGGCTTCAGAAGGAGCTCAATGTTTTCACCGATGATTTGGCGCTGAAAGAGCAGAAACTCAAAGAAGATCGGTTCACGTTTTTACGCGGCACCTATTATCGCTGGATGCAGTTGTTTCCCGAGATCTGCAAAAAAGCGGCGGTTGCGCCGGTCGTGTTATCGGTCGGGGATTTACATGCCGCCAACTTTGGGACGTGGCGTGATGCCAAGGGACAATTGGTCTGGGGCATCAATGATTTTGACGAGGCAGCGCCTCTGCCCTACACCCAGGACCTGATCCGGCTTGCTGCGAGCGTAGAGCTGGCTTCAGAGGTCGAAGAGCTGAAGATCGGTCTGGATGCGGCGTGCGAAGCGATCCTGAATGGATATCGTGCGTGCCTTGAATCAAATGGCAAACCGATCATTTTGGATGATGAACACGATTGGCTGCGGCAGATCTACATCCGGAATGAAAAAGCGGCTGAGAAGTTTTGGGTCAAACTTGAGCAACTGCCGGATATCGATCATGAAGTCCCAACCGAAGCGCGGATCGCGCTGGAAGCGACATTCCCAGCCAAGGGACTGGAGTATCGTGTCAAACGTCGTCAGGCGGGCGTGGGGAGTTTGGGACGTCCACGGTATACGGCGTTGACCGAGTGGCAGGGCGAACACATTGCACGCGAGACCAAGCCGTTGCTGCCCTCGGCGGCGTTATGGACGGAGAAGAAACACAAAGGTGCGGAAATTTATTACGAAGAGATTCTGGCGCGCGCGGTAAGAAGTCTCGACCCGGTGGTCAAAGTATATTCCGGCTGGGTCGTGCGTCGACTCGCACCGGATAGTATCCGCATCGAACTAGCGGAGTTGGGATCCGAACGCGATGAAAAACGTATGTTGCGTGTCATGGGCTGGGAGACAGGCAATATCCATTTGGGAACACCGACTGCCGTGAAGGATGTACTCAACGATTTAAATGTTCGCAAAAAAGACTGGCTCAAGAAGTCCACTATAAAAATGACGAAAGCTACGGTGAAAGATTGGGAGATGTGGAGAGAAGTGAATAGAGAATAGTGTTACTTTGTAAAAGTCCCGGGCAGGATTTCTGTCACGGGACTTTTTGTTTCTTCACGAACTAAAGTCTGTTACCGAAGTTGGATGCTGCTGGTTGAAATGTCAAATATCCAGCTGGCGGAAGTATTCAGGCAACTGGTTCCATTTGTCACGATGAAATAGTCTTTGGGATCTGGGTTCCACGCCCAAAGGGTGTAACAGCCTTCCACCAGGTCATTAATGACAAGAGCTTGGCCTGCGGCGAGAGTGTAGCCGCGATAGCCGCATGGACTTTGTGGTCCGCTTTGCTGTAGATTCACAGAGACCATAATGGTTGCCTTGGTTGGATTGTCGATACGGATCTTGATCTTCTGCCCCACCAGAGAATCTGGCAGGACTTGATTGACACATGAATCTGCAGGGCTGGGGGGCACTACGAGAGTCGGGGTGGATAAATTCGCATCGGGATTTGGAGTGAATGTCGGTTCCAAGGTTGGTATGAGAGGTAAAGCAGCAGTTGCTGTCGGCAGGGACAACGTGGCGGTTGGGATGGCAGCCTGGGTCTCTGCCAGGCTTGTGACAGCAGCCGCGATCGCCGTGCTTTGCCGGTCAGTCAGATTGATTGTTGGTGTAGCCTGTGGCGTATTACGTGTACCGCACGCACTGATGATCAGTATGGTCACGAGGGCTTGCCCGAGTGCATGAGTGAGAGTTGAAAAACATTTCATGTGGCTCCTTATTGCTCCTTCCAGCTCGAATTATACAGGTAGGGTGTAAAATACACATACAGGAGTATATCTCCATGCCCAACACGGACTCAAAAACCTACATCGTCAACGACCAAGCAACAGAAACCGACGCCCTCGACTTCACGCCTTATGTCGAAACCCTCGCGGACATTATCCAAACGGGCAACACGCCGTTAACCATCGGCGTGTTCAGCACGTAGGGATCGGGAAATAAAAGCAAATAACAGAAGTATAATTATTTCAATCAATAATCGCTTCCTGTTCAGATGGGAATTCTTATGCCAACAGATAAAGGTTCTGCACTAAACCAAAGAGTTTGGACAATATTCGAAAAGGCTGGTTTTCAAACTAAGCCTAACTTAAGCAACCCTACTGAAGAAGCATTTGTTGAACTCTCAGCGGGCAAAAGAAGAAAGATAGATCTACTAGCAGAACTGCCAGGTTTAGGCGTCAAAATCATAGGGGAGAATAAATCTCGAAACAAATTAGACAAATCTTTTACAGCTTATGTCCATGATTTATTGGAGTTACAAAAAGCTGCAGAAGCAAACACTGTTCTATTTGTATCCGATGATAAAGACTTTGATCCTGAAGACAAACAATACGCGACGGATAAAGGCTTTTCGTTTTGGGAGGACGAAGAACTCGATTACTACGAAACCTTAGTCGACACTTTGGGTCACGATGCAAAATATGAAATACTTCGCTCATTGAACATTACTACTCAAGAGCAAGTTCAGATTCATAATGTATTAGCCCTACATTTCCATCAGCCGTTTTCCAGCTCAAGTAATGATCTTTACGTATTTACTGCATCGCCAAAAATGTTATTGCAAACTTGCGTTGTTTTACGAAAAGCCGCTGGAAAAAAAGATACTTACCAAAGGATGGTAAATAAATCTAGACTGAACAAAATAGCAAAATTTGTTGGACAAAGTGACGCCATATTGCCACCAAACATTGTTGTTCATCTTAGTGAGAAAATCAATTCCATTGATCTCCCCATTCCAGAACAGGATAAGTCTGGAAAGAAAATTATCTTGAGCCAGAAAAATAACTATAATCTTGTTTTGTTGCAAATCCCAATGGAATATGCTTCTATGGAAATTATTGATGGTCAGCATAGGCTATTCGGTTTTACAAATACAGAGCCAGCAACCAAAGAGCATTTCAATTTAGTGGTTTTAGGGCTAGCAAATATGCATCCCAAGAAAAGGACAGAAACTTTCGTCGCAATAAATGATAACGCGAGAAGAATGGATCCTAATCTTGTTGCCTATTTAAAGCTAACCAATGATGAAGCCGAATGCCAAAAGGACAACGACCTTATGGCTATCAAGATTGTGTTTGAGCTTAATCAAATTACACCTTTCAAGAAAAAGATAAGACTACTAGATAGGGGCAATGAAAAAATTACACTGAAGAATTTCTCTGGTGCCGATTTAAAAAGCTTAATAAGCGAAAAAGGATTGCTCAGAAAACATTATTCCCACAACTCCAGTAAATATATTTCAGTACTAAGAATATATTTTAGCATTCTCAAATCTATATTTCCAAATGAATGGAATGACCCCGATAACTATATTATATTTACCAACAGAGGTATATCTGCTTTTTTGAAGCTATTAAGGTCAATATTGAAAACCGAAGATAAACCACTTACTAAGCAAGCTATAACAAAATACTTAAAAGCTTTGCAAAAGGGCTGGGATGGCGGATGGGAAACACAATCGTTGAAAAGTTCTTATGTGGGAACACAAGGACGAAACGATTTTCATCGCGACTTGATTAAAGCAATCCAAAAGAAATACCCGGAGTTTGTTCAGTAAATATGCCTGAAAATCGCAAACTCAAAGTCTTTCTTTGTCACTCCAAAGACGACAAACCCAAAGTACGCGAACTCTATCGCCGCTTGGTAGCTGATGGTTTCGACCCGTGGCTCGATGAAGAAAAGCTTATGCCAGGTCAAGAATGGGATTTGGAAATTCGCAAAGCTGTCCGTGAATCAGATGTGGTTGTTGTTTGTCTTTCAAATGGTTCAACAACCAAAGCAGGATATGTACAAAAAGAAATTCGGTTTGCTTTAGACGTAGCAGATGAACAACCTGAGGGAGCTATTTTTATTATTCCTGCACGATTAGAAAATTGCCAGGTTCCAAATCGATTAAGCAAATGGCAGTGGGTAAATCTATTTAACGAAGAAGGATACGAAAAGCTAAAAATCTCATTCGGTTTACGATCTATATATTTAGGTGTCCAAAAAACTATTCCCCAGTCTTTCGATTTTCCTAGATTACCATTTGAGCCACAAATGGTACAAATACCTGTTGGAAAGTTCCTGATAGGTTCCACACCAGAACAAATTAACCAGGCGATAGAAAACGGAGCAGATAAAGATTGGATTCAAAACGAAACCCCTCAACACACTGTAGAGCTCCCCGAATATTTTATTGGCAAATATCCCATCACAAACCTCGAATATCAAGCTTTTGTGCAAGACACACAACTCACCTCACCACGCGAGTGGAATGGTGACCAGTTTTTAACTGGGAAAGGTGGGCATCCTGTTGTGAGTGTCTCGTGGTTTGATGCAATCTCTTATTGCAATTGGTTGAGTGACAAAAGCGGAAGACAATATCGCCTGCCCACTGAAGCCGAATGGGAAAAAGCTGCGCGCGGCGAAGATGGTCGCGTATATCCTTGGGGCGCTATATTTGACTCTAAAAAGTCAAATACAACGGAAACAAAAATTAGCACTACTTCCGAAGTTGTTAAGTTTTCACCGCAAGGCGATTCTCCATATGGGTGTTCAGATATGGCTGGCAATATATGGGAATGGTGTAATGACTGGTTTAATGAAACCGAATATAAATTGAGACTAGGATCAGTTGTGCAAGATCCCCAGGGTCCCACAAAAGGTATATATCGCGTTTTGCGCGGCGGCTCGTTCGGCAACAATCGCGCACATGCCCGCTGTGCGACTCGTCTCAAGTACAATCCAGATAGCTTCAACAAGGCAAATGGGTTCCGTATTGCAAGTTAAGAAAATTCAGTCTTACGATGTAAAGTCTCGTGAAGGACTTCCTGTCACGAGACTGTTTATTTTACTTCTTCTTTTTAGGCTTCGCTTTTGTTGCTGACTTCTTCGGTGCGGACTTCTTTACTTTCGCTGGCGCCTTCGCCTCTTTCTTCTTTCCACTTTCTTTCTTCTGTTCCTCCACAAACTTCTCCACCGTCCAACCCACATTGAGATTCATCTTTTCAATAAATCGATTTTGCTTCGCTTTGCTGTAATCAAAACGATATTCGGAAGCCATATCCTGCTCTATTTGAGCTTTGGTAACAGGCATTTTCTTCATGATGGCTTTCGCACGGATAATACCTTCGGCAAACGCAGCAATTGCTCCTTGTCCAAGGTTATCAATTCCGCCCCAAACCGCAAAGCAACAGCAGCGTAGACGGCGTCACTGCCGCGCAGGCGATGGTTTGCTGCAATTTCACTGGCAAGCGTTGCGATATTATCATCCACATCTATAAAAGTGGTGTTTGGAAGCTCTCGTAATTCTTGAACAAAAGCCAAACCAAGTTCAGGCTTGTCCTGTCCACGGGAGAGGGCAGCAGATATTTCAGGTAATACCAGCACAGGCACAATAATGGGGATGGATTGCTCACGCAAATTGAGCATAAATGTCTTGCTGGCTTGGTGGGCAATTTCAGCAGGTGTAAACGCACTTACAAAGACACTGGCATCCACAGTGACAGGTGAATTCATCGGCGCATCTCTGAAAGGATTTCGACTGCGCTCTTAGGATTCTGCCAGCCTTTGCTTAATTCCTCCCCAATTTTCATCAGGCGCTCCCATACATCATCATCTGATCTCTTTTCCGGCAAAAGAGCATCCATGGGAATGATCGCCGCAACGGGTATTCCGCGCTGAGTCACAATATAACGGGCGCGTTGTTCCTTCACTGCGCGGACAACTTCCGATGCACGGCTTTTCAATTCGCGGATACCGATCTCTTCGGCTTTGGCTTGCTTTCGCTTCTGTTTCATGTGGTCACCTGTGTAGTCACATCATACACCTACCAAGCAACACCGTCAAGAAAAATCCCGCACTTTTTAGCACGGGATTACATTTATTACTTCTTCTTTTTCTTAGCAGGCTTCGCTTTCGCTGACGGTTTCTTTGCTGCAGGCTTCTTGGCTTTAGCAGGCGCTTTTGCCTTTGCGGGCTTCTTTACTTCTTTCTTCTGTTCCTCCACAAACCTCTCCACCGTCCAACCCACATTAACAGAGACGACTTCCTCGCCGGGTTTTATTTCCACGACATGGTCACCTTTGGTGGCGGCGCGTTTGCGGAGGGCAACGGCATCGAGTCGCGTTGATTTCGGCGCGCCTTTGCTCAAGTGAATGGTCGCCATGTGGTTTGGCTTGCCAGAGACCACGCCAACCAGTTTTTCCCTGCTGGATAAGCTCCACGCGTTCACGCCTTTACCGTAACGACCCTGTGCCGGGAAGTCCTTTTCGCTGACACGTTTGGCTTTGCCGTCGTTGGTGATCAGGAACACTTCGCCTTCGCCGGGCAAGATTTCAGAGCCAACGACTTCATCGTTATCATCCAACTTCATGCCGTTCACCCCCGCCGCGACGAGTCCCATTGGGCGCACGTCATCTTCTTTAAACCTGATCGCCATGCCCATAGCAGTGACGAGCAGGATTTCTTTATTCTTATTATCGGTCAAGCCAACGGATATTAATCGGTCACCTTCATTGACCTTCACCAAAACGAACGCTTGCGACGAAGGTCCGGGTAATTCGCTGATGAGACTCTTCTTGATCATGCCAAATCTTGTCGTGGTGATGACGCAGGTCTCTTCGGGCAAAGTGGATTTCCTCGATGGCAGGGTGAACACCGCCGCCAGCGAATCCGTTTCCTGCAGCGGCGAGACTTTGTAGAACAACGAACCGTCGGTCAACTTCTCGGCTTGCGGGATGATGTGCACTGCTACTGCCGAAGCACGTCCTGATTTTGCGACGAAGTAAATCGTATCCGTGGTTGAAGCTTTCACGAGCCAACGCGGCGCATCATGACCTGAATGTTTCGGCTGCTTATCATCGTGTGTGCGTGAGACCAATCCGTCCTCGGTTACGCCGATCCACACTTGTTGTTGCGGCAACAAATCCGAGGCGGTCAATGCCTTGGCAGGTTTGCCATCTTTGGACTTCGACAAATTCACGATCTGCGTACGGCGGCGGTCACCGTATAGCTCTTTCACTTTCAGCAGTTCATCCGCCACCACGCCGCGCATCAACTTCGGCGACTTCAACAGCGTCACCAAATCCTTGATGACGCCGGTCACTTCCTTGTATTCGGTATCGATCTTTTTGCGTTCCAACGCGGCGAGTCGGCGCAGCTGCATGTCAAGGATCGCGGTCGCTTGTAACTCTGTCAGCTTGTAGCGCTTCATCAGTTTTTGCCGGGCAGTTTCAACGTCGGAAGCGGCGCGGATGATATTAATGATCTCATCCAAATTCTTTAACGCGATCACATAGCCCTCAAGGATATGCGCGCGCGCCCTAGCTTTTTCCAGATCAAATTCAGCGCGTCTTTTTATGACCGTGAGCCGGTGCTCGATATAGACGCGGAGTGCCTGCTTGAGCGTGAGCGTGCGCGGCTCGCCATCGACGAGCGCCAGCAGGTTGATGCTGAACGTGGACTGCATCGGCGTGCGTTTGTAAAGATCGCGCAGGATGATATCGGGGTCGGCGTTCTTCGTCATTTCCAAAACGATGCGCATGCCCTGACGGTCTGATTCATCGCGCAGATCGGATAGACCTTCGAGATGACCTTCGCGCGCGAGATCTGCAATGCGTTCGATGAGACTCGACTTGTTGACCATATACGGAAGTTCGGTGACGATGATGCGATTCTTGCCGCGCTCCATCTCTTCGACGTGCGCCTTCGCCTGGACGACCACGCGTCCGCGCCCCGACCCGTAAGCCGATTCGATACCCTCGTCGCCTTTTTCCTGCACGATGATCCCGCCGGTCGGGAAGTCTGGTCCTTGCACGAACTCCATCAATTGATCAACGTCAACATCATCGAGCTTCTCGTATTTGCTGAGCATGTACACGAGCGCATCCACGATCTCGATCAGGTTATGCGGCGGAATCGAAGTTGCCATACCGACCGCGATACCGGTCGCGCCGTTGACCAACAGATTCGGGATTGCCGCAGGCAGAACGTTCGGCTCTTCGAGGGTGTCGTCAAAGTTTGCGGTGAAGTTAACGGTCCCTTTGTTGAGATCAAATAAAATGTCGAGCGCGGCAGGCGTCAGTCGTGCTTCGGTATAACGCATCGCAGCCGGTGGGTCGCCATCCACGGAACCGAAGTTGCCCTGTCCATCCACGAGCAGTTGGCGCATCGAGAAATCCTGCGCCATACGCGCCATCGCTTCGTACACCGCCGAGTCGCCGTGCGGATGATATTTACCGAGCACTTCACCCACGATACGCGCAGACTTCTTATATGTTGAGTCCGCGCGAATGCCCATGTCATACATCGCGTATAAGATACGGCGTTGCACCGGCTTGAGTCCATCACGGGCATCGGGCAGCGCGCGTGCCACGATCACGCTCATGGCATAATCGAGATACGATTGCTGCATTTCGGTATCAATGTCTATTTTGCGTACTGTTCCAAGATCCATAAATCACCTTTGAGGGAGTCGAAGTCTCTGACTTCGTTATTACGACGACGGGAGTCGTCGACTCCGCTATCATTTCGCTGAATGTATGTTCTATTTGCGGGGACAATCTTACGGGGAAAGGAAAGATGCGTCAAGTCCGCTTAAAGCATTCTGTCTCTTTCTTGGTCGAAACGAAAGAGACAGAATCTGTGGGGCTGGCAGTTGCAGCTTTATTCCTTGATGGGCATGGATTGCGTGACGCACGCACCTTTCAATCCTTTTTCGGCGCACAGCATGATTACAACCTGCAAGTCACCAGTCCCTGACCATTTGAACACCGAGCTGGTAACATAACCACTGCCTCCGGGGTCAAGCGGATAAATAGCTTTGGCAAGCACACAGCCGACATGCAGATCAAACGCATCGACCTGCTCGACAAACTTCTTGAGCTTGGTGTTGGTTACCTTGATATAGGATGAACTGAATGTGGCACTACCGATATTCACCACATCAAAAATGGCGTAGTTCTCACCGTTGCAGACTCCGAATTTTTTGAACGTGGCTTTGAAATCTGGCGCCAGGGTAGGCGAGGGCTGCGGGGTAAATTTTGGTAAAGCCGATAGATCACCGGTAACGGTGATATTCTGTGCCAGCAAATAGCATTGGTCTTCGGGCTTATCGGGGTTTTTGACAAACAAGAAGCCGTTCCCCAGATCCTTGGCAACCACTTCAAGTTTCTGCCCCGCCTGGTAAGTAGCCACCAGATCGTACTGTCCGCCGGGACCAACCCGACAATTCGACTCACGATTCACTTCAGCCTTTGGAATTTCGGGCGTGGAAGTAGAGCTTGGTTCGGGGGTTAGTGTTTCGGTAGCCGTTGCCGTGGGCGTTTCAGTCGGAGCAATCTCAGTTGGCGTGGATGTGGCTTCAATGGGTACGGCAGTATTGGCAACACTTTGCGATGTGGGCGGTGTCGTTTCAGCAGCCGTGTTGCTGCCGGGCATATTGCAGGCTGAAAGAATTAATCCCCCAATCATCAGTAAAGAAAAAAAACGAAAATAGGTTGTGCGCATATCGCCTCTTGAATATTCAAATTTAAGCACAACCATATTTCAAATACTGGTTTTACGCAAGGGGTGATAGGTTATAAAAGCAGGGCAGGCATTTATTTGCCTGCCCTGCTGATTCACTTACGGTTTGAATTCAATGACTTGCGATACACACGTGCCGCTGATCGCTTTGTTGGAACACATCGTGAGCGTGGCACGGATCTTATGTCCTGTCGGGTCATAGGCGAAGGGTGGCGCGCTAACCACACGCACATCGCCGGGGTTCAAAACATCCTTGGTGCTGGAGGTGGAACAACCATCGTTGTTCGTAAAGCTGTCGGCAGTCAGGGAGAGCACGGTATCATTCGTCGTATCCCGCAGCGTGATCGAAATGGATCTAAAGGCTATGCTGCCCGTATTTTTCAGTCTGAGGTCCACCCACCAGCCGGAACAGGTTTCCAAACTATCATATGAGACATCGAACCCCGGCGCGGGTGTTGATGTGGGTGAGGGCGTGGGTGTCGGCGGCGGTGTAAAGATGGGCAGCGCCGATAAATTCCCAACCAGGGTGGCATACTCACCCCACAACCAGCAATAGCCATTGTTGTTCGAATCCGGGTTGCGGATGTACCAATACTCCCCGGTTGGATTCATCCCGACTACTTCGGCAACCTCACCGACCAATAACGCACCAACACGGTCATAGACCTTGCCAGGTCCCAAGCGGCAGTTCGTCGCCACCGAGACCGTGATCTGCGGAATCACCGGAGTGGCTGTGAAGACCGGCGTTGGTGACAATGTCACGGTCGGCGTGAGAGTCGGCACTTGAGTAGCAGTCGGCGATCCCAACCCCGTGACAGGAATGCCCGGCTGGGCAGTCTGTGTCAACGCGGCAGAGATCGTCTGGGCGATGGTGGTATTGATAAAGTTTGGATCCGGCGTGGAAATGGAAACTGTTTGGGATGTGCACGCCAGGGAGGCCATCAATAAAACCACGAATGCCAAATGAACTCGATTCAACTTAACCATGTTTGCCTGCTTTCTTTCAACAATCATCATCATAATACCAAATAGCAAAGCCAGCCCCTCATACTTTAGACGTACGGTGCTTGAATTTGTTCCGGCTATTTTAAACACAACAATCGATTTCATCATAGAGTATCTTCATATCTTGGTAAGTAGTCAACTCAACAGTCATAAATCTAGTCATCGTTTGCTTATTTCCGTGTCCACCTGTTTACTCTTTCGAGTTTATAATCACCTTCATGAAATACCTTCGCGTTCTACTTCTATCTTTGGTCTGCTTCATGCTCTTTTCACAAGTTTTCGCGCAATCGGATAAACCGCTCGTGCTTGTGATGACTGCCGATGGTCCCATTGAACCGGCCATGCTGGAATATTTCAAAAGGGGAATCGGAACAGCCGAACAACGCAATGCTGAGGTACTCGTCATTCAACTCAACACGCCTGGCGGTGACCTTCAATCCATGCTCGAAATCGTCACTGCTATTCGCTCCAGCACAGTCCCGGTTGTCATTTATGTTGCGCCGCGCGGCGCATTGGCAGCCAGCGCCGGTGCAATGATCACGATGGCCGGACAGGCTTCAGCCATGGCACCTGAAACCGCGATCGGTGCTGTCATTCCCATCAACGGTTCTGGGCAAAATCTTGATTCTGATTTAAGAACCAAGCAAATGAATGTGTTGAAAGACAAGATCCATCCATTCGTGGCGCCGCGCGGAGACCCAGCCGTCAAACTGGCTAACTCAATGATCGAGGAAGGCAAATCCGCTGACGTAAATAAAGCGCTCGAGGCAAAACTGATCGACTTCCCCGCCAACGATATCAAAGACCTGTTGAACAAGCTCAACGGTTTCACAATTCAAATGAGCACGGGACCACGCACCCTTCACACAGCCAACGCGCAGACCGAACCACTGAATATCAGCTTCATCGAACGCTTGCTGCTCTTGTTGACAGACTCGAACATCGCTTTCCTGTTATTGGCGATCGGCGTGCAAGCCATCATCATTGAGATCTCACATCCCGGCGGTTGGGCGGCTGGCTTCGTGGGCGTGGTTTGTCTTTCGCTCGCAATCTATGGCATGGGCGTGTTGCCGATCAACTGGTTCGGCATCGTCTTTCTGATTACCGCCTTCGTATTATTCATCCTGGATATCAAAGCGCCCACCCATGGCGCGCTGACCGCTGCAGGCGTTGTATCTTTCATCGTTGGTGCGCTCGTGCTATTCAATTCACCGGGCACACCGCAATTCCAACGTGTGTCTGTGCCATTAGTGATCAGTGTAGGCATTTTCATTGGTTTGATGTTCTTTGGTATTCTGCTGCTCGCGCTGCGCACGATCCACAGCCCGGTCATCATGGGGGTGGAAGCAATGCTCGGGAAAACCGGAACAGCCAAAACGTGGGCTGAAGCGGAGGGACAAGTCCAAATGCAATCTGAACTGTGGAGTGCGGAAGCAGTCGCAGAATCCGAAAAGATCAGTAAGGGCGACCAAGTGGAAGTCGTCCAAGTTGAAGGTTTACGTTTGAAAGTCAAGAAAAAGTAATGCGACATTCATGTCGCGCATCATAAAGGACCCTATGCCTGCTACACCTACGAGAGACCGAGTCGCCCCTGAAACCGATCACCGCCCCTTGCGCCGCCCCGAGTGGATCAAGGTACGCGCGCCCTCGGGCGAAACCTACGAAAACGTTTTAGCGTTGATGCGCTCGAAAGAATTGCACACCGTGTGCGAAGAAGCCATGTGCCCGAACCTTGGCGAATGCTGGAGCAGCGGCACCGCGACCTTCTTAATGCTCGGTGATGTTTGCACGCGCACCTGCGCCTTCTGCGATATCAAACACGGCAAGCCCGCGCTGCTGGATTGGGGCGAAGCGGAGCGCGTGGCACAAGCCGTGAAGTCGATGAACTTGAAACACGCGGTCATCACATCGGTGAACCGCGATGAACGCCGCGATGGCGGCGCGCCGATCTTTGCAATGGTCATCCGCAGAATCCGCGAAGTGTTACCGGGTTGTTCGATTGAAGTATTGATCCCCGATTTCAAAGGTTCGCTCGAAGCCTTGAAGATCGTCATGGAAGCGCGACCCGAAATTCTGAATCACAACGTGGAGACGGTTCCCCGCTTGTTCAAGACTGTCCAGCCACAAGATAATTATGAATGGGCGGCAGCGACATTATCCAACGCTAAGAAACTTGACCCCGAGGTGCTGACCAAATCGGGCATCATGCTCGGGCTCGGCGAAACCATGGATGAGGTCAAAGCCGTGATGCGCGATCAACGCTCTTGGGGCGTGGACATTCTGACCATCGGTCAATATTTGCAACCCAGCAAGAAGCACATGCCCATGGACCGCTATTACACGATGGAAGAATTCGCCGAACTGCGCGATTACGGCAAAGAAATCGGCTTCAAGTGGGTCGAGTCGAATCCGCTGGTGCGGTCGTCCTATCACGCCGCGGATCAAGTCCGCGCGTTGAGCGTGGTGCATCGGAAGTTGTATGGAGATAGCCAATTATCATTTGTCAGTAATCAGTAGTTCTTGTATTTAAAGGTAGCCCAAACCATCCGACGTTCCAAAAAGTAGCTAAAGGAGCATAAAATGGAAAAGAGAACCAAAGACAACCCGTGGAAATTGAAAACACCGCCGCTCACTTCGGATTACGAAATGTATGTGAATACGAAAGATGGCAAAGAGATCATCGTCTGCACCGTCGGTACAACCGTATTGCATTACGACTATCGTGGTCTTGCTGATTTGCACGCGATGCTCAAAAAGCACGGCGATTGGATGGAGCTGGGCAGCAAGGATGAGAAACAGGAAGCGGTGGAAGGCACCGTGGAATATTGGGCGCGTTCAACCAAGAACCCCATCGGTGGTTGGTATGGATTGAAGAAGGGCTTCAAAGGACGTTTCGGCATGTATATTCCACCCTTGATGGAAGCGCTGGGGCTGGCAGAGGTGGAGCATAATCCACGCAACAATCGGATGAGGGCAAAGTAACAGTATGCAGTGAACAGTGATCAGTCACTCCCGCTTGACTCGCAAGGTCAGCGGGAGCTTTTTCCAAGTAAATCAATTGTTCTTCTACACCCCTCTGGCGAGGGGTCTTTCTTTTCTTGTGGAAATATTTCTATGCATTAGCGAGTCTGTACCATACAGGTTATCTGCTCTTTAACCGGACCATATCAACAAAGGAAGGTATATATGACCAAAATATTTCAAGTCAGCATCGTACGTCACACCAAAAACTATGCGGCGATGGTCAAGTTTTATCGTGATGCGCTCGGAATAGCGATTACCGAGTCTTGGAATGATCCCGGCAACCGCGGCACATTGCTTGCCTTCGGCGGTAAAGCAGCCAGCACCGTTATCGAGGTCATTGAATTAGGCGATGAAGCCGTGCCCGGCGTAAAACCGATCAATGTCGTGCTCAGCATCGAAGTGGACAACGTGGACGCATGGCATGACGAATTAATCCAACGCGGCATCTTGATCGCTCGCGGGTTGGTGGACAATCCCTGGGGTCATCGCAGTTTCGGCATCGATGATCCGGATGGATTCCGTATCTGGTATTACCAGGATCTGAATCCGAAATAAATAATAGACTTCATCGGTAATAAGTAAAGAGTCAATTTTTGGACGCTGACAAACGCTGACTTTCGCTGATTCAAAAAGAAAAATCTGCGTTTTCTGCGTGAATCAGCGTCCCGATTTAATTTCCGATAAACTCTAATGGATAGCAGCAACCCTTGCTGACTCAAAAGGTCAGCGGGAGTTTTTTGTTAAGCAACAGGATAGGATTTTATTTTAAAAATTAGTGTTATATTCGTTGTCGTTAAACTTTTTAAAAATAACCAAGGAGACTCGAATGGCTGAACCTCAAAATTATGAAACACTTGATCCCCAAAACTGGGATGAGATGCGCGCACTCGCGCACCGCATGGTGGATGATGCGATCACGTATCTTGAGACCGTGCGCGAGCGTCCCGTTTGGCAGCCGGTGCCAGAGGCGGTCGCTGCTCGGTTTGATGAACCAGCTCCCCATAGTCCGGAGGGAGCCGAGGCAGCGTATGAGGAGTTCAAAGAAAACATCCTGCCGTATCCGATGGGAAATATCCATCCGCGTTTTTGGGGTTGGTATATGGGCAATGGGACAGTCTTCGGCGCGTTGAGTGATTTTATGGCGGCGATCATGAATCCCAATATGGGCGGCGGGAATCATGTTGCAAATCTCGTTGAAAAACAAGTGATCGATTGGGTCAAAGCCATGGTCGGTTTTCCCGAAGATGCCAGCGGTTTATTGGTCAGCGGTGGATCGATGGCGAATCTCGTTGGGCTGGCGGTGGCGCGCAACACCAAGGCGGGCTTCGACATCCGTAAATTGGGGATGCAGGGCTCGCCTCAACCGCTGACAGTCTATGCGTCGGTGGAAGTGCACAGTTGTAGTCAGAAGGCGTTGGAATTGTTTGGCATGGGCAGTGACAGCCTGCGCAAGATTCCCGTCAAGAGTGATTACACCATGGATATGGATGCATTGCGGCAAGCCATTGATGCGGATCGTAAAGCCGGGCGTCGTCCGATCTGTGTGATCGGGAGCGCGGGCACGATCAACACTGGCTCGGTCGATGATCTGAACGCCATCGCCGATTTGTGCGAGCAAGAAGATCTTTGGTTCCATGTGGATGGCGCGATCGGTGCGGTGGCGGTGCTGGCAGAAAATGTCAAACCGTTATTGAAGGGCATCGAACGCGCCGACTCGGTTGCGCTCGATCTGCACAAATGGATGCACATTCCCTTTGAGGCGGGCTGTGCCATTGTCCGCTCGGAGAAAGCACATCGCAATACGTTTTCATTGACGCCCGAATATCTGGCGCACGAAACCCGCGGAGTCGCCGCAGGGAATCTATGGTTCAGCGATTATGGCGTGCAGCTTACGCGCCAGTTCCGCGCGTTGAAAGTGTGGATGTCGATCAAGGAACATGGCCTCGATCGCTTCGGTCGTATGATCGCGCGCAACGTGGAACAGGCACATTACTTCGGTGGACTCATCGCGGTCGAACCGACCCTTGAACTGCTTGCCCCCATCGGCATGGACATCGTCTGCTTCCGCTTCAACCCCGGCGGCTTGGACACGAACGCACTCAACACCCTCAACAAAGAAATATTGATGCAATTGCACGAGCAGGGTATTGCGGTACCATCATATACAACGTTGGGTGATACTTATTGCTTACGCATTGCGATCTCTAATCATCGCAGCACGCAAGAAGATTTCGATCTGCTGGCAAGAGAAGTTGTGCGGCTTGGAAAAGAAGTCGCAGCAAAACCTTCATAACCATAGGAGAATCTCATGGCACTCGATCTGACTTATAAAGAACAGAATCGCACCTCCCGCGAACGGATTCACGCTTTAGCGAATCGTCTCACTGATGCAGAGCTGCAGACCAAAGTCGGCGAGCATTGGACAGTAGCAATCGTCTTCGCGCATCTCGCCTTTTGGGAGCGGCGCGTGATGTATGTGTTGGATATGACGGAGAAGGACGGCAAACTTTTCATCCCGGCGATCGACATTTTCGTGAATGATCTATCCTTGCCGTTATGGGCAGCTATCCCGCCGCGCGAAGCGGTACGTATCGCCATGCAGGAATGTGCTGCAACAGATAAACGGCTTGATGAATATGATCCCACCCTGCTCGAAGAGATCTACAACTACAACAAACGCTGGGTCGTCCGCGCCTTGCATCGCAATGAACATTTGGATGAAGCCGAGGCGGCATTGAAGAAATAAACTATCCGTCATTACGAGGTGATTATTATGCACCCCTCAGTCAAAACCCTCATCGAGCACTACCTTCTCCAACCTCTCCCCGTCGAAGGGACATTATTCGTCAGCACCTATCGTTCGCCGCAGGAGTATGACGCGGGCAAGCCAGTTGGCACGGCGATGATCGGCATGTATTCCGATGAACCGCGCAGTGTATCTTTGTTTCACAAGTTGAAATACGACGAAGTCTGGCATTTCTACGGCGGTGACCCATTGCGCTTGGTGCTGTTATATCCCAATGGCACAAGCCGTGACGTGATCATGGGCAGTGATCCGCTTCAGGGACAACTCGTCCAGTTCGTCATCCCGGCAGGAGTGTGGCAGGCGGGACACATGCTCACAGGCGGACAATATTCGCTTTTCGGTTGCACCGTCGCGCCGGGATTTACCAGTGACATCTTCGAAGGCGGCACGCGTGAAGCATTGCTAGCAATGTATCCAGATCGCGCAGACGATATCAACCGCCTCAGCGTCAGCGGAGAAACGAAGATGCCGAAGGGGTTTGCTGCGTAGTTTATATAGTGAGCTTGCGCGCCGCACTCCACGCCTCACGCAGCCTAATTTTTGACTTTCGCAGTTCCAGTTTACTGAATAAATATTTCATCAAGGAGATTTTCCACATGACCAACGCACAAGTTCGATTGATTGCTTCAGCGATTGCCTTACTCGCAGGCGGAATCATGGCGAATGCCGACAACATCAATGTCAACGTAAGCATTGCCATCATCGTGATTAGCTCCGTTATTTTTATCGTTGAGTATTGGCGTTGCCAGAAGCCGTAGGTTTTTATCCTTTTCCAAACCACAACGCCACGGAATAAGTGCGAAAAGATCATTGAAAAGACTGGACTTCCCTCCAGTCTTTTTATTTTGCAGTATGATTGCCAGCATGACAGACCAAACTATTCCCTCAACCAATCCCAACTTCGTGGATTCGCTCCTCCACCCGCAAGCCATCCTCATCCGCCAACTCCTCACCCGGACGGGACGCATCGAACTCAGCCGGATCCTGATCGATGACGAAGAAAACATTCTCCAAGCTTTAGATGCTGGCGTCGAACTCGAATCCGTGTATTACGCGGGCGATGAGCTCGTCTCAGACGAGTTGAAGAAAAAACTTTCTCCAAAGGTAAACATCTTCGAGGTCGCCAAGCGCACCACCAAAAAGATCTTCGAGAACGATAAGATCACGCGCATCTTTGCGATTGCCAAAACACCCAAGCCGCTTGGGCTGGATGCTGTCACAAAAATTCAACGCGACATCGTTGTGCTGGAGGATGTCAGCATCTCCGGCAACATCGGCGCGATCACGCGTACATCATTGGCGCTCGGTGTCGGCGGCATGGTCCTACTCAACACCGAACATGTGGACATTTACGACCGCCGTCTCATCCGCGCCAGCCGCGGCTATGTCTTTGCCCTGCCGGTGATCGCCACGACCACCGAAGTCTTCATCCAATTTGCGAAACAGAACCAGCTGCAAGTGTTGGTCACCAACGCCCATGCTGAAAAACTCGTGCAGGATATTTCATCCATCCCACAACAATTGATGATCGTCTTCGGCAGTGAAAAGGACGGCTGCTCACAAGCCATCACTGACGCCGCCACACTGCAAGTCCGCATTCCAATTGACCCGCGCGTCGAGTCGCTCAATGTTTCTGCTGCTGCGGGTATCACCCTCTATAGCCGCGCGAGCTTCAATCAGGGAAAGAAATGACACGTACAGTTCATCCCGCAGTTAAACTGCGGGATGAACGAGCAGAACGCCCCGCATCGTGACCGACCCCCTAACTATGTGAATAAAAACAAGGCAGAGAAATCATCTCCGCCTTGTTTCATTTAATTATCAAGCATGATCACGAAACGATTTTTGATGTGACCTTAGCAGGACTTAACTGATAAAGCTTCAAGCCATTCCAGCCCACCATCATCTTTTGTTCTTCATCATACAACCGCAGAGATAGCGATTTCAAGCTGGCAAAAAACGTCAACGGCTTGACGTGAAAGAGCGGGTTCTCGTAATAGCATTGCGGCAGATTGTAGTTGGGAATCTTGGAGCTCAGGTGGTGGATGTGATGGAAGCCAATGTTCCCACTGAACCATTGCAGAATGGGCGGCAGTTTATAAAAGGAGCTGCCCTGCAAACCGGCTTTCACGAATTCCCAACCTTCATGGTTATCCCAATAAGACGGGTCGAAATTATGCTGGACATAAAACAACCAAATGCCGAGGGTTGTACTGATGGCAAGGATCGGAAGCTGCACCATCACAAAGGTCTTCCAACCGATCAGCCAGCACATCAAAGCGATGATGCCAACGAGGGCAAAATTCGTCCACCACACACTGGCTTTTTCGCGCCGTCCCTGTGATGGCAATGGGATGCGCTGCGTGATGACAAACACCAATAACGGACCCACACCGAACAACGCGAACGGATTCCGCATAATGCGATAGCCCGTCTTCTTCCACCAGGGCGCGACAAGATATTCCTGCACGGTCATGGTGTAAACGTCGCCTGTGCCGCGCCGGTCAAGGTCACCGGCGGTGGCGTGGTGGATGGCATGGTCATGCTTCCAGCGCTGGTAGGGGGTGAAATTCAGAAGCGCGGTGATGGTTCCCACGAAATCGTTTAACTTCTGTGATTTGAAGAACGAGCCGTGTCCGCAATCATGGAAGATGATAAAAGCCCGCATTAGGAAACCGGCCGCAAATACGGATAGTCCCAGCGTGATCCAATACGAAACTTCCACACTGCGGATCATCAGATACCACAGGACAACATATGGGATCAGCGTATTTGCCAACTGCCATAAACTTTTACGCATGTCAGGCTTGGCATACTTCGCCACGATCGTCTGCCAACGGACTTGCTCCGCTGCGGTGGGTGCATTTGAATTATTTTTCATATTTTTCATCCAATCTGTATATTTCATTTTAACCCCTAAATCTCATCTAGTTGCTTGGAATAAACTTACGCTTCCTAAATTGGCTCGAAAAGACGCTCTTTAATGAGCGAATCACGCATTTCTCACTGAATTTGAGGGGTAATGTTGGAGAGTTAAACATAAAACGGGCTGTTCATCTGTGAACAGCCCGTTCCCAATCTACTGGGTTTCCATCTTACGACGGTATTGTTTCAATGCTTCCCAGCCTACCATTACCTTTTTCTGCTCATCCCATAACCGCAGGAACAAACCTTTCAGGCTGTCTCGGAATGTCAACGGCGCGATCTGGAAGATGGGATTCTCGTTATGACACTCTTCCAATTTATAGTTGGGAATCTTCGGACTCAGGTGATGGATATGATGAAAGCCGATATTGCCGGTGAACCACTGCAACACCTTGGGAAGTTTATAGAACGAACTCCCGTCCATGCCCGCTTTGAAAAATTCCCAATTGCCATGCCGCTGCCAATATGTGGGGTCAAAGTTATGCTGTACATAGAACAGCCACACCCCCGCCGAACATGCGATCAAGAGGATCGGAATCTCCACCAGCAGAAACGCCTCCCAACCGATCAAAATCACCAGCCACCCCACCACACCCGTCAGCGCCAGGTTCGTCCAGATCACGCTGCTGCGTTCACGCTTGCCCGCACCTGGTAACCAAAAACGATGCGTTACGACGAACACAATGAACGACCCGATCGTGAAGAGGATCATCGGGTTGCGCATGATGCGATAACCGAACTTCTTGTACCACGGCGCGGCGAGATATTCCTCCACCGTCATCGTGTACACATCGCCCTTGCCGCGACGGTCAAGGTCACCGGCGGTGGCGTGATGTACGGCATGGTCATGCCGCCAATCGTAGAACGGCGTAAGCACGAACACACCCATTACCAGCCCCATCAGATCATTTGTCCGCAAGGTCCTGAAGAAGGAACCATGACAACAATCATGGAAGATGATGAACAGCCTCACCATGAAACCCGCCGCCGGTACAGAAAGGATCAACGTCAGCCAATAGCCGACCGCCAAACTGCGATACATCAAATACCAAGTCAGAAGGAACGGGATCAGTGAGTTCAACACCTGCCAGACACTGCGCCACGTTTCGGGATAGGCGTATTTCGCCACCACGGTCTGCCATTTAAATTTTTCAGTTGTCATTGTGCCTCCAAATGGAAAAGTCCATGTATTTTACTTGATTGAGCAGCAATTCACCGGGATTTGGATACAGCTTGCCAGATTGAAATGGATCAGCGCTTCCAGCCGTCCATGACGGCTGAATCAGCATCATGGACTGGACCTCATCTGCGGCTTTTTTCTGTCAGCTGGCGTCAGGCTCCAGAAAACCGCATCAGCTATTTTTGAGAGAGCTGCGTAATCGTGCTATACTTTTTCAGTCAGTATCATTCGTCAATAACGAAGGCACTGTATTCATTGCCTTCGTTGAATCAAACATTGAAAAGGGAAAATCGTATGACAAACATTCTTTGTATCGGAGCAGGCTATGTCGGTGGATCGACCATACCCATCGTAGCCAGCCACTGCCCGCAACACCGCTTCGTGATCGTGGACATCAACGAGGCGCGCATCGCCGCCTGGCAATCAGACAAACTACCCATCTATGAACCCGGGCTCGATGAGATCGTCAAAAAAGTCCGTGGCGTAAACTTGTTCTTCTCTACTGATGTGGATAAGCACATTGCCGAGGCTGATATTATTTTTGTAAGCGTCAACACGCCCACCAAAATGTTCGGGCAGGGCGCAGGCAAAGCCGCCGACTTGCAATACTGGGAAAAAACCGCCCGCCAAATTCTCAACAACTCAACATCCTCCAAGATCATTATTGAAAAAAGCACGCTCCCCGTCCGCACTGCGGAGGCGATGGAGACAATTCTCAATTCAAACAACAAAGGCTTGCACTTCGATGTGTTGTCGAACCCTGAATTTCTGGCGGAAGGCACCGCCGTGCGCGATATGGAAAACCCTGACCGCGTATTGATCGGCGGACGCGAAACCGAATCGGGACAGAAGGCTGTGCAAACCCTGGTAGACCTGTATGCCAACTGGGTACCGCTTGAAAAGATCGTCACCACCAATTTATGGTCGAGCGAATTAACGAAACTCGTGGCGAACGCATTTTTGGCACAGCGCATTTCATCCATCAACGCCATCTCTGCCTTGTGCGAGAAGACCGAAGCCGATATCAGCGAAGTTTCACGTGCCATCGGGTTGGATAATCGCATCGGAAAATACTTCCTGCGCGCCAGCGTGGGCTTTGGTGGTTCGTGTTTCGAAAAGGATATTTTGAACCTGGTGTATTTGTGCGAGTATTACGGTCTGCCTGAGGTGGCACGCTATTGGGAACAGGTCATTACGATGAACCGGCATCAGGAACACCGTTTTGCATCGAACATGATCCATGCCATGTTCAACACCATCGCAGGCAAGCGCGTGGCGTTGTTCGGTGCGGCGTTCAAAGCCAACACCAACGATACGCGCGAATCACCGGCGCTCGAAGTCTGCCGTGTGCTCCTCGATGAACGTGCCCATGTGGTGTTGACCGACCCGCACGCGCTCGATAACGCCAGATACGATCTCGGCGAAGAACTTGCCAGCCGCGTTGAATTTGAACCCGACCCCTACAAGGCAGCTGAAGGCGCGCACGCTATTGCGATCCTGACCGAGTGGGCGCAGTTCAAAGAACTCGATTACGAAAAGCTTTACGCTTCGATGTCGAAACCCGCCTTCATCTTCGATGGGCGCAACCTGCTCGACCAGCCGAAGGTCTTTGAGATCGGTTTCAACGTCTACCCCATTGGCAGACCGGCATTGACACACTTGAAGGCAGAGTAACTGACAAGTGATTAGTAAGCATTAAAGAGTAACTCCCGTTGATACAAATCAACGGGAGTTCTTTATTTCATTCGGTCTATGAGTTCAGACAGGCGCAAATCTGCCAGCGACTTGACGATCAGATTCGCGTCAGCGAGATTCAATTGCGCAGTGACAGGATTGGGGACAGCGACGACAAAGATCCCCGCCCGGTTTGCCGCCAGCACACCATTCGGTGAATCTTCAAAGACCACCGCTTCATTTTTCTGGACTTGTAATTGCTTCAGCGCCAATAGAAACAGATCTGGGTTCGGCTTAGTCCGGCCAGCGCCCACATCGTCATTACATATTACGTTATCGAAATAGTCGAAGATACCGAGGCGCTTCGTGTGATTATCCACCCATGCATGTGAAGAACTCGATGCAATCGCAAGTTTCAAACCATGTTTCTTTGCTTCACGGATCATATCCAACACCCCCGGCAAAATGGACTGGGCATGGATGCGGGTTAGACTTTCAGTCGAGTGGCGGGAGCGTAAGGAAACAGAATCCAGCCGTCCCTGCGAAAGAAGCGCGAGATGTTCGGCGGCATCAAAGTTCGAGAGTCCGTATCCGCCCACGATCTTGCCCCACTCTTCGTGCGGGAGTTCAAATCCATATTCCTGATAAATATTTTGCCAGGCAAGATATTCGGGCGTTTCAGTATCGAGGACGAGTCCGTCGAAGTCAAAAATGAGGGCTTTAAGCATGAAGGGGATTATACTCAGCAAAACCGACAGCATACTCTAAAGAGTACTTAGCTGTCGAACTCCAGAGTCAAGGGAGAACCGCATGGACGATCTCTATTATTCTGATTACATCGAACTCGATAAGATCTTGAACAGCCAGCACCCGCGCAGTTTTGAAAAAATGGAAGATGGCAACGATGAGATGCTGTTCATCATCATCCATCAGGCGTATGAGTTGTGGTTCAAGCAGATCATCTTTGAGTTGGATCTGGCGCGGAATATTTTCATCAATGAACACATCAACGATAACTCGCCCGACATGAGCAATGTGGTGTATAAGCTCAAGCGCATCGTGAAAATCATGGAGTTGTTGAATCAGCAAGTCAGCGTGCTGGAGACCATGACCGCGCTGGATTTTTTGGAGTTCAGGAATTACCTGCTGCCTGCTTCGGGTTTTCAAAGCAAACAGTTCCGCTTGATCGAAGTGAAACTGGGTTTAAAAATGGAAGAGCGCCATAAGCGGGAATATTACAAGCACACCCGGCGCGGCAGCTTATCGGAAAGTGATATGCAAGACGTGAGTCAGGCAGAAAGCGAAAGCACCTTGAAGGAATTGGTGATCAAGTGGCTGGAGCGTATGCCCTTCTTCGATGAACACTATTGGGTGGACTACAAATCGACGAGCGCTGCGAATGACAATAAATTTTGGTCTGATTATCGTCAGGCATATCAAAACAGTTTATCCGCAAACGAAAGTGGACGCTTCGCTGAATTCGATAAAGTATTTTTCAAAGACGGTCGCGGCGATATTTCACCCAAAGCCATGCAGTCCGCGTTGTTCATTACGCTGTACCGCAACCTGCCGATCTTCCAATTGCCGTTCGAGTTATTGAATACGCTCTCTGAAATTGATGAACTACTTTCGCAGTGGCGCTATCGTCACTTCTCAATGGTGCGCCGTATGATTGGCATCCGTGCCGGGACGGGCGGCACGAGCGGCGCAGGTTATCTCGAAGGGACATTTAGCCAGCATTACGCCTTCCGCGAACTCACCGAAGTGGCAACGTTTTTGATCGAGCGTAGTAAACTTCCTGCTTTGCCGAATGTGTTGAAAGAGAAGGTAAGTTTTCGAGTTTAAGGTCGGTCGGATTTAGGTAGGGCTTCCCTACAGAACGGACAAACATTTATGCGATTTGCTTTTATTTCAGACATTCATGGCAATCTTCATGCGCTAGACCTTGTATTGGCTGATCTCCAACATACCCAGGTGGATCACCTAGTATGTCTGGGAGATATTGCAAGTTTGGGTCCGCAACCACGTGAGGTGATTGCGCGGCTCAGGCAATTGCAAACCCCCATCATTATGGGAAACCATGAAAATTATTTACTCAATCCGCAATTGACCGAAACACATTCTCCGTGGTTACGTGCGGCGGAACTCTGGTGCCTGGCCCAATTAACAGCAGAAGACATGAATTATCTAAGTTCGTTTCCAGCGCAATTGAGTTTTGCGGTCAGCCCGAATAAATCATTATTATGCTTTCATGGTTCGCCGCGTTCCAATGAAGAATTCCTCTATCCAACCACACCATCTGAAGTATTTGAAGAATTATTTAGCGGACAACCCGCCTCTCTATTCATAGGCGGACATACGCATGTGCAAATGGTCCGTCAACATAAAAGCGCCACACTTATAAATCCCGGCAGCGTGGGAATGCCATTCGAATTCCCCAGACCTGGATCCGAGCAACATGGCTTACGCCGGGCTGAATATGCAATCGTGGATATAACCGATGACCGACTCACAGTCAACCTGCATCAGCTTCCAATTGACTTTGACTACCTCGCACAGGTCGCCCGCGCCAGCGGTCTGCCAGATGTGGAGCTGTGGCTCTCGACTTGGTCAGTGTAATTTGGAAGGGCAAGGAGCCTAACGCAGCATGTTTGAGATCGCAAAGTGGCGACCAAGAACACCACCGCTAGATGCAAATCAACAGACATAATTTTTTAAACAAGGGTTAACATGAACTCGACAGATCTTGTCAGTGCCAGACTCATCAGTCAACATATTGCAGGGACAAAGTTCAAAACTGTCAAAGAGCTGGTTCGCTGGATGGGTGCCATGCAAGCACAGGATTTTGCCATGGTGAAATGGGCAGTTGGTGTTCGGCTGCCGAACTCCACCGAGCAGACAGTTGAAACTGCCATCAACAACGGAGAAATTATCCGAACCCATTTATTAAGACCCACGTGGCATTTGGTTTCAGCCGATGATATTTACTGGCTGCTTGCACTAAGCGCACCTCAACTCAGAAGCTCTGTAAACTCCAGACACAAAGAACTAGGGCTTTCCGAAACCGTGATCTCAAAAAGCAACTCTGTTCTAGAAAGATCGCTGAGAGATGGAAATCATCTAACGCGAGAAGAATTGGCAGCCGAATTTGGAAAGGCTAAAATCAATACCCTGGATAATAGGCTCTCGCATCTTCTGATGCAGGCAGAGCTGGATGGGGTGGTGTGCAGCGGCGCAACAAAAAACGGGAAGCCAGCGTACGCCCTGCTCGAGGAAAGAGTTCCGAGAACAAAATCCCTGACGAAAGATGAAGCGTTGGAAAAGCTGGCACAGAAATACTTCACCAGTCACTGCCCAGCCACTTTGCAGGATTTTGTCTGGTGGTCGGGGCTGCCGGTTGGCGATGCGAAACGCGCATTGGAATTGGTCAAGCCAGATTTGATTTCAGAAACCATTAATTCGCAAACGTATTGGTTTGACAAATCTTTTTCTGTTCCAAAGTTCAGCAAAGAATCGGTTTATCTGCTACCAGCCTTCGACGAATTTACGATCAGTTACAAGGATAGAAGCGCAGCGCTCCCATTCGAAGATCAAAAGAAAACTATTTCCGACAACGGTATATTTAGGCCCATCGTAGTTATCAACGGTCAGGTCACAGGGGTTTGGAAACGGACAATTAAAAAAGATAAAGTGATTGTGGAAGTAAAACTTTTCAAACAACCTTCCAAAGCCATAAAAAGCTTGATCGAAAACGCAGCAGCACAAATTGGAAAATTCCTGGAAAAGGAAACCGAAATAGTCACAACCTATGAAACCAATTGAAATCAAGCAACTTACTCTCGAAGACTTAGCAACATTCATTTCACTGATCGATCTATTCAACACGGTTTTTGAAGAAGAGTATCCATCCATTGGAAGTGAAGCAAATTCGCTCAAGTTATTGAACAACAAAAGTTTTATCGCGCTTGTCGCACTGGCTGGAGATGAGGTCGTGGGCGGCTTAACTGCGTACGAACTTCCAAAGTATTATTCAGACTCGTCTGAAATCTTCCTATATGACCTGGCGGTGAAGCCCGAATATCAAAGAATGGGCATTGGAAAAGGATTGATCCAAAGCTTGAAAGAATATTGTGCTAAAAATGGGATCGAAGAGTTCTTCGCCATGGCGCACGAAGAAGATGAACATGCGATTGAGTTTTATCACGCTACAGGCGGAAAAGCCGAGAAGGTTGTAAATTTCCTGTATGAAGCAAAAGACTAACCACGGAGACACCGAGACACCGAGATTTTTAAAAGGTTTTTTCCGTGTCTTCGTGTCTCAGTGGTAAACTCCCTGCTGCAATATAAACAATTTCTTAGCCACGGATTACACAAACACTTCGCGCACGGATTTTTCTTTTGGTTTTTCCTTCGTGTACTTTGTGCCCTTTGTGGTTAAAAACAAAAAGGAAACCTCCTATGACTCAAACTTACGATGCCATCATCATCGGCGCGGGGGTGATGGGCGCCAGCATCGCCTTCCACTTCGCCGAGCGCGGACTCAAAGTCGCGGTGCTCGAACGCAAGGTGACTGCTTCAGGCGCGACAGGTCACTCGA
>JBDTWO010000029.1:0-33427 GCA_040006635.1 Chloroflexota bacterium
AACCGGCTGGCGAACTACACCGTGGTGCTGAATACCGGCACCCTGACAGTAGGCAACACTGTCCTGACGGTCACGGCGAACAATCAGTCCATTGTTTATGGCGACCCGGATCCGATCTTCACTTTCAGCTATTCCGGGTTCACCAACGGTGACACTCCGGCCGTGCTGACCACGCTGCCGACCTGCCAGGTTTTGCCGGCTCACAACGCGACAGGCACTTTCCCGATCACCTGCTCGGGTGGTATCGACGACAACTATATCTTCTCGTATGTCCCTGCGACTCTGACGGTTACCTCCCGTGCCTTGACAGTCACACCGGCCAACCAGACCAAGATTTATGGCGCGGTCTTCACCGCGTTCACCGGCGCTACAACGGGTATTCAAGGTGCTGATAACATCACGGTTACCTATAACAGCGCTGGCGCGGCTGCCATTGCCACCGTCGGTACGTATCCCATCACCGCCACGCTCAATGATCCGAACAACCGGCTGGGCAACTACACCATCACCTTGAACGCAGGCACCATGACGGTCACGCAGCGTCCGTTGGTTGCCACCTCCGATGACAAGGCTAAAGCCTATGGTACGCTCTTCACGGCTTTCACCGGCAGTATTGTCGGTATCCAGAACGGGGATAACATCACCGCCACCTATACCAGTGTCGGCGCTCCCATCGCGGCTGCGGCAGGTGCCTATCCGATTACGATTGCACTCAATGATCCAAATAACCAGCTGCCGAATTACACTGTAACTTACAATATCGGCACGCTTGCGGTCGGAGGCAACGTTCTGATTATCACCCCGGCTGACAAGACTAAAGTTTACGGTGATGTCTTTACCGCCTTCACCGGCACGATCGTCGGGTTGCAGGCTGGTGATGTCATCACCGCCACCTATTCCAGCGTCGGAGCAGCTGCCAACGCCGCTGTTGGTAATTATGATATTACTGCGACGCTGAATGATCCGGGCAACAAGCTCCCGAACTACACTGTCATCCTAAACACCGGTACGCTTTCGGTCACCCCGCGTGTCCTGACAGTCACTCCTGATAATAAAGCCAAGGTCTTCGGCACGCTCTTTACCGCCTTTACAGGCACTGTCACTGGCGTCCAGACGGGCGATAACATCACTGCTTCCTATGCCAGCACCGGTGCCCCGATCGCTGCGGCAACGGGAACCTATCCGATCATAACCACGCTGAATGATCCGAACAATCGATTGGCAAACTATACCGTAACCATTAACGCCGGTACGCTGACGGTAGGTCTTTCGGTTCTGACAGTCACAGCGAACAATCAAACCCTGGTCTACGGTACCCCAGACCCCGTCTTTACCTTCAACTATGCCGGATTTGCTCCCGGTGATACGGCAGCGGTCATTGATACGCCTCCGACCTGTCAGGTTTTGCCAGCACACAACGCGATTGGAACTTATCCGATCACCTGCTCGGGTGGTGTTGATAACAGCTATGTCTTTACATACACGGCTGGTACATTGACGGTCACCTCACGTGCTCTGACGGTCACTCCGGATAACAAGAGCAAGGTTTATGGGGACACCTTCACTGCCTTCACGGGTACGCTTACCGGTCTTCAAGCCAGCGACAACATCACCGCTGTCTATGCCAGCACGGGAGCGCCCGCCCCAGCGACCGTGGGCAACTACCAGATCACTGTTCCAACGATTAATGATCCAGGCAACCGGCTGGGTAACTACACAGTCACAACAAATACCGGCACGCTGACCGTAACTCAACGCCCTTTGACCGTCACCTCGGCTGATAAGATCAAGTTCTACGGCAGCCTGTTCACCGCCTTCACCGGCACCATTACTGGCATCCAGAACGGCGACATCATCACTGCCAATTATGCCAGCGCTGGTGGATCGGTAACTGCTATCGTGGGCGACTATCCCATCACGATCACGCTGAATGACCCGGGCACCCGCTTGGGTAACTACACGGTAACAAACAATCCTGGCACACTCACGGTTGCCCCACGCGATCTGGTGATAACACCAGCCGATAAAACCAAAGCCTTCGGTAGTGTATTCAACACCTTCACTGGCACAGTGATTGGCATCAGGAACGGCGACAACATTACTGCAACCTACAATAGTGCCGGAACCCCAGCCATAGCTCCAGTTGGCACCTATGATATCAACGCCACACTGGTTGACCCGGCCAATCGACTGCCGAACTATGATGTTTCTTTGAACCCCGGAACACTCATGGTTGCAGTGAATGCCCAGACAATTACCATCATGATCCCAGCTCCAGCCAGCGCAGGCTTCAATACCGGTTTCACGGTCGCTGCGACGGCTTCGTCCGGTTTACCTGTTGTCTACAGCGCCGGTGGTACCGCCTGTACAAATGTCGGTGCGACCTTCACGATGACAGCCAATACTGGTGTCTGTATCGTTCAATATGACCAACCTGGTGATACCAATTATCCCCCGGCACCGCAATTGACCCAGACCGTGAGTACACAGAAAGCCAGTCAGACGATCACAGTGACGACTTCGGCTCCTGTCACGGCTCTGAATGGTACCTCCTTCTCGGTGGCTGCCACATCCTCGTCCGGCTTGCCGGTCAATATCATCTCCAACGGCAATTGCTCCGGGAATGGCAGCAATACAGCCACGATCACCATGGCGACTGGCACCGGCCTTTGTACCGTCATCTATGGACAGGCTGGCAATGCCAATTACCTGGCGGCTACTTCCATCACTGAGGTTGTCTCAATTACCAACGCACCTATTGTCACTTTCAACCCGCAGGATGTATGGGTCTTGCCCGGAGCCACAGCCACTTTCACAGCTGCTGCGGTCGGCAACCCGAATCCTACAGTGCAGTGGCAGGTCAGCGCCGATGGCGGCACCACCTTCACTAATATTCCAGGTGCAACATCCACAACCTTCAGTCTCCCTGCTCAGTTGGTGGATAATGGACTCCGTTATCAGGCTGTCTTCACCAACACCGAAGGAACCGCTACTACAACCACAGCCGTTCTGCACGTGGATACTTTGCCGCCAACAGTCGTAAAGGTCAATAGCGTTTCCGATACTGGCGATGGGCGTCTCGACGAAATGGAAACATCCACGGTTGCCATAACCCAACTGCTGGTTACCTTCAATGAAGACCTTGGTAACCCGGTGGGTAACACTGCCACAAACGATGTCACCAACCCGGCGAACTATTTGCTGGTGCGCGATAATGGTGATGGCATTCAGACAGCGCTCTGCTCGGCGGGCGTAACAGGCGGAGATATTGCGGTCACAGTCAGCCAGGTTTCTTATAGTAATAATGGCGGAAGCGGTCCATATATTTCCACCCTCGCTCTTAACGGCGGAGCCGCCATACCCAACGGAACCTATCGGTTGATCACCTGCGGTACAACATCCATTACAGATGTCGCAGGTAATAAACTCGCTGGCGATAACGCAACTACAGGCACAGACTTCACCCGCAACTTTATTGTCGCTGTCACCAGTGGTGGCGGCGGTGGTGACGGAGGTAACGGAAACGGCAAACCTCAAACTAGTGGCGGCTTCCTCATCCCGGTCACTGGCTTCCCACAGAATCATGTAACCATACTCCCGGCTCAACCTGCTAATATGACATATGCCGCCACAGACCTATGGCTTGAGATTCCAAAATTAAAACTCAAGATGTCCATCGTGGGAGTCCCGCAGACCAAAACCGGTTGGGATATTTCCTGGCTGGGCAGCAATGCCGGCTGGCTTAATGGCTCGGCATTCCCGACCTGGAAGGGCAACTCGGTCATCACCGCGCACGTCTGGGACGAACTCAATAAGCCCGGTCCGTTCGTGGGGTTGGTCAATCTCCAGTATGGCGATCAGGTCAAGGTGCATGCCTTTGGTAACGTGTACACCTACGAAGTTACCAGCAGCTCATTGATCTCGCCGTCCAGTACTTCCAAAGCCTTCCAGCATGAGGACAAATCCTGGCTAACACTGATCACCTGTGAAAACTACATAGAAAAAACTGAAACCTATACACACAGGCGCATGGTCCGTGCACTATTGGTAAGTGTTACTAAGGAAAAGTAAGATCTACAAATAAAGAACATGCCCACTTTGAATAACATCAAAGTGGGCATGTTTGTTTAACAACCACAAAATTAATTTATCAGTTCTTTCAAACGTTTTAATCGCTCAGGCTCTTTTTCTGCCAGCCATGTATCCTGCGATAGGATTTTATACGCCTCCGCAAAATAGGGACGTGCTTCCTCTGCACGCTTCAACTCCAGCAAACATTCCCCGATCTCCTCGAAAACATAGCCGTCCCTTTCACCGGCTGTTTCATTTTCAGCCCTCAATATCATTTGTTTGGATAAAGCCTCTTCGACGCGCCTAAGCGAACGCAACGTGCGCGCCACGCACCACGTTGCGATTCTTAACTCGTTCACGCTGCCCTTTGACCTTCGAACTGCTTCGGCTTTCTGGAACATCTCCAATGCTGATTCAAAGTCACCCTGTTCGTGATACGACCAGCCAGTGTTGTTATATAACGAGCCAAGCCAGCCGCGTGCTTTTTCTTGATCAGAAGATTCGGCAAATTGGATGGCGAGCAGGTTCAAGTCCAGTGATGAAGCGGGCGGAGCGACAATCGCCAGCATGTGGAGCGCGTCCACTGCATAGAAGTCCTCCGAAAGATTCTTGGCTACATCCAATGCCTGTTCGAAAAACGGACGTGCTTGATCCGGATGCCCGGAGGAATTTAATGCCCGTCCGCGCTCGAGGTGGTAGCGGATCTTGGCGCGCGAAGCATAATTTCCGAGACGCCTCTCCACTTGATCGAGAGTTTGATGCGCTTTATCGAATTTGTGTTGAAGCCCCTGTGCTCGTGCGATCTGGGTGAGAAGTTCTAAATAGGCGGGGTTGTTTTCCGGAACTTGTAGAAGTACCTCACGGAACCTGGTTTCGGTCTGGTGCGGGTCTGAGTAATCCCATAAAGCATCGAAATTAAAAAAATTCTGAGATGACATGCGGATTCCCTTCTATTCTCTATTCCTGACAATTTGGGAAGCAATACCAAATAACTCACCCAAGGGTGGATTTGGTATGAATTATTTGAAAAAGTTTAGCATGGAAATTTATGTTGAAAACCCGCCTGTGGAACTGTTATTTCTGAATCTTGGCAATACTCTACCAATCACCGGCGTACTGAATATCATAAGGCTTGGCAAGTCTTTCGATGAGTGCCCTGCGGAGTTCCACCAATTGGCGGATGTGTAGGTTGTCATGAGCGACCCAGGCTGAAAGCATTTCACCGGCCTTCATCGAACCGAAAGGCGACGTGTATTCCGTGTCCCAATTTACGTTGGATAAACTATTAAGCCATTCCAGCGATTTCCAACGTTCGGTGAAAAACTTTTCCTGCACCTCGACGAAAATTTTCTCATTGTATTTTCTTGCCGTCACCCAACCTTGTGGGTCGATCACATGCCATTCTTCATTTTGACGATGCAAAATGAATTCTAAATGTTCACGGAAATCTTCCCGTTCCTCATCGTAAAGATGACAGGCAACTTCGAGAATTGACCATGCCGTGGCATTTGGCTTGACCTGTGCTTCTGCCTGTGAAATGCTAGATAATAAAGCACGGATCATCTCCGTGCTATTGGTTAATTCCTGATATAGAAGCTTGAACTCCATGATTGTCTCTTTCTAGCCGCTGTTGCCGAACTCTCCGACGATTCTCAAGATATCAAACCCCTCCGCAAACGGACATTCCGCCAGCGCGCCATGCCGCACCATGATGGAGCGGGTGAGCTCACTGTTGAAGTAATAACGGTCACGATAGGTTTCGTATTTTGAGAGAGCTTCGATCTTTTTGTTCACAGCCTCTTCAGTGACCTGCGCAAGGAAATGCGGGAAGAAGCCATAAGAGGAACGGACGACATCAAAACCGAGAACAGTGATGCCGCGAAATGCACGCAGGGCTTCGTCAGTCATCGTGTTGTGGTCTTGGTGCACATCCTGCTTCGAGTGGACAAAGATCAGATCGGGTTTGAAGTCTTTGCGGAGTTTGAGAAAATATTCCAGGATCTCCTGGCGCGAATCGGGGAAGACTCGTGTGATGAAAGGTCCGAGAATGATTTTTTCCTCAGGTACGCCAAGCACCGTCATAGACTCTAAATGCTCGCCCTTCACATTTTGGAGATCAGGATTTTTCTGATTATCTGAAAGGGTGACGCACAGCACATCCGTTTGTTTGACGATGCTGTGCAATAAGGCACCGCATCCCAGTTCAATGTCATCAGGGTGCGCGCCCAAAAAAAGGACTCGTTTGCCGAAGAAGTTCATATATTATCCTCGTCATTGCGAGGGCGATGCTCTCACGAAGTGGCCCGAAGCAATCTCCTTTCCGTGTAGGGGATTGCTTCGTCGGGCTTCGCCCTCCGCGCAATGACGAACTATTTCGTCGCCAGAATTCCGCCAACGACTTTGGTCATCACCAGCTTACCATCGCGATTAAACCAATGGGTCGCCACATCGGAGATCTTGCCGATCAAAGCCTCATATTCATCCTTGCCGTTGAACATAGACGTCCACAAACGGCGGTCTTCGCCCAAGGATGCGCGGACGTAATCAATAAAAGGCGCAACCTCGGGGAAGGTGAGGTGATTCTCGAATTTGTGCAATTCGGTCTTGGCGAAGATCTTGCTGATGGTATTGAAGATGTCGCCTTTGAAGCGCGAAGAACCAGGCATGGGCGGAATGGTGGCGTTCGTGGCTTCTTTGATGATGTCATAGAACATCTGCTTGTTCTCAGGCAGTGGTCCAGAGACGAAGAGCCGTCCGCCGGGTTTCAGCACGCGGTGAGCCTCACCAAATGTAAAATCCAGATCAGAGGCGTAATAGATGGCGAATGCGGATGTGCACAAGTCAAACGTATTATCGTCAAATTTGAACTTCTCGTTGAAATCCAAAAATTGAAAGTCAACATTCGCGCCGACCTGCTTGTTTTTCTCACGCGCTTTATCGAGCAGTTCATTCGAAAAATCTCCACCGGTGATCTTGGCGCCGCCTTTGACATAATCATTAAATAAGAAACAAAGCTTTCCTGCGCCGCAACCAACATCAAGGATGTTCATGCCCGCCTGCGGGTTGAGCAGTTCGTTCGTCCACACATCGATGTTGGCAGAGCCATATTTTTCGTGAATGTCGATTCGCATCAACAGATCTTTGCTGGGTTCCTGATAATCAATTTTCATCGTTCTCTCCTTTATAAGTTATGCCGCGATTATACCAAATCTCTTTTCAAAATTCAGCCAGTGAATTTTGAAAAGAGAAAATAATTGCCGGGCAACCCGGTAATTATTTTTATTTGAGAAAGTTATTTATTTCTGCTTCGATCGTTTCGCAAACTTTTGGTATCGCCTCTTTAACCGTTTTACTTAATCTAGCGCCAATCTCCGTTTGCTCAGCCTCAATGCCGATGATGCGGATGTTTGTTTTCGCGTTCCCTAGTTGACTTCTCAATCGCAGCGTTTCTGCCACGCCCCAGCCGTGAGCAGATTTCGAATCAGATGTAAATGCTGCCAACTCTTCTTCACTGAGACGGTAGACCGTGCCGGGTTTTGCAGTGCTTCGGACGGCATCTACTAGAATTGCGGCATTGACTTCATTAAGCACATCGATCAGCGCGAGGCCGGGCAACTCGCTCGCCTCAATCTGGACCTCGGGCCTGCCTGCGGTTTCAGGGAATCTTTCCTGCCACTGACGAACAGCCTCCAAGCCTATAGCGTCGTCGCCACGTAGGCTTTGTCCGATTCCGATCACCGCGACCTTTGTCACTTCTCTTTGATCTCTAATTTCAAGAAATGTGTCGCGCATGAAATGCACGGGTCATACGAACGCACGAGATGCTCGGCAGTCAGAGTCGCTTCGGCTTCGGGCATTTTAATGATCCTCGGCGTGAGCGCGAAGAGATCGGCTTCGATGCGCGGCAGGTTTTGCGCAGTGGGTGGGGTGATTTTTGCAAACTGGATCATGCCATTGCCATCGATCTTGTAACGATGATAGAGCAACCCGCGCGGTGCTTCGGTCGCGCCAGCGCCTTCGCCAGCTTTGAGCTTTAATTCAACGTGCGCTGGTCCGGTGGGTTTATATTCTTTGACAAGTTGGATGGCTTCTTCATAGAAATGCACCAACTCGATAGCACGCGCAATCAATGACTTATACGGATTCTTCAGTGGCAATTGAATTTTCGAATCTTGCAAAGCTTTTTTGGCGTTTGGCATAAGTTGTTCGTGGTTCAGGTTCAAACGCGCCAGCGGACCCACGAGGTAAGTGTTGTTATCCACGGTGTGACTGTGCAAAGCGTTGGAATGTTTGACGTGCTCTTCGATATATCCGCTTTCGTATTCTGCGATGGAGAGTTTTCGTCCGTTCGAGGATAGAACATCGCCCTCGATCACACCGTATTCATCTGGGTGATGAAGCGCGACGAATTCATAATCAATTTCAAGATAGGGATAGGGAAGTGTAAGAGCTAGTTTGACAGTATCCAGCGCGGCGTTCAAGCCCCATTCCAGATCGGGGAGCAGGGCTTTGAGCGCTTTCGCATCGGGCCAACTGTAGAATCCACCGACGCATACATTGACGGGATGGACGGAGCGTCCGCCGATCGCTTTCAATAACTCGTTACCGATCTTCTTGAGCCGCAGCGCGGTTTTGACGATATCAGGAGCATCCGCCGCCAATTCCAACGCGGATTGCTTACCAAGTAGATCAGGCGCTTGCAACATGTAAATGTGTAGCGCATGGCTTTCGATATATTCGCCGCAATACATTAATCTGCGAAGCGCACGCGCCTGCGGAGAGATTTTGACACCCAGCGCGTTTTCAAGCGCGTACGCAGAACTCATTTGATACGCAACCGGGCATATGCCGCAAATGCGGGCAGTGATATCTGGAACTTCTTGAAGGAAACGATCTTTTAGGAATCCTTCGAAGAAGCGTGGTGGTTCGTAAATGTCGAGGCGGATTTCAACGGCTTTTCCGTTTTCCAAGCCGATGTACAAACCGCCTTCACCTTCCACACGTGCCAGAGCGGGAACTTCTATGCTTTTCATTTTGCCTCCGTGGTGGCAAGGATTTCGTCAGCGATGGTGCGGAAGGTCGGAGCGTATCCACTGATTCCACGGAAGAGGCGAGCCGTCTCTCCCGGGTAGCGTTCCATTTTGAGTAGCATCTTCGACATGGATTCGGTATTCACATCCCGCGCAGGACCGAAGCAGCCATAACAGCCGCGTCCCATGGCGGGGCAGATCGCGCCACAGCCTGCCTGAGTCGCAGGTCCGATACAGGGAATGCCTTTATCTACGATGACGCAAGTTGTATTGCGCCGCTTACATTCCAGACAGACCGAGTAGGGCGGCAGGTTGGGGCGGCGATTGTTCAACAATGCGACAATGACTTCGATGACCTGCGCCTTGTTGACGGGGCAGCCCCAGAGTTCAAAGTCAACCAGAATGTGTTCAGTAATGGGAGTGGCAGAGTCTAAATAGTGCAGATACTCTGGATGCTCATAGACGACGTTGGCATACTCATTTGCGCTGGCAAAATTTCGCAGCGCTTGAATGCCACCGGCGGTTGCGCAGGTGCCAAGGGCGATCACAGTTTTGGCTTGCGCGCGGACTTCCTTGATGCGTTCGATCTCGTGCGGGGTTGTGATCGAGCCTTCGACCAACGCAATGTCATAGGGTCCAGGTCTTTGTGCACGAGTTGCTTCGAGGAAGAAAGCGATATCGATCGCGTCTGCTAAATTGAGCAGTTCATCTTCCATGTTCAAAATGGAAAGTTGGCAACCGTCACAGGATGAAAATTTATAGACAGCGACTGTTGGTTTTTTTGTACTCATTAGAACTCCTCGACGTTGAAGAACGACTGTAGTTCATCAAATCGAAATACAGGACCATCCTTGCAAATGAAGTACGGTCCCATCTGACAGTGACCGCAGGAGCCTTGTCCGCATTTCATATTGCGTTCGAGGGAAACATAAATGCTCTCGGGTGGGACGCGCCGCGCCATGGCTTCAAAGATCACGAAGCGGATCATGATCTCTGGTCCGCAGGTGAGGACAGCGGTCTTGCGCGGATCGATGCGGAATTGATAGAACCACATCGGCACGACACCGACACGTCCGTTCCAATTTGCATCGCCGCGATCTACGGTAACTTCCACATCAATGCCGGCTTTGCGCCACTCGGCATATGCATTGGGGAACATCAAATCGCTAGAGGTGCGTGCGCCATATAGCAATGTGACCTTGCCGTACTTCTCACGATTTTGAATGATGTGATACAGCGCCGGGCGGAGGGGCGGGAGTCCGATACCACCGCAGGCGATGAACACATCCTTGCCTTCCATTTCTTTCATGGGCCAGTACGTTCCAAAAGGTCCGCGCAGACCAACGATGTCGCCAACTTTCAAGCGGCTTACCTGGCGTGTGACATTGCCCACGAACCGAATGGTGTGTCCCAGTTTCTCGTGGTCTTCTGGATCTGAACTGATGGAGATGGCTGATTCGCCAAAGCCGGGCAAGTAAAGCATGTTGAATTGCCCAGGTTCAAAGCGGAATTCCTGCTGTTCTATCGAGTCTGCAAAACGGAGCCAGTATGTTGAAATGCCATCTGCTTCTGGGGTGATCGCGGTGATCTCCGCCCAATGCGGATTGAGCAACAGGTCGGAACGAGGCTTGACTGCGACCGGTTCGGGAGCGATGATTTCAGGGGCGAGAGTGGTCATCGTTTCACCTCATTTCGCAGGGCGCTGACTTCTTCGGTGATATCAATTTCCGCCGGGCACCAAGTAATGCAGCGACCACAACCCACGCAGCCCAATGTTCCGTACTGCTGCTGCCAAGTTCCCATCTTGTGAGATAGCCACTGGCGGTAGCGTGAATAGATCGTTGGGCGCGTATTGCCACCCGCTTGATGTGAATAACCCGGATTGAAGCACGAGTCCCAGACGCGGCTGCGTTTGGTGGTATTGCCATCCAAGCTCATCTCATCATTTGTATCCCAACAGAAACAGGTTGGGCAGACCTGGGTACAGTTAGCACAACTCAGACAACGTTTGCCGATCTCGTTCCAATAGGGATGATCCAAATTTTCGAGGATCAGTTGCGGCAGGTCGGTCGTATCGAGTTTGCGCCGCATCTGTTGTTCGGCGTGACTGAGTTTGTGTTCCACGTTGGTGAGAACATGTCCGCTGGCATCTTCGAAGGGGATACCGGTCAACATGCGGCGCGCGATCTCTGAGCCGACAGTCAAGACAAAGACATCATCCAATTCGGTCAGATTCAAGTCGAACTCTTCCTTTACCCGCGGACCGGTTCCCATCGAGGTGCAGAAACAAGTTTCAGCTGGTCGAGTACAGTTGACGGAGATAATGAAGACTCGTTTGCGGCGCGCGCGATAGATCGGGTCTGTGAAATCGGAGCGCATGAAGATCTTGTCCTGGATCTGGATCGCCGCCAATTCACAGGCACGTACGCCGATGAATGCATATTTCGGCTCGTCCGCTGGTTTATTACTTATTTCCCAGCCTTTCCCATTTTTGTGAAGCTCAAATAGTTCAGTGCGTGACGGGAACAGGAATTGCTTCCATGAATGTGCGCCGGGGATGATATCGAAGTAGCGCGCATGTCGCTCACGGATCAAGCGGAAATGTCCCGGCTTTTGTTCGGTGCTATAGCCTTGCGGAAGATCATCGAGACTTTCTATTTCTTCATAAACCAGGGATTCGTTCTTAACGTGCGGACCAATCGGCAGATAGCCTTCTTCCATTAAACGAGATAACAGCAAATTGAATGCCGGCTTTTCGATGGTAATTGTGCTCCCGATATCTGGGAGACGTTCATTAGGCATTTTTTTCCTCCGGTGAAGCAAACATATCGAGCAGTTGCAGTCGCGAGACGAGCAGGCGGCTCGCAACGATGTTTGTTAAGCGGCGCATGACAACGTATCCGAGATCATGGTCATCGTCACAAGCTTTCCGCAATTTGGTGGAATCGATGCCAACCACCAGACCGTCCACGACCGCGACTGCTCCCGCAGTTCGTTGGTTGGTGATGGGGGTTACACTGGACCAGCCGAACAGGTCCCAGGGTTCAGCGGTGTAGATGCGGACCTTGCCTTTGTGAGGGATGAAGATATCCAGGGCAACGCGTCCCTCTATGACGATATAGAGATAATCCTCCCGGTCACCTTCCCGGAACAATACTTCCCCCGCGCGGACATGCCTTAAGTGGGCGATGTCGGTCAACTTTTGCAAGTGTTCAGGTTCGAGTTCCTTGAACCATGGAATCTTTTCAAGCTCCCGAGTCACTTCGGTCTTGTCATACATTTTCGACCTCCTCATGTGTTTGAGATAATAAGGACGATTTATTTCTTTAATTGTACCATTTTTCACAATCAAGACTAGTGCTTTCCTGCATGTTTCAATAGGTTGGTTGTCATACTTCGTAGTCTTTTGCAAATATGCTACAATGCGGGACAATTCAATTGGAGAGACCATATATGAAGAAAATCATTCAAACAATCAAAGGCACACGCGAGTTTTATCCTGAGACGCTGGCATTGCGCAATTATCTTTTTGAGAAAGTGCGCGCGGCTTCACAGGCATTTGGTTACCAAGAATATGATGGTCCCTTCATCGAGTCCATTGATCTGTACGCGGCGAAATCAGGTGAAGAGTTGGTGAAGAAGCAATCGTTTGTATTTGAAGACCGTGGGGGAGAACTTGTGACTCTGCGCCCTGAACTCACGCCGAGCCTCGCACGTATGATCGCTGCGAAACAAAATGAACTAACGTATCCTGTGCGCTGGTGGTCGTTCGGTCCGTTCTGGAGATACGAGCAGCCGCAAAAGGGACGCTCGCGCGAATTCTTTCAGTGGAATATTGATATGCTGGGCGTCAACTCACCGGAAGCGGACGCGGAACTCATTGCGGTCGCTGCGACGTTCATGCGCTCGGTCGGACTCAGCTCAGAGCGGGCTCAGATCTATGTAAATAATCGGCGGCTGATGGAAGCTCAGTTCGATGCGCTAGGCATCGCCGCTGAAAAACGTATGGACGTTTCCAATATGATTGACCGCCGCTCGAAAATGGAGTCTGCGAAATGGGACGCTTACGTACTTGAGTTTGGACTCACGCAGACCCAGCTCGATGGCTTGAAGGATGTATTAGGCAACTTTGATCTGTGGAAACAAAGCGATGAGTTGACACGGATGTTCGCCGCGTTGGATGCAATGGGCGTGCGAGAGTATGTCAAATTTGTGCCCGGCGTTATGCGTGGACTGTTGTATTACACCGGTACGGTTTTTGAAGCGTTCGATACCAGTGGCTCGTTGAAGCGTTCGCTCTTTGGCGGCGGGCGGTATGACAACTTACTTGCTGATGTAGGTGGACAGCCATTATCAGGTGTTGGCTTTGCGATGGGGGACGTGGGGATGGGGATCTTTTTGCAGGAGGCTGGACTCTTGCCAGAGTTTTTACCAACTCCGGCGTCCGTGTTGGTGACAGTGTTTGATGAGTCGATGTTAATAAAGTCTTATGCGGTTGCGGCGCAGTTGCGTACTGCGGGGTTGAAGGTGATGGTCTTCCCTGAACCTGCCAAACTACAAAAGCAGTTCAAGTTTGCCGACAAGATGAAAATGCGGATCGCTGTCACGGTGGGACCGGACGAAGCGGCGAATGGTCAGGTGGCAGTGAAAAATCTGTCGACTGGCGAGCAGGTTGTGATGAAAGAAGAAGAAGCGGCGGACTTCATTCAGAAAATGGTTGGATAAGTATGTCGCTCTCGGTCCGCCCTGTCACAAAAGATAATTGGCGTGAATTGATCAAGCTCCAGGTGCGCGAAGATCAAAAGCATTTTGTAGCGTCTAATTTGTATTCGATCGCCGAGGCGCAGTTTGGATACGAGGAGGGAGGTCATTGGGATTTTTATCCGTACGGGATCTATGATGGGGATCTGCCGATTGGTTTTTTGATGTATTGTTATAATTTTTCGCATCCGGAAAATCAGGCATTTATTGCGCGCTTGATGGTGGATGAGAAATATCAGGCGCAGGGTTATGGGCGTTTTGGGATGGAGCAGATGCTGGAGATTTTTCGCGCTGACGAACGCATCAAGGCAGTGGGAATTAGTTATGAGCCTGAGAATGAAGTGGCGCGCGAGTTGTATGCAGGTTTTGGTTTTGTGGAGACTGGGGAAATGCTTGGTGAGGAAGTCTTGGCGATCCTAAAGTTAAGACCTTAAAGGGCTTGTAGACCTGTTGGGCTAATGGTAAAATCTTGTCCGCTTCGAATATGGTGCCTGTAGCTCAACGGCAGAGCGCTACACTGTGGCTGTAGAGGTTGCGGGTTCGAAACCCGTCAGGCACCCATAAAATGAAAGTCCCTAAAGGTTTTCAAAACCTTTAGGGACTTTTTGTTTTTTTTGGCTATTTACTGCCCCTTCGAATACCAGATCGAACCCGGCGAGTCGTAGCTGTAGCCTTCGCCCCAAATGAGATGGGATGTGCCTTGTTCATCGATATCCATCTCGAAGTAATCACCGAATGGGAAGCGGAAGCCATCCGTGAAAATATAAGTGGAACCAGATACATAGGTGGAAAGATCAACTTCGTTACCCCAGGTCGAACCGCCGTTGGTGGAACGGCGATAGTAGACGTTCCATTTATCCATGCCGCCGTTGGCAGCGCGGGCGTCCATCCAGGCTATGCGGACGTCGCCATTTCCAGTCGCTGCAATTGCAGGGAAGGCGTGATGCGTGCCGGAGAGTGCGGTGGAGACATCTGTTTTGGCAGACCAGGTATTGCCGCCATCAGTGGATTTGGCGAAGTAGATGCGTTCAGGTCCTTTATCTATGGAACCTGCGTTCCATAATGCGTAAAGGTTTCCAGATGCATCTGATGTCATTGTGGCTGCGGCGCCCAGGAAAGCCCAGCCACAATTGAAGGCTGAACAATCTGGCGGGGACTTGGAGACATCCAGCAGTTTGGTCGTCCATGTCAGGCCCCCATCTGTAGATTTGCTGATATAGAGATTGACGTTGCCTTTTGCGCCGCCACTACCCTCGTATCCATCCCAGGAGAAATAGATATTACCGTTGGGCGTGATGGTCCCGCCGCCGCCCAAGGACCAGCCAAGTTTGGCGTTTTGATTCACTTTTACTTGCGTGAAGCTTGCTCCGCCATTGTGGGAATAAGCGACATAAGCCGTTTGTGTATGATCGTATGAAACGTATACATCCTGTCCGCGCGCAACCAAGATGGGTTTGTCTGTGCCGGCATTCGTGTGATCAGCGGTGACAACTGTCCATGTGGCACCATAATCTGTGGATTTGCCAACGACAATATCCGATTTACCGTTTTGCAACCAGGATGAGTAAACGGTTTTGCCATCGATCGAGTCAACTACTAGTTGCGCGTCCCATTGACCGGTGGTCTGTCCGGTGGGGTAGATAATCCGCGGTGAGCCCCAGGTTGCGCCGTGATCAGAACTGACTTGCAAGATCATGGTCGGGCTATAACAGGTAGCACAACCGGGCACGCCGCCATATTGCGGATACAACACATACACATGACCAAAGCGGTCAGATGCGATGGCAGGTTCCCATTCATTATCCACGGTGAAGCCCATGCGAGTCTGCGGAGTAAATCCAGTTGGCGCAGCGGGCTGGACGGTTACTGGTCGAATGGGGGATAGGTTAATCGCTGCCTGATTGACTGCCCCTTCGCGGTTCTTTGCCTTGCCTTCAAACTTCGCTTCCCGCATCTCTGCCAACATGGCGGGAAGGCTGGCGATGATTGCAAGCGTCAGCAGTGCGAACACAAACACTTTCATCGAACGAGACGATAGACTTAATACTTTCATAGCTCCTCCGTGGGTGTGATTTGGCGAACTGCTTGTTATAACAATAAAGCTGCCTTTTCGTGACGACCAATAAGTTACAGCCGTTCAAAGATTGGGACTATTAGGTCTCTTGAAAACGAGTAAAATTGCGTACATGTCTCAGACCATCAATGTACTTTTCCTAGCGGCGGAAGCCGAACCTTTTGTAAAAGTGGGGGGCTTGGGTGATGTAGCGGGAACCCTGCCGCGAGCCTTGCGTGCCCTTTCCAATGACGAAATTAAAATTGATGTGCGCCTCGTATTGCCGATGCATTCGGTGATCAAAGCAGAGTCGCTCAAGCCAGTATCCATCTATTCGATTCCGCGCGGCAAGACCGAGGTCCAGGTGGAAGCGCTTGAAGGCTCACTCGATGGCATGCCCGTCTACTTCATCAATGGCGATCCGATCCGTGCGAGCGGTTCCGTCTATTCATCCAACAACAAGCTGGATGCCGAGAAATATGTCTTCTTTGCATTAGCCGCGCTTGAATTGCCGCGCCAGCTCAATTGGAATCCGAACATTATTCACGCTAACGATTGGCACACCGCGCTCGCTGCGTATGGCAACCTCGTCAAACGCTGGGAGGATAAAAAGAATCGCGTCGCCTCCGTCATCACGATTCACAACCTGCCGTTTCTGGGTCCTGATGTCAAAGAGATCCTTGAATCATATAACCTGCCGCTCGCAAATACTGACCTGCCTGATTGGGCGCGTGTCATGCCCATGCCGCTTGGGCTTTGGGCGTCTGATGCGATGGTCGCAGTCTCACCAACCTACGCGGAGGAAATTTCACATGATGAGGTCTTTGGTTCAGGATTGCAGGACTTCTTCAAGACGCGCAATGATACGCTAAGCGGGATATTAAACGGACTCGACCTCGCCTCCTACGACCCGAAAACTGATTCGGTGATCGAAAAACATTTCTCCGCTGACGATTTGTCCGCGCGCAAAAAGAACAAGATCGCTTTGCAGGAAAGACTGGCTTTACCTGTTTTGCCTGATGTGCCTCTGCTTGGAATGGTCACACGCATGGATCAAGCCAAAGGTATTGACATTGCCCTCAAAGGCTTGAAGATGATGGGCAAGCAAAGTTGGCAGTTGGTGATTTTAGGAGCTGGTCAACCCAAGATCGAAGAACAGGCAAAGAAATTACAGGCAGCCATGCCAGACCGTGTGCGTGTCGAGACGCGCTTCGATGCAAAACTTGCCCGTCAAATTTATGCCGGTTCCGATATGTTCCTGATGCCCTCACGTTACGAACCCTGCGGCATCTCACAAATGATTGCCATGCGTTATGGCAGCGTCCCGGTTGTCCGCGCAGTGGGTGGATTGCATGACACAGTCACCGACAGTGAAACCGGCTTCGTGTTTGTCGATACAAAGATCAAATCCTTCAACGATGCGGTACGGCGGGCGCTCGAGTTATATCCTTATCATTCCCGCTGGGCTAATCTGCAAAAAGCAGGTATGGCTCAAGATTTCGCCTGGTCAAAATCTGCGCAAAAATATGTGGACTTGTATAAGAAACTGATCGAAAGCAATACTACCTCCGAAACATATCTGAATCGACCGGTCGCCCCGGCTCGCAAGGTCCGTGAAGAAAAGCCAGAAGCAACACACGGCAACGGGAATGGAAATGGAAAAACATAAAACCTTACAAGGTTTTAAAAAGATTAGTGTAGATTAGCGAAGATTAGTGGACAAAAGGACATAACCCATGAAAACACGCGCAGTCATCTTGGCAGGTGGAGAAGGTTCCCGGTTGGGGGTGCTTACCGCAAAACGGGCAAAGCCCGCAGTTCCATTTGCAGGTAAGTATCGCATCATTGATTTTCCGCTTTCGAATTGTGTCAACTCAGGTATCTTTGATGTCATGATCCTGGCTCAATATCGCCCGCAATCCTTGATCGAACATGTTGGCTCTGGTGCGCCCTGGGACCTCAATCGCGATTTTACGGGCGGCGTCAAAATTCTTTCGCCCTATAAAGCGCGTAACGACTCTGATTGGTTTGTGGGGACTGCCGATGCCGTTCAGCAAACCTTTACCTTCATCAAGAAAGATAATCCCGACCTCATTCTCATCCTCTCCGGTGACCATATCTACACCATGGACTTTGATCCGATGATCGCCTTCCACATGGATCATCAAGCCGACTTGACGATGGCAACCATCAGCGTTCCCATGGAAGAAGCCTCGCGCTTCGGCATCCTGAAGGTGAACAAAAAAAATGAAGTAACTGCGTTTGTTGAAAAACCCGCTAACCCGCCTTCGAACCTTGCGAACATGGGCGTCTATCTTTTCAACCGCCAACTGCTTGATCAGGTCTTGTGGGAAGATCATCTAAACCTAGCTTCCTCTCACGACTTTGGTAAAGACGTTATCCCCAAGCTTGTAAAGTCCACAGCCCGAGTGTTTGCCTTCCCTTACACCGGTTACTGGATGGATGTGGGAACGGTCAATTCCTACTGGCAGTCACATATGGATATGCTTGCGCCCCAGCCGGATCTAAAACTCTATAACCGCAGTTGGATCATTCATACCCGTACTGAAGAACGTCCACCCGCGCGCCTACCGGCTGGCGCGCATGTACATGCCAGTATGCTCTGTGATGGCTGCTTTATTGAATCCGGCGCACATGTGGAAAGCAGTGTGCTTTCGCCGGGTGTCATTGTGCGCCCTGGTGCCGTGGTGCGCGAGTCGATTATTTCAACCGATTGTGTGATCGAAAGCGGCGCAGTTATTGAGCGAGCAGTCCTTGATAAAAGTGTGCATGTTGAACAGAATGCCCGCATCGGTTGGGGGGTTGCCGATCAAGTGATCAAGATCGCAATGGTGGGTAAGCACAGTACTGTGCCTGCTGGATATGTTGTTGAACCTGAAGGTGAGGTCGGCACCGATGTGGTGGCCTCAGATTATGATGAGTCAGTTGTACACGCTGGTCAATCAATTCAAACCCGGAGACTAGCAAATGAAATTTGAGCGTTCCAGCGGAATCCTTCTTCATCCCACTAGCTTGCCCGGTTCCTATGGCATCGGGGATCTCGGCCCACAAGCCTATCGGTTTATCGATTGGCTCGCATCCACTGGTTGTAAGTTGTGGCAGGTGTTGCCTCTCGGTCCCACTGGCTATGGCGATTCGCCCTATCAATGTTTTTCCGCCTTCGCTGGCAATCCCTATTTGATCAGCCCAGACTTACTTATCAAAGATGGATTATTGACTCAAGCTGACTTAAGCGATATGCCGGACTTCAACGCCTCACGCGTGGACTTCGGCCTGCTCATCCCGTGGAAGCTGAATCTTCTGCTGAAAGCTTTCTCACGGTTTGTCACTCTGAGCGATAGCGAAGAGTCGCTACACAAAGAATTCAATTACTTCTGCGCTGAGAACGCTGCCTGGCTCGATGACTACGCCCTGTTCATGTCCATTAAAGAATCGAACGGTGGTGGAGCCTGGAACGGTTGGGATAAAGCCATCCGCACCCGCAAAAAGACCGCGATGGATAAGGCTCGCAAAGATCACGCTGAAAGTATTCAACGCTATTCGTTCTATCAATTTTTATTCTTCCGTCAATGGAACAATATCCACGCGTATGCCAAAGAGCGCGGTATAACGATCGTTGGCGATATTCCCATCTTCATTGCCTACGATAGCGCGGACGCATGGGCAAACCCCGAATTATTTTTCCTCGATAAAGATAGTAAGCCAACCGTCGTCGCAGGCGTCCCACCGGATTATTTCTCGCCGACCGGGCAGCTGTGGGGCAATCCGCTCTATCGTTGGAGTGTCCATAAAGAGACGGGTTACGCATGGTGGATCGAACGCTTCCGCGCGGTGCTCAGACTTGTAGATATTGTCCGCCTTGATCACTTCCGCGGCTTTGCCGGATATTGGGAAGTGAAATTCGGTCAGCCCACCGCCGAGCATGGACGTTGGGTGCCCGGTCCCGGACAGGATTTCCTCAAAGTGCTGAGCAAGAAATTGTCCAAAGATGGAGCGCTGCCCATCATCGCCGAAGATCTGGGTGTCATCACGCCCGATGTGGAAGCTCTGCGCGATGGTTTCAAGTTGCCGGGTATGAAAATCCTGCAATTTGGTTTTGACGGCGCAAAGAATCCCTTCCTACCGCATAACTATACCGCGCATTGTGTAGCATATACCGGCACACACGATAATGACACCGCGCGCGGCTGGCTCGACTCCGCGCCCGAGCATGAACGTAACTTTGCCCTGCGCTATCTGCATACGGATGCCGACCATTTTGTCTGGGAAATGATGCGCAGTGTCTGGTCGTCAGTGGCAGTCTATGCCATTGCGCCGATGCAAGATGCGCTCAATCTTGGCGGTTACGCTCGCATGAACTTCCCCTCCAAGCTCGGCGGTAATTGGGAATGGCGCATGAGCGAAGCAGATATGAATGAGCATCTCGCGGGTGGGTTGCGAGACTTGAATGGCTTGTATTTGAGATAATAATAAATTCGGCGCGTAGTCACTTTGGTGTCTGCACCTTGATAACAAAATAGAACAATATCCAACGCATTCTAATTCGCCTTATATCAACCGCTTTTTGAGTCCGGATACGATTGTGCCGGGTGCGGGAAATCCGCAGGCGTTCAATCGCTATAGCTATACGCTCAACAATCCATTGCGATATACTGATCCCACTGGGCATATAGCTCAGAATGAGGCTGATGGTGGTTGTGCCAAGCGGAGCGCCTGCGTACCACATATTCCTCCTCCATTACATCCTGAACTACCAAAACGACCACCATCAATTGAAGATGATGAGGAAGATGACGAGACGAGTATTGAGCCAGGACCAGCCCCAATTCCAAATCCTATAACGAATTATTGTGAAGACAGCAGCAGCGGTTTAGCATGTCTTGCCAATGCAGCGCAAGACATAGCGACCTTAACAGACATAGTAGGGGTAGGATTGATAGAAACACCAGCGGTAGCCGTGGGATGTTTCGAGGGAGGTCCATTAGGTTGTGTAATCGCAGAGGTTGGGGTTTGGGCAACTTGGAACTTAACTTTGAACAACGTAGAAGCGGGTGCTAGTTTAGCATCTTTTGTACTCACAGTAGCAGATGATGTTATTAATAATGGCGGACCGGGAGAAAACTCAGCGACGTCTTTAGCTACATTGGCGGCTGGCCAATTGCCCCTCACTCCTTCTTGGGATCTGGTTGTTGATACATATGCATCTGGATATAACCATGGAACTTTCAACGGTGTAAACACAATTTTGACTCAAGGTCTTTTTAAGTAGCGGCTTAGGAGAATAGCTCATGAAAACCGTAGCAACAGTGAATGTAGTGATTCTTGCCATAGTTGGTGCAATAGCAATATATCTTGGATTTGACCCCAAAAAATGGCAAACTTGGTTGTTGAGTCTGTATGGTTTCCTAACATTCTTTCTAGTAGGAATTGTGGGAACAGGCAACGTTTATGAAGCTATGAAACTTGGCACAATTGTTGCTCTCGCAATGATGTTTGTTGGGATAACCACATATTGGAGTCGAGAACGAGCCAAGAAGTGGCTTAAAGAGCACGGTGAAAACGAGGAATAAATACTAACCTATAGGAAATCATGATGTTCATTATTACACTTTAACGATTATTTATTATGAGTGATATTCATGTGGTCGAAGAAAGTAGCCTTAGCACCTTAACAACTTTTTTCTTTCGTATATAGCGGAATTCGTTTTATCTATATATTGTTTATAGAATGTAACTCTGACCGCACCTTATTTTTTTCTTTCATATAAATGCTGCCTTCGCCTTATATCAACCGCTTTGTGCAGCCCGATACAATAATTCCTGGTGCGGCAAATCCGCAGGCGTGGAATAGATATTCCTATGTTCTAGGGAATCCCTTGAAATATACTGATCCCACTGGGCATATGCAGGCAGAAGATGGTTATACATCTAATAATGGTAAGTGTAGTAAAGGCGATACAAGTTGTAATTGGATAGGTAAGTCCAAGGATAAGACGAAGAAAGATAAGAATAAAGATGGTGGTGGAGTACATAAACCCTTGCTTGCACTCAGTAATGATACAACTCAAAATTGCCAAGCTAATCCAGATTGCTTCTATGCATCGACATCTGATCTTGACACTTCAATTACAGTTTTGGGTTGGGAACAAGACATCTTGACAGTTGCTGCTATTGCTTATGGCGCTATTGGATCAACGGCAATAGAGACACCAGTGGGATGGATTATCTTGGCTGCAGCAGGAGAATTTGCTCTGGATGCAAATGCATCAGGACGTGCTCAAAATTATTTGGACAAGGCGCGAGACGCTGCAAACGCTAATAATGGAGTAGTCGAAATAAACAAAACTGAATCGCTAATTACAACCTCCTATGAGTACGAAGGAGCTTCATCTCCATATTCGGTTAGCTGGCCAATAACCAGGGTTTTTATGGAGATTTTTGCTACAACGAGTTCTTGGGATGATTGACAATGATTAAGAAAAATTTCTCTCCTCGGCGGCTGATTATTACTGTAATAGGATTCATCTTAACTGTATTTAGCATGTATTTAAGTCAAAAAGCCCTCTCATTTCTCGAGAGGGCAATGCAGGATACATTTCAATATTTGATTTTTATAATTGTTGCAGGACTAGTTGGGATAGGAGTGTTAACTGTACTTTACAAACCTTTAAGTCGCCTTTTGAGAGAACTGTTGGATGGTAGTACTCCACTAATTTCTAAAAGCGCGATCGTTTCTTACGGTCTCATAATCTTGTTTAATCTTGCCATGGGCATAGTAATATTGACTTTTACTGGGTTCGTTATTTATGTCGCTTTTGGAGGCTAAATCAATGTGGACAAGAACTCCAGTAGCAGGGGTATTACACCCTTAAGGATCATCTCAATTCCACCAATGCGATGACTAATCTCATGGGAACTACTGTTGGCACACAGTTGTATTATCCCTAATAATAAGCTGTACGTCAGGCACTGAGAAATTACCGCCTTGGGCATTTATCACTATGGACCATGTTTTTATTCGCCTGGCTTGGACTTTAACAACTTTTTTTCTTTCGTAACAAAAGCGGAATTCGCCTTATATCAACCGCTTTATCCAGCCGGATAGCGTTGTACCAGACCCATACAATCCACAGGACTTGAATCGTTTCAGTTATGTGCGGAATAATCCTATTCGATACAATGATCCCACCGGGCACTTCTGTTCAGATCCCGAAGACCCCACGCCAAGTTGTGAAAATGGACAACCATACCCCACTAATATAACGCCTCCACCACCTGCTCCCGTTGTGATTATCAACCCTGATCCGCTGGATGATGGGCAGGAGCAGGATGATCCTACGCCATCATTGTCACCTTCAACCGAAACAACACCTTATCCTAATTGGGGTATGTGGATTGCAGGAGGATTGGAACTGGTTGCAGGTGAGTTGACCATAGTAATGGGTGCATTGACTCTTGCTACTTTATTGACTGGAGAACATGCAGTAGGTGTAGTTGCTGCCCCAGCAACGTTTGGTCTTTCCGAGGCAATGGCTGTTATCCATACTCCAGCAGTGATAGCCCTTGGAGGTTCGATTATGGCAGTGGGGGTAGGCTTTGCTATTGATGGTGGAAAGCACATGTGGAATTCTGGCGTTCTGCAATGGGGATACAGAAAATTTGCCACACTATTAAAGTAAATATATTACCAGGAGTATTTTATGTGGCAACTCATTTTGGATTTTCTCGCTGAATGGCTAAGAAAGCCAACTGGATTAGCAAATGCAGGAATGGTACTAGGGTTGCTGCTGTTTCTTGTAGGTGTAATTGGGAAAAATCGTCGTGAAAGAATACTGGGGCTGGCTACACTGGGCTTAAGCTTGGTCGCAGGAATTGTACAATTTGTATATGGATAGAATTGATCCACGATGCGATGGCAATCTGGCGAAGAAGATCAGATCTGATAGAGGCAAGACCATTTGCACATATCCCGTTCGGTATTAGTCTAAATCTTGTTATGTACCTTAACAACTTTTCTTTTTCTTTTCAAAAAACGGCGAGTTCGCCTTATATCAACCGCTTTTTGAGTGCGGATACGATTGTGCCGGGGGCGGCAAATCCGCAGGCACTCAATCGGTATAGTTATACCCTGAACAATCCTTTGCGCTATACCGATCCCACTGGGCATATGGCAGTCAGCGACACCAACGAAGCGGGTTGCTCAGGAGGTGGGCCCGCCTGTATTATCGAAATGTATGGCGGGTATTGTGATGATGACGGTATGGCTGATTCTTTGCGTAGCTATGTTCGCAGGCATAAAGACTATAACCCAGCGACAGACACTGACCTCTCCATTGAAGATCAAGCTACCGTTTCAATAGCTATGTTTCAAGTAGCTGCTGATGATGCCTATCATGCACCGCAAACGAACATTTGGGATATATTAAAGAGCGTCTTGCCTAGTGCAGAACTGATTGTGTTTTCGGGCATGATCATCGATGGTCTTCCAAAGATAAACATGTCGCCCGATGAATGGAGTGGAGGTCGACCCAGTAACAATTATGCACAGAATCGCCAATTCAAAGGTGCTGTAAGCGAAATAGAGTCTCAATTAGGCAGAAAACTTAATCAAGATGAAATTCGGCAAATTCATGACTCACTACACCACTTGGAAGATCCTGGATTCTGGGATATTGTTAAAGAAGGACTAAATCTTTTTGGAAAATGATATGTCAATAAGTGAAGTAGATATATTGAAAATAAACGATAAAATTGCCCCTCTAATAGGAATGAAGGCATGGGGTGTATCCTTGGGTATTGGAAGCTTTGTAACAATTGAATTTGGCAAAGCTTTGCCCTCTGATAAAGTTACAGGACGTCAACATGGTGAATGGCATTTATGGATATATTGCTCTGCCTGGCGACTGGAAACTGAAAAAGAAGTTATTGTTGGTTCTGAAGACGAGCGTTCAATATTGGAAGACGCTATTCAGCAACTAAATGGTACATTATTGAACTCTGTGACGATTACAAGACCTGCATTCGATACAATATTTGAATTTGATGGATTAAACAAAATACGAGTTTTCCCTTTAAGTTTCCATGACGATTGCGAGTATTGGATGCTTTATACTCCTGATGGAAATGTATTAACCGTAGGGCCGGGAACTAGTTGGAGAATTGAAAAATCATCTAAACAAAAAGACGAACCGAACTGAGATAGTCAGGCTCGCCTTTGGCTTATGGTGTACTTGAATTGTGCATCCAAGCAAGCTGAACTCAAAGGACATTGCACCTTAATAACTTTTCTTTTTTTTCTTGTTGAAAAATGGTGAGTTCGCCTTATATCAACCGCTTTTTGCAGCCCGATACGATTGTGCCGGGTGCGGCAAATCCGCAGGCGTTCAATCGTTATAGTTACGTGTTGGGGAATCCTTTGCGCTATACCGATCCGACTGGACATATGCAAGAAAGCGACAATTATGCAGAAAGTGATGGGAAGTGCAGTGCAGGTGATACGAGTTGTAATTGGGTTGGTAAACCGCAGAATAAACCGAAGAAGCCTAAAGATGATAAACCCAAAGACGATAGCGACATACTTCGCCCCAACAAGAATGATATAGAATCACCAAACCCATCTCTTTATGCCCTTGTTCCACTTGCTATCTTATTTACTGCTGCGACCGCAGTGGTTGAAATCGGGGTGATCTTGGGTGAAGGGGCAATGGCACCAGTTGACGCAGCAATGCCGTTTTTGGGAATCCCCTTATCACTTACACTGGCTGCCGCAGGTGCGGCTGTTTTGGATCTTGATGTTGCTTTTATTGTATACACTGCTCGAGTTGCCGAGAATCCTGAAGTGCATCAAGACTTTAAAATCTTGCCTCTCTGGGGCCTGAGCGAATAAGGAAAGATTTCACAATGAATAAAGATGGTAAATAAAATGAGTATATTAATTTTTGTGCTTGTAGCAATAACTGGTCTTCTGCTAACAGCGTTCTCGTTGGTTTATTTGACGAACCGCAAGAACCTCACATCTAATCAACAAGCTTTAATTATAGCTTTGGGTTTGTTTCTAACCTGGTTGGGCTCGTTCTTTTTTCCATTCTTAGCGCCGAATTCTCCAAACCCAAGCAAGACAATATCTATATTTGGTATATCGTTTTCAGTTTTATTTGGTTTTATAGTCTATGTAACAGTACGTTTTTACTTTGCACTAAAGCGCCATGATAAATAATATAGTTTCGATAAACACAAGCCAATGCTTGAAAGACTATTTGGGCTCAGCTAGTGTCTTGACCGATGCAACTAGCGCAGTCATAGGTGAGCAAAGATATTATCCCTACGGCGAGACATGCTTCACTTCCGCCGCGATTTATGCCGATAAAAACTGTACACTGGTCAACGCGAAATTACCTGTTTGGGTATTTATCACTATCAAGCATGTTTTGTTTGTTTTATCAGAGCACATAGTTTTGTGAGTAGTGATTGAACTTTAACAACTCTTATTTTCCCACTTGTAAAAAGTGGAATTCGCCTTATATCAACCACATAAAATCCAACAGAAAAAGCCTGTCGTCAATGACAGGCTTTTTCGTTTAAGAATCAGTTACCGGCTGGGGCAGAGGCGGGCTTGCGTCCCGTCTGGTTATTTTTTCGTGCTTAATTTTATATCCTTGAAAAGGGATGCATATTCACCATAGCCTTCTTCTTCCAGTTTTTCAACGGGCACGAATAATAATGAGGCAGAGTTCATACAGTAGCGCAAACCAGTTGGCGCGGGACCATCATCGAAGACGTGCCCCAGATGAGAACCAGCGTGCTTTGAACGGACTTCAGTGCGCGCCATGAAGAGTTTGTAATCAGCGTGAGTGATGACGTTCCCTGATTGAAGTGGTTTGGTAAAACTGGGCCAGCCCGTGCCGGAATCGTATTTGTCGAGCGAGCTGAACAGCGGTTCGCCAGAGACGATATCCACATAGATGCCGGGGCGTTTGTTGTTCCAGTACGCATTGGAGAAAGGCGGTTCGGTGCCTTCGCGTTGTGTGACCTGATATTGTTCAGAGTTCAACTTCATGCGCAATTCCTGATCAGATGGTTTTGTAAATTGTTTCATCGTGGACTCCTTTGAATGATTGTTTGTAATGGGTAGACGTGCGCATCCCCTCAAAGCATTACCATCCAAAGTATTACGGATTTCTTACGTGATTACCGGCTTATCCCGATCCGTCAAATTGACCACGATCGCGTTGCTGGCTTTGATCAAATTTTCAGGCGTGATCATGATCTCTTCGCCCCATTGCCCCGCACCCGTGCCGAGCATGGGTTCATTGAGGAGACTCGCTTCCAGAAACGATCTAAATCCGGGTGGCTGCCAGTGAAAGGCTGGGATGGAGCCGATGATGTATCCGGTCGTTTCTTTGACTACGTCTGGTGCGGCCATCTGAATGTTTCGCGACCCGATGGCTTTTTTCAAATTCCCAGAGATCGCGTTTTGATCACCGCCGAGCATCACGAGCACGCGCTCGCCGGTATCCACTTGGAAGATCAGAGTCTTTACTGCCTGCCGTTCAGGGAAGCCCAACATGCGCGCCACGTTCGCTGCGCCCTTTTCGGTTTCAGGTGAAAAACTTTTCGCTTCATAAGGGATGTTGTGTTCATCAAGATAGATGTGTGGGGGAAGTTTCATGGTTACCTCAAGATAAATCCGTTTTTGAGTGGATCGTTGGGATTGATCCACAATTCGTTGCGTCCGACGATATGCGCCTCACCTGTGACCTCCGGGATGATCGCCGCATAGGGACCGAAGGTTGTCTCTTCGACCACCTTGCCGGTGAACTTACTGCCGATGATACTTTCGATCACGATGGGTTGATCGATTCCGATCTCGCCGCGCTGGTGATGGATCGCCAGGCGTCCGCTCACACCCGTGCCAGTGGGACTGCGGTCCACTTCACCTTCAGCAAAGATGCACACATTCTGACTCTGCGACCCCGCCTGTGTTGGTGGACCGACAAAGATCGTACCGTATAAAAATCCCAGATCTTTTTCAAAAGGATGAATAATTTCTTTGCTTTGCATCACCGCGCGTTTGATCGCCATGCCTTTCTCGATCAGCGGACGGAAATCATTTGGCGAACAAGTAACGCCTGCATCCTCCGCATTGACGTACGCATAGAACGCGCCGCCAAAGGCGAGATCATAGCGAATCTTTCCGAGCCCTGGCACATCGACGATTTCATCTGGTGCGGCAACGAATGAGGGGACGTTATGAAACGAGACGTTCTTCACATGTCCATTTTCGATGTGAGCGTAGGCAGTGATCAAACCGGCGGGGCTGTCGATTTTTATTTTGGTAGTTGGGGAAGTCATAGGCAACATGCCGGTTTCAAGCACGACTGTTGTGATGCCGATAATGCCATGTCCACACATGGTGCTGAAGCCTTCATTGTGAATGAACAGGATTCCAAAATCAGCATCCGCTGTCACAGGCGGAGTCAGAATACAGCCGTACATGTCAGCGTGTCCGCGCGGCTCCCACATCAAAGCGGTGCGCAGATGATCGTAATGTTCTTTGGCATAACGCCTGCGTTCAAGAATTGTGCTGCCTTCAAGCTTTGGGAAACCATCCACGATCACGCGGAACGGCTCGCCGCCCGTGTGCGCGTCGATGGCAGTGATCTTGAGCCAGTCAGCGGGCGGGTTATATTGCAAAGCTGAATTGAAGTTGAGCATATAGTTGTCCTTATCTTCCAGATGTCACCCTGAGCGACAGCGAAGGGTCTCTGATGCAATCGCAGAGATTCTTCGCTTCGCTCAGAATGACATTTATGAAACAAGTTAATTTTTTGTAATTGTAATTCCGCCATTGCCATCTATCACGATTTGATCGCCAGTTCGCAGCAGTGCAAAATCTGCTTCTGAGATCGCCACCAATGGCAAGGGGTTTGCATACAATTCGTCTGCAACCACCGATGCAAGCGCGAAAAAGAAATCGGTGGCGGTCGTGATGATCGCGTTGGGTGCCGTCCCTGCGCGTATGGCTTCGAGTAAAACTGCCGTCGTAGTGGATGATCCGCGTGTGAATGGGATTGCAAGAATCTTCTCTTTGGCGATCATCCCCGAAAGCGGATGCCTGCGGTCGATGATCTCGCCCGTCTTCCAATCATAGCCGCCCCAAAACGAAAGCGGTTCCTTACTGACGAGCGCAATCCCATTTGCTGAGCCTGGGATGAATGGCTTGCCTTGGATGCTTAGCTTGTCCATAAGGTTTCATCCCGAATGATTTTGCCTTCAACTGCCGAAGCGACACAATCCTTCAAGCTGCCGAAGGTGATTTGTTTGCTGAGCAAGCCCGGCGCATAGTAGGCGAATTTTGCAGAGTTGGTCATCAAGTATTTTGTTTCCTCCGGCAGCATGGGCGAAGTGAGGATGCAGGTATCCACGGTCAGTTGCGCGCCGAACGCTTGCAGCGTATCGAGAAAGCCAGCGTGTTTTGCAAGCTGTGTCATGGCGCGGCTGGATGTGACCAAAAATTTTACACCAGCATGTTTTTGTTTTCCTGCTACGAGCGGCGCAAGCTGTTTGAACTCTGCCAACGAAAAATGCGGACTGCCCAATACGACCATGTCCAAGCGTTCGCTGTCGGTGTGGGTGAGGGCAAGGCGTGATTCGCGCAGCATATCCATGGTCACCGTGATGGTTTCTTGAGGTTGCTTTCCCTGAAATGCGGATTCAAGAGTTGGTGCTTCGGGCGTGACGCCGACCATATGGAACAACGCCACACCACCCGATGACGCTGACGCGGCTCCCAACGCCTTGAGCTGGTCCTCATTCGGAAGCATGCTCATCCCCTCGATCACTGGGATTTTATCCAAAGCTACCTTTCCAACCAAGTGACCAAGGACGGGATAAAAATCATCGCTGTGTTGCAATGCTTCAGGGACATCCTTTAATTGCAACAACAAATTCCCAGCCCGGTTTTCGGTGAGATGCAATCCAATGGCTGGTGCGCGACCGGTGATGGCACAGCAGATATCGAACATGTCGGGGTAACGTTCTGTCCGTGCGCCCAATACGGAGTTTGCAAACACGATTGCATTCGATTCGCCCCATGCAATTTGCTGACCGAACGATGGCTTCATTTCGGTTTGATAGGGAGCGCATGTCCAAGTCGGGACTGTGCCCATGCTTTGATACGCAACCATCTGACGATGCGCCTGTCTTGCCCATTCATTGGGCACTGCCCATTCCTGCCAATGATGCTCATCGAGTCCGCTGACGTTTAGACTCGTGGGTACGACAACCTTTGCGCCTAGACCTGCCAGCCGTTCGGCAAATTCAAGACCAGCGTCGCCGATGTAAACGGTGCTGTCGATGTGTGCGCCGGTAATGTCCAATAATTCTTTGGCACCGGCAACCTCTGCCAAGCGCACCAGAATGGACATTGCCATTTTGGTGGCGGGTCCATGATCTCCGTGGAGCATGGCGAGGTCTTTATCATTCAATATAAGGGTCATTCAGTCTCCATTTACCTTGGATTCAAACAGCTTGCTGTTTGACATATGGGCAGCAAGCTGCCCAACTCCAGAATTAATTATTTTGTATCGATGTCAAATAAATACCAATAAGTATCAACGCGCCGCCGCTGATCACTGCCAGCGCGGGTATTTCTTTCAAAAAGATAAATGCAAGTATGGCTGAACCAATGGGTTCTGATAATGTGGTCACAGAGACCATGGTCGCGGATAAGTATTTGAGCAGCCAGTTGAACAGCGAGTGCCCGATCAATTGGGGAATGACCGCGAGCAAAAATATCCAACCGTAGGCAGTTGCTGAATATCCAAGCGGACTTTGCTTGGATGCGAACATGAAAATATTCAAGACAATCGCCGATACGCCATACACCAAAAAGATATAAGGAATGAGCGACATCTTGGCGCGCACTTTCCGCCCAATGATGAGATACCCTGAAACTGCCAGCGCACCACATAAAGCCAGGAAGTTGCCCCACATCGCACGTCCCTGCATGATGTGGCTTAACTCCGGGCATTGCATCCATTATTCCATGTGCACGCGTCTGACAACGCGATCACTGTCCCGCCGACTAAGGCTAGTACTAAGCCTGTGATTGCCACGCGTGTCAAACGTTCGTTGAGAAGCATAGGCGAAAAGATCGCCACCCACAGCGGACCGGTTGACACAAAAACAACTGAACTCGCAACGGATGTATATTCGAGAGATGAGATCCACGTGGCAAAGTGGATGGCGAGGAAAACGCCTGAAGCAATTCCTAAAATTAGATTGCTGCTTGCGAGCCTCTTAAGTTCGTCACGATGGTTAAGAAGTGCAATCGGCGCCAGGATCAGAGTGGCAATCGTCAAACGCACCGCGGCGATGACCAGTGAAGGCGCACCCTCGGCTTGCGCGAAGCGGATAAAGAGCGAGGCTGTGGAAGTAGCCAGGATTGCAATGAGCAGGCCCGCCCTGAGTATGATCGAAGGGTTGAAAGGCAGAATGGGGCGCGCTTTTGATTCCGTCATCCGCCAATTCTACCGCTTGTCTACTTTAAAACAGGGTAAGGTGCCTCACATCCGATTGAATATCTTTCTTGACATGCTTCTTCTACAAGACTACAATTTTGTTGTACTTTCCCAAAACTTTTCACCAACAACTCAAGGAGATTAACATGGCTTTTGAACTTCCGAAACTTGCTTACGCTTATGACGCGCTCGAACCGCATATTGATGCGCGCACGATGGAAATCCATCTCACCAAACATCATCAGACCTACATCACGAACTTGAATGGCGCAGTGGATAAAACCCCCGAACTCGCGGGCAAATCACTCGTGGAAATGTTGAGCGATCTGAATGCCGCGCCTGAGGCAGTACGCGGTGTGGTTCGCAATCACGGCGGCGGTACGTACAACCACAATTTGTTCTGGGAGATCATGGGACCCAAAGCTGGCGGCGCACCCACCGGCGAATTGGCGAAGGCGATCGATGCTTCGTTCAATTCCTTCGATGCCTTCAAGGAAGAATTTACCAAAGCCGCCACCACGCGCTTCGGCTCCGGCTGGGCGTGGCTCGTGAAGAAGGGCAGTGGTTTGGCTGTGGTCTCCACTGCGAATCAAGACAGCCCGCTCTCTGACGGCTTGACCCCGATCATGGGTATTGACGTGTGGGAACATGCTTATTATTTGAACTATCAGAACCGCCGCCCTGATTACATTGCCGCATTTTGGAATGTGATCAATTGGGATGTTGTGGCTGAGAAATTTAAATAGTATAGTTATGTCACTCTGCGGGAGCGTTCTTTCGCGACCGACGAGTCTCGTTTGCAAAGCTAGGGATGCTTCGCTATCGCTCAGCATAACATCTCTTTGCACCATACTTTGCACTGGTTAAGAAGCGCGATATAATACGGCAATCTGCATAATCACATTCCCAATAGGAGATGTTCCATGACCCACATTATTACCAGCTTATGCGTTCGTGACCGCGGTTGTATTGATGTTTGCCCCGTTGAATGTATGATCCCCGGCAACCCTGTCGCCGAATGGCCTTGGATCTACATTGATCCAGATACCTGCATTGATTGCGGCGCTTGTGTCCCTGAATGTCCGTACGCCGCGATCTTCCCTGAAGATGAAGTCCCTGCGGCATACACAGCCAAAGGCGGCGAATATATCAGCAACGTTGGTCTCACCGGCACTTTTGACGGCACCAATCACCACGGTCACCCCATTCATTTGGAAACTGCCAAGCAATTGGCGGCTGGCGAAGTGGTTGATCTCACCCCCGATATCAAGCCCAACTATGATTTCTTCAAGGGTGGTCCCGGTTACGCATCCAAGGACAGCGACACAGGCATGTAGTTTTGCCTCATACAAAAAGAGCCCCGCATTTTTGCGGGGCTCTTTTTGTTTATGGATTCATCGCATCGACCAGTAGTTCCCGCCCGATACGCTGCGCTAGGCGCGGGTTATATTCTTCCAACACGACCACGATCACCAACGGCGTGGCTTGCCAATTCGGCGCTGTGCCGCCGATAAACCAGGTGAAGGATGATTCATTTTCTTGCGCTTGACCGATGTGCTGCCAATACGTTTGATTTTCCACTAAATAGGATGAAGCCGCCTCATCCGCAGCCGAAGCCTGAAGCGCTTCGAATGGCGTTCCCAAGGCTGGGAGCGTGACCCAGCCCTCGCTGGGTGTGTTGACTGCCATGGCAATGCGCGGCGCAGGTACAATTCCATGATTGCTCAATGCCGCACATGCCAAAGCCATCTGCAAGGGTGACACACGCATGATGCCGGTCGGATCCTTGACTGAAGAAGCAGGGGCGACAGGCAATTGGATTTGTGGCGGTTGAGTAAACCCAAAGGTTTTATACGCATTGTTCATCACTGCGTCGTTTGCTAATTGGCTCCCAGTTAAAGCTTGAAGGAAGGGTTGCATGATCGTGCCTGGGGGATATTGTCCCTGGGTGGCGCGGTTGATCAGAGGCT
>JBDTWO010000030.1:0-33349 GCA_040006635.1 Chloroflexota bacterium
GCCACAGGGATGTCCAACCAGAAAATCGCAAAACACCTTTATATATCCGAAAATACAGTCAAATATCACGTTCATTCGATCCTCGATAAGCTCAATATCTCGGACCGCAGGGCCGCCGCCGACTATGCCCGGGAACACGGTCTGATCAAATAAGTGTTAATACGGATTAACTAAAAGCCCATCCTTAGGATGGGCTTTTTTTAATCCCTGAAGACGGGGGGAGGTGGATTTCATATATGTTCAAGCTCCGCTATTATGTGAAAGACTATATAAGGCGAATTGACATGATGAATTTGGAACAAATCGAAGAAAAAACCATTGAAAAAACTCTTGCGGAACCCAAAACGGTCATTGTGTGGGGGCAGTATGACCTATTGGCAGAAGCCGTGGAACATTTACTAGACACCCGAAATGGCTGGAAGGTGATCCGGGTTTCCGATGAATGGGATCAGGACACTCTGGCACGCGAAGTGGAGCGAATCAACCCCGAAGCGCTCATCGTCCATGAAGGCGTTCTTTCCATCAATGGTCGCACGTTGATAAAGTTTGTTCAAGACCGTTCCAAATTAAAGATCATCACGCTTAGCCTTGAAAACAACTCGATCGAAATCTACAACAAGCAAACGATCTACATCAATGCAGCATCCGATCTTTTAGCAGTGATTGATGATGATGCTGACCCAGATGCCAAAGGAGGCTCAACCGAAAAATCCCCAACCATATTCACAAGTCAACCCTTATCAGTGATTTGCACTGATGGAATTGTAAAAAATCATAAAGGAGTTTAACCATGAAGAATCGAAAATTTTTCAATATCGTTGTCTCATTGATGGTGCTCACCACCCTGTTATTTGGTGGCAATAGCAGTGCCACAGCCTTGCAGGCACGTGACACGAATGCTTCGGCGGCTTCACTCAGCGCGCAAAACGCACCTGCGGCGAGCACCAATGCCTTGCCGATCAGCCCTACGGATGAGACGAAAGTCCCGCATTACTTTGGGCCGTGGCCCAACTGGGCGAACAGTCCACTTACCCTAGCTGACGCCACTGTGCAAATAACCGGTGATGGGCAGGGTGCGACTGCAGTTGCCTCAGTTGGAGCGAACGGTGTCGTAGATGGCATCACGCTCACCAATCCTGGTAGTGGTTACACCACAGCCTCTGTCAACATTACCGGATCTGGTACTGGCGCAACTGCCAACGCCGTGGTTCTAGCCTCTGGTGCTATCACCGCGGTTGCTGTCAACACGTCTGGCTCTGGATACACAAGCCCCGTTGTGACGTTCACAGGCGGCGGCGGAGTTGGGACTCTGACGCAGGTTGGGAACCAGCTGATCGGGCGAACATACGCCACTGACTATGCAACGGCACCCGGCACCCTCGGACCCGTGTTTGTAGTTTTGCAGACGACCATGCCGGCTGCTGGCCAAGTCACGGGAATTCAATATTTTAATCAAGCCACCCTTGGGGGAAGCCCCACGCCTTCTGCCGGTAATTTATTCCATGCCTACGTTCTTCACCCAACCGCGAATGCGAATGAGTATTCGGTGCTGTGGGATAGCGGCGAACTGACCGTTCCTGCCACTGCTGATCTAGTCGGCGTAATTGAAACTATTGCTGTGCCTAATATCGCGGTCACTACGGGTGACACGATTGCTTTCTATGGCGAAGGAATTCCAGTTGATGATTTAGGAACTGGCACAGATACCTTGAGCTATCCTGCACCTGTGGCTCCTGGAAACCTGCTTACGCTTGGTGGAGTCGATTTCCCGGTTTACGGCCAGACTCGCACCTATTCGATCGCAGCTAACGTGATCGATATGTCGGCTGTTGCTCCTCTTACGAATGCCACCGCAACCGCATACGGTGGGGTAGATGCGGTTACCCTCCAGAATGCTGGCTTTGGTTACACCATGCCTACCGTAGACTTTGACCTGCCCGATGCCCCCGATGGTGTTCAGGCGAAGGCTCATGCGACAATTGATGCCAGTGGCGCCATCACAGCGGTCATTGTGGATGCCCCGGGCTCCGGATACTCGGCAGCCCCTAATGTGGTAATTCGCGATGGCACGCTGTTCGACCCAATCAATAATGGCGGCTCTGGCGCTGTAGCTACCGCTACAATTTCCATTTCCACAGTGGCCATTGACACTTTTGGCGCCGGTTACACCTCGGCTCCGAGCGTAACTTTCGCTGATGCTATCGGGACTGGGGCTGGCGCCTCGGCAAGTGCCCAGGTTAATGCCGGTACGGTCTCAGCCATCAATTTAACAAGTTCTGGTTCTGGCTATATCACGGCTGGTGGTATCAAGAAATTCACTGATCCGCTGCCCGGGCTTTGTCTGCCGCCAGCTTGTCCTGCAACCGGCAAGTACATTCCTCTCGCCGTATCTGAAACTAAATCTTACAACGGCGTCAATGCGGATGAGTACGTGATCGGTCTCGTACAGTATCGCAGCAATTTCTCATCCAGCCTGCCAGACTCCTTTGTCCGCGGCTATGTTCAAATCGAAACGGCTGCGAACGCAGGTGTCAGCCAGCACTTCCCGTTGGTGAACGAGATGCTTGATGGAACCACGCAAGCGGTTTTGATTAATGGCGCCCAGGCTTACGCGGTCACTCCGCCCCAATATCTCGGACCAACCATCGCGGCGACGAAAGATCGCCCGGTCCGCATCGTGTTTTACAATCTGCTGCCGACCGGTTCCGGTGGAGATTTGTTCCTGCCCACCGACTCGACTCTGATGGGCTCAGGTATGGGACCCATGGGAATGCCTGCCACGATGGATCAGGGCTCTGTCACAGATGAAGTCCGCAACCCACTTTGCAGCGAGTACCCGAAATCTGATATGTGCTTCAAAGACAGCCGCGCCACTTTGCACCTGCACGGCGGAACTTCGCCGTGGATCTCAGATGGCACGCCACATCAGTGGATTACCCCCGCGGGCGAGAATACCCAATATCCGCAGGGTGTTAGTGTCCAGAATGTTCCGGACATGAATGTATGTGGTTCTGCTACCGATGGCTGCCAGACGTTTTATTACACCAACCAACAGAGCGCCCGCTTGATGTTCTACCATGATCATGCCTGGGGTCTTACCCGCCTGAACGTGTATGCTGGTGAAGCCGCTGGTTATTTGATCTCCGATAATACCGAGAAGGCTTTGATCAATAGCGGCACCATCCCCGGCGCTGCTGACACGATCCCGCTCATTATTCAAGACAAGACCTTCGTTCCAGATGCCGCCCAACTTGCCCTGCAAGACCCAACTTGGGATACTGCCCGCTGGGGTACCAAAGGCAGCTTCTGGTATCACCATGTCTACATGCCTGCCCAAAATCCCGGCGATCCTTCAGGCATGAGCGCCTACGGACGCTGGATGTACGGTCCCTGGTTCTGGCCCCCAGCCGCGAATACGTTGTACGGACCCATTGCCAACCCATACTACAATCCGAACTGTAATCTCGATGTCCCGAGTACCTGGCAGTATCAGACCGATCCGTTCTGCGAACCGGCCGAAATTCCAGGCACCCCGAATATCTCTGTGGGTATGGAACAGTTCAACGACACGCCCATTGTCAACGGTGTCGCTTACCCGACCTTGACCCTACAACCCAAGGCTTACCGCTTGCGCATGTTGAGCGCTGCCAATGACCGCTTCTTCAACTTCCAATGGTATGTGGCAGACTCAACTACCGCCAGCACCAGCGTGAACACTCTGGGTCAAATAATCGGTGGAACTGAAGTTGCCTTAGACCCGACTCTGCTAGCTGCCGCCCAGACCGACCCGAACGTCTTCCCGACTCCCGTTCAAGGCGCCGCGACCACTGGTCCGGATTGGATCCAGATCGGCACTGAGGGTGGTTTCCTCCCGGCTCCGGCTGTGATCGATGGCCAACAGCCAACCACCTGGATCATTGACCCGACTCGTTTCGATGTTGGCAATGTGGACAAGCACTCCTTGTTGCTCGCCCCAGCGGAACGCGCCGATGTGATCGTCGATTTCTCGAAGTTCGCTGGCAAGACCCTCATCCTTTATAACGATGCTCCGGCGGCCTTCCCGGCGCGCGTTGCCAGCTATGATTACTACACCGGTGCGCCGGATCTGAGCCCTGTTGGTGCCCCCACTATTCTGCCCGGCTACGGTCCTAACACCCGCACCATCATGCAGATCAAGATTGCTGGTACTGCTGCCCCAGCCTTCAACCTGACCAAACTCCAGACCGCGTTCAAACATAACGCAAGCGGTACCGGCGTATTTGAGTCTGGTCAACACCCCATCATCGTCGGCCAGGCCGCGTACAACTCGGCATATGGCACGAGCTTTGCCGCCAGCAGTAACTGTAATGTGGCTGGCAGCACTCTCACACGCTGTGATGGTCTCGTTCGCATCAATGACACTTCTGTCTTAGGCTTCAACACCCTCAAGGGGCCTGCCGCCAAGATGACCCTGCCGTTGCAGCCCAAAGCCATCCATGACGAAATGAACTCCACCACGTTCGATGAATTCGGACGCATGCAGGCGACCCTGGGTGTGGAAGCTCAACCGCCCGTTCCAGGCGCACAAAACGTTGTCCTGTACCCCTATGTGAATCCATCGACAGAACTCATCGATGGCACCAACCTGCCGAAGGCCGCTGCGGTATACGATGCCAACGGCAACCCGGTCGGCGATGTCAAAGTCACGCCGATCTCCAGCGCAACCGATGGTACCCAGATCTGGCGCATTACCCACAACGGCGTTGACACGCACCCGATCCACTTCCATCTGTTCGATGTGCAATTGCTGAACCGCGTTACGTGGGACAACATCATCATTACACCCGATGCCAATGAGCTCGGTTGGAAAGACACCGTCCGCATCTCCCCGCTGGAAGATACCGTCGTCGCTCTGCGGCCGATCATCCCCAATGTCCCATTCGAGGTGCCAAACGCGGTCCGATTGCTGAACCCCATGATGCCGCTTGGCTCGACCGCGATGTTCAACAATGTTGATCCTCAGGGCAACCCAACCAATCCGATTACGAACCAACTTGTTAACTTCGGCTGGGAATACGTATATCACTGCCACATCCTGAGCCATGAAGAAATGGACATGATGCGCCCTGTGTCGCTGGTGCTCCCACCAAACAAGGCTGATGGTCTCGCCTTCTCGTTCACTGGCAATGGCAACAGCCGCAGAATCGTCGTGACCTGGAACGACAACTCGATCACTGAGACTTCATTCCAAGTGCAGCGGACGACAGACGGCACAACATGGACCACTGTGGGAACGATCTTGTCGCCTCTCGACCAATCGAATACTCACGGAATCCGCAGCTTCACCGACACCACGTCCAATGCGAACACTGCCTACTTGTACCGGGTTGTTGCCCTGAACGCCGTCGGTTACGGATCAGGTTTCCCGACCATGACCGCCCAGTCGGTATCTGCTTCTGTAGGTGTCAACGCACCTGCCGCCCCAACCACCCTGACCGCGACTTTGCAGTCAGGTCCTCAAGTGGGCCTGACCTGGCGTGATAATGCTACCAGTGAGACTGGCTTCATCATTGAGCGTGCTACCAATGGCGGCGCATTCACTCAGATCGCGACTGCTCCGGCTCGTAACAACACTGGCAATGTGACGTTTGTTGATACTACTGTTCAACAGGGTCTCGCAACTAACACGTATGTCTACCGCGTAGCTGCCACAAATATCGCTGGTTTGTCGGCCTACACCAATACAGCCCAGGTGGTCATCGCTGCTGCAACGCCTCCCGCAGCGCCTAACAATGCAGTTGCCACCTTGCAGGCTGGACCTCAAATTAGAGTGACCTTTAACGATAACGCAAACAATGAAGCTGGCTTTGTGCTCGAGCGTTCAGATAATGGCGGTGCTTTTGCTGTACTTGCCAATCTGGGAGTACGAGCTGGAACTGGCAGTGTAGCTTATACAGATACTGCCATCCAAACCGGTCACACTTACCAGTATCGTGTCAAAGCGACGAACGCGGCTGGATCTTCAGCCTATGCCACTACCGCAGTCGTGACTGTTCCCGCAATGCCGGCCGCGCCAAGTAACTTCACAGCAGCCAACGGTGCGAACAGTAACAACAATCGCTCAGTGGTCTTGACTTGGAGGGATAATTCCACCAATGAGACCGGCTTCACCATTGAGCGTGCAACCAACTCGACGTTCACAAACGGTTATACCGCAACGAACTTTGCAGGTAGCGCAACTACTGGCACACGGTCGCTTACAGTGACGGGTCTGAACAGAGGTACCAATTACTACTTCAGGATCCGCGCAAACAACGGCACAATTCTCTTCTCCGGTTGGGTGAATGCAACACCACTCCCGATCCGCACGAATCCATAAACAAAATTAAGTAACCTTCCGGCGCCAGCTTTTGGCTGGCGCCGGAAATCATTTAGCCAAGCAATACATAAATCCCCATCTCTCACTTTAATTGTAATGAAAGGTTCCAAGTACTTATGAAATTATATTTCTCCCTTTTTGGCATTCTTGTTTTCGCCTTTATACTCTCTGCTTGTGCCTCTCCTACTCCAGCCGTACAGACCTCCTCCATCGAAGTGACCAATGCCTGGGTGCGGGCAAGCGGCGGCATGGATAGCATGTCAACCGCGGCTTTATTTATGAACATCCAGAATAACGGCGCTGCTGCCGATACACTGCTCAAGGTGAATAGCGATGTGGCGGATATGGCACAGGTCCATCTCAGTGAAATGGATGCGAATGGTGTCGCATCCATGCATGAAGTGGAGGGTGTTGAAATCCCCGCCGGCGGTTCAGTTGAATTGAAATCTGGCAGTTATCACGTCATGCTGATGGGTTTAACTCGGGATTTAAAAGCAGGCGATACAGTGACCTTCACGCTTACTTTTAAAAACGCAGGCGCAATCACCATCGAAGCCCAAACGAAGACTCAGTAAAGGTTCTGATGTCAAAAAGAATGCTGCTGTTTACCGGGCTGTTGATCATCATACTTGCCAGTGGGCTGGTGGGATTTATTTTCATGCAGCCTTATCGGTTTCATGGCTCAGTTATGCAGACGCCGAAACTCGAAGGGAATATCTTTCTGCGCTCGGTGGATGGACCCGTGAACTTAAGCGCTTATCAGGGCAAAATGGTACTGTTGTATTTTGGATATACATACTGCCCTGATGTTTGCCCGACTTCGCTTGCCAAAGTAAAGGTGGCGTTAAGCGAACTCACGCCCGAAGAGCAGGCGCAAGTGCAGGTTATTTTCGTCTCAGTTGACCCTGACCGGGATACGCCTGAAAAGCTGAATAAATATGCCCATGTATTTGGCAGTAATTTTATTGGCGCCAGCGGTACACGCAGTGAAATCGATTTGGTTACTGAATCGCTGGGCGTTTACTACAAGATCAATCCACCCGGTGCTGATGGAAGTTATACGGTGGATCACTCCTCTTATTTGTACGTGATCGACCGGCAGGGTTACCTGGTGATGAATTGGGGACATGACATTCAACCCGAAGAGATCAGCGCAGACTTAAGTTATCTGCTTGAGCATGGCGTCCCCATTAGTGCTCAAATTCTTGCCGGTCCAACTCAGACGCCGGTGGTGTGTAGTATGACTTTGGTCCCTCAATATGTCGATGCTGGGCAATGGCATTATGAACAGCATTGTGCGAAATGCCATGGGATCGATCTTTTAGGCAACCCCGGCTGGCAAACCCCGTTGGAAGATGGCTCCCGCCTCGCGCCGCCCCTAGGTCGGACTGGAAATGCCTGGCAATACTCGAAACAGGATTTGTCTATGATCATCAAAGAAGGGCTTCATCTGGATAAACCTGTCAACATGCCGGCGTTCAAATCCACCTTTGGGGATCGGGAAACAAATTATATTTTGCAATATATTGCCAGCAAATGGGATGTGAACCAGCTTAACTATCAGGCCGGTTTTCTCACCATCACCCCTCATGCTGCGTTGGGAATCCCAACTGCCACTGGCACACCGATCAAATAGCCAGAGCAGCCGTGCTTTTTGATTAATCATTTTGAACCGAGTGTATGGGATTTCAAAACCAGTATTCCCATAAATTCGTTGCTATATCGAACGTCATTGGTCAGCAAAGACAATGTGTTTGAGGAGTCTATATGTTTTCTAAAGCGCTGCGGTCTTTTTTATTCTTTGGAGTTGCTGTCGTCTTGCTGTCGATCTATCCTTTTCGTATCAGCGCCAGGGCACAAGCCTCCACCGATAAGACAATTCAAAAGGTCCATAACCCCGCTGTTCAGACAGGTCCCATTTTTACCCAGCCGGTTGACCCAAATGGAAAACTTCTCCTATCTTCGCGTTTGGACCCGGACGGCAGTGATAACGATCAATATATCTGGGATAATTTCACGCTCCCATCAAATGGGACAATTACTGAGATCGACTGGTTTGGCGTATACGACCCGGCTAGATCTGGTGCGGGTGGTCCTGTGCTTGATTTCAGCATTAGCATCTATCCTTCTGCTGCTGCTAATACAGAGCCTGGTGTGGCAAACCCGCCATTGGCGCACTATCAGACTGGAGGCAATGCAGGTGAAACTTCGATTGGGACGGTCGGTGGAAATGCGCTGTATGTCTACTCATTCAGCCTGCCAACATCTTTTGCCGCTTCTGCTGGTGTTAAATACTGGGTGCAGATTGAAGCCTCTCAAAAAGGCAGCATCCCAGATTGGTGTTTCGCTGCAGGCTCGGGTGGAAATGGAAATCTTTATCTCAGAAACAGTGGTGCCGGTGGGGATGTTATCTATCGATCCGCACCGGGTGATGCAGCTTTTAACTTGCTGGGCTCGCTGTCTGATCCAACGCCGCCAGCCCCCGCAGTTACGGCAACCTCGTCCACTGATATACCGACGGCTACGCCAGCGCCGCAAGTCCCGCCTTGTTCTAGCGCAGCCATTCTCATCGTTATGGAATTATTTCTTTTCAGACTTTCGCATCGCTAAAAGGATTCTCTCGATTTCCGATGTTAGGTTCTGCCTGAAGAATCAAAGGGACTGGCATTTGCCAGTCCCTTTGATTCTTAATCATTACACTCGATGATTATCGATCTTATCCCACGTCGCGCCGTAGACGTAGCGATTGCCATCCAAAAATCCATGCGGGAAACCCAGGTCAATCGCGCTGACTTCATCGAGACGTTTCCATTGTTCATCGGTCAGTTTCCAATCGAGCACGCCCATATTATCTTTCAATTGCTTGACACTGCGCGCGCCGAGGATGGGAATCATCTGCGCTTTGGGTTGTTGCCTCACCCAATTGATCGCCACCTGTGACATCGGCTTGCCAACTTCTTCGGCAACCTTCTGAACTTCATTGACAATGTTCACTGACTTTTCTCTCAGCTTCAATTCTTTCTGGTTGAGGCGCGTCGCATCTTTGACTTTCTTCAAGAACTTGCCGGTCAAGATTCCCGCATTGAGCAGACCCCACGGCAGGACAGCCATGTCCCAATGCTTTGCCATCGGGATAATGGAACGTTCCACCGCGCGGTCAAGCAGGGAGTAGGGCACCTGCATGCCGATGAAACGGGACCAACCCATGAGGTCCGCGCGAACGTTAGCTTCCGCTACGATATAGTCTGGTGTGTCAGAGAAAGCCACATAGTGGACTTTGCCCTGTCGGACGAGGTCATCCATACCACGCACCACTTCTTCGACCGGCGTCATCGAATCCCACATGTGCAGATAGTAAATGTCAATGTGATCAGTCTTGAGCCGATTCAAACTACGCTCGACCGATTTCATCATATTCTTGCGGCTGTTGCCGCCGCCGTTGGGATCGGTGTTGTCAGGCGTGGTAAGTGTGTACTTGGTGGCGACCACAAAATGATCGCGATCGGCTTTGAGAAAATCGCCGAGAAATTCCTCCGCAGTGCCATTGGTGTAATTGACCGATGTATCAATAAAGTTGCCGCCCTCATTGGCGAACAGATCGAACATCTTCTTGCTTTCAACTTTCGATGCGCCCCAGCCCCACGTCTCACCGAACGTCATCGTGCCGAGACATAACTCCGAAACGCGCAGTCCGCTTTTGCCCAGTAGTTTGTAACGCATGTGTGCCTCCTTGAAAATGGCTAACGGTCTCATTCTACGATAATTTGCCACTATTCCTAACCTTTCTGATGAGACGCTTTATGCCTGCTGAAAATCTACTAAATTCTTAGTGTTCTCTAGTAGAATTCTGTATAAATCTACATTGACGATTACACCGCGCGGGATAGAATTCAAACAACCTGATCAAGGGCGTTGAATACGCCCTTACTATATTTAAATAATGTCATTGCCTGGGGTATTTGACTCACAATGACAGGAGACCTCATGTTCCTCAAGAGACTACAGCTGGCCCTCATCCACACCGCCGTCGCCATGACGCTCGTACCGATCAATAGTACGCTCAACCGCGTCATGATCTACGACCTCGGCGTATCCAAAACCCTTTTTACCCTGCTTGCCATTTTTCCATACCTGCTTGCGCCAATTCAAGTTGCCATCGGGTCATTCTCCGACCGTCATCCCATCCTCGGATTTCGCCGCTCGCCGTATATCCTTGTCGGCTTGATTCTTTGCGTACTGGGTGTTGCGATCTCACCGCAGATCGCACTGCTCATCAGTCATAACTTCACGCTCGGCATCATTGCCGGTGTCATCGCTTTCGGGTTGTGGGGCATGGGCTACAACCTCTCCGCGGTTTCGTATCTCTCCCTCGCCTCCGAACTTTCCGGCGAAAAGGAACGCGGCAAAACGATAGCGACCATGTTCACGATCATGGTCATCGGGTTGATCGCGACGGGGATCTCCTTGAGCCGCATGGTGCCGACGTATGACCCTGCGACGCTCTCGCGTGCTTTCATCATCGTCGCCGCTTCAGCCCTGACCTTGGGTCTGCTCGGCCTCATCAAGCTGGAACCACGCTTCGTCCGTTCCACCTCAACCACGAAATCTGAAACCTACACCATCTGCGAGATGACCGCCGCCATCACGGAGAATCCCGTTGCCAAGATCTTCTTCATCTATTTATTACTCCTCCTCGCCGCCATTCTGAGTCAGGACGTTCTGCTCGAACCCTTCGGTGCCCAAGCCTTCGGTATGACCCTCAAGCAGACTTCGCGCATCGTATCCATCATGAACACCTTCACCCTGATCGCTTTCATGATCGCGGGCTTTCTGGATGGACGCATCAAAAAGAAATATGTTGCGCAGATCGGGAACCTCGGTGTGCTCATCGGCTTCGTTATGATTGTCGTCAGCGGCTTGATCGCCAGCCAAAGCACTTTCTATCTCGGCATCACATTGCTCGGACTCGGCACCGGTCTTTCCACCATCGCCAACCTCTCGTTGATGTTCGACCTGACCGTTCCTGAAAAGGTCGGACTCTATATCGGCGCCTGGGGTTTTTCAAACGGACTCTCCCGCCTCGTTGGCTTGCTCATGGCTGGCGTTGTTGCTGACCTCGCCACAAAACTCACAGGTAATGCCCTGAGCGGCTATCTCGTCGTATTCAGCATCGAAGCGTTGATGATGTTAGCCGCCGCCATTATGCTGTACCGCATTGATGTTGGCGCTTTCCAGAAAAAAGCGCACGACCCATCTTTTACCGAAAAGATCGCACTCGCCGCGGAATAATTCGGAATCGTGGAGTTCTACTCCACGTGGATAAACTGAGATAAATGACAATGAACAATTCGCTTACCTTTTCAACTTTCGAATCCAATTCATCCGATCAACACGAGGAAGAGATCGGTGAAGTGTGCATCGCCAACATCAGTCCAATTGAACGGCAGAAGCGGTTGAAGTTCGGTATTCAGCAGTTTGTAGTCACGCTTGTCATTTTGGGTGCGTTGATCGTTTTTGGCGTGAACCATTTCTGGCGCTTACCGCTTCTCTTTCTATTCTGGGCGTCGGCAGTGGGCTACTTCCAAGCCAAAGACAAGACCTGAGTAGGTCTTACGTCGCGCGGTCTGCGCAACATCAATGGCACGGAAGAAAAAATTGAAGATGCCGCCGAATTGAAACAGATTCAACGCCAGGCACAACGCGTGATCCGCAAAGCATTTTGGGTTGCGCTGGCATTCACTCTGATTGCGTTTATACTTCCAACATTATGACCGACGAATGGCTTTCCCTCAGTGATGCGGCGAAACTGCTTGGTGTACATCCAAGCACGGTGCGGCTTTGGTCCGATAAGGGTGCGTTGCCGGTCCATAAGACGCAGGGTGGACATCGTCGCTATAAGCGTGGAGAAATTCTTCTTTGGGCAGAGACCAACTCCAAGTCAAAGGAAGAAGCGGTAGAGCCTGAAGGTATGATGAATGAGGTCGTGAAGAACGTCCGTATGCAAATATCGGAGGGACGTCTCGAAGCTGAATCTTGGTATCGAAAATTGGATGACGAAGCCCGCAAGCAATATCGTATGAGTTCGCGTTCGTTATTTCAGGGGCTGACGAATTACATCGCCACCAATGGGGAAGAGTCTGCCAGCGAGGCGTATGCGATCGGTTACGAATATGCTTCGCGCGCGCGCCGCTACAGCTTAAGTTATGTAGATGCAGCAAAGGCGTTTTTGTTCTTTCGCGATACGCTGGTCGAGTCGGTCAGCAAAGTATATAGCGAAGCCAACATCCCGGCGAAACGCGCAACCGCGATGTATACGAAGATGCACACCTTCACCGATGAAATCCTGATCAGCCTTTTGGAGACTTATCAGAAATTGGAAAACGCAAATCAATGAGCGTTTCGTCATTGCGAGGAGCCCTTAAGGGCGACGAAGCAATCTACTGCGGTATTGGAGATTGCTTCGTCGCAACCAACGCTCCCTCGCAATGACAGAATAAAAATAGAGCCGCGGAGAATATCCACGGCTCTATTTTTAAGTCTGAGTTATTCTAATCAGCCGAAGCCGGAATGGAATTTGATACCATCACTTCCTCAGGCTGAGGCTTTGCCGCCATGCGGAAGCCGATGAACATGAGGATCGCGGAAATCAATTCTCCCAGATACAAGTATTCACCATAGCCGAGGCGGGTCAATGTGCTGGCAGATCCGATTGCCAACGCGCCCGCCGCGATCAACACATTTGCGATCACACGGTTGGGCATCACACGTTTGCGCCAAAATAAATACGCCGAATAGATCGCGCCGCCGACGAGGGTGAGCAAGCCATAAATATTGAAGAAGGGGGTGGTCAAACGCACGGGCGTGCCGAGCGGTAAAAGACCGCGCACGGCTGTCACTTCAGCGCCGCGATACGTGGTCGTGATGGTCTGTGCGTCAGCGGGAACAGCTTCGCCAGCTTTCAAAGCCTTGGTTCCGTATTGCTCGCTGACCGGTTTTGTAGTTGTAAAGGAAGCCTCGTCCAATTTGGGCATGGCTTGTAACATCAAATTGCCTGCAAATAAACTACCGAGAACGAGCACAACTGTCACAGCATGCCGCCACGGTTTACGCGCCAACAAATATAACGTTCCATGTCCAAGCCAGGCGGCGTTCAAGGCGGCGCCGAATAAATACCAGGCGAAGAACATCCACTTGTTCCACGTCAGCGATAAATAGGCTTCGGCAAAACTTCCAATGCCGAACATCGCCAACCCGATCGCCCAGAACAAAAATGCCGGGTTGTGGCGCACGAGGTAACGCTTGAATACATCCACTGTGAACCAGAGCATCACAGCGGTTGAAATGAACGGCAGAACTTGATTGATCGACATAACGATTTTCTCCTGTGAATTTAGAAATGGACAATTCCCAACAATACACCAGCGGCAAAGATCATCAAGCCGAGTGTAATGACACCCATGGATATCAACGCGATCGGAACGATCTTTTCAAACAAAAAAGATTTTTCTGGGATGTGCGACTTAAGATTTGTTTTTGTTTGAGATGCCATAATTTCCTCGCAATGCAACGCAGAATGTCTTGGTCATATTGTCTCTTTTTTGTGTGAAATAGCAACAGGGGTTTGTACAGGTTTTGCTTAAATTAGTTTAAAGATGTGCCATTTATCGCATGACATACATCACTTGTTGCATGTATAATCATCACATGCTACTTGATCTCCCACTCATCCTCGAAACCCGACGTAATCACGCGCTCGAACATGCCACATTGCATGTCCTTGCACGCACGCATAAAATTTCCATGGCTGGACATTCCAACCCGACCGGCTTTTTTCTGCTCGGCGATCTGCAACTGGAGGAGATAGCAACTGCCTCCACCGAAGCGTTGACTAGACTCAAAGCTGGTGAAAGCGGACTCGCTGTCCACGAAGGTTGCGGCACGAACCTCGCAACCACCGCGGCTCTCTCTGCGACTTTTGCCTGGGCGCCGCTGCGAGGTGCCAAATCTACCCGTTGGCGACTCCTGCTCATTCCCCTCGCTGTAGCCTTTGCTGCTTTCGGATATTGGCTTAGCAAACCGCTCGGTCCCTGGCTGCAAAAATACATCACCACCGAAGCGAACATGGGTGACATGCGGGTCACGGATATTCGCTTTGTCCGCACAGGTGTTCACCGTATCATCACGAAATGACCTTGTAGGGGCGAAGCATTGCTTCGCCCCTACACATTGATTATGCCCAACCTCCACTTCCTCTTCGGCAACGACGAATTCGCCATCAACCGCAGACTCAAAGACTTTGAGTCCGATTTTACCGACCCCACCAGCGCGGACATGAATACCGCGCGCCTCGATGCGCGGACGATGAGCGACACGGACTTGAACAATGCGGTCAACGCCATGCCGTTCCTTGCCAAGCGGCGGTTGGTGTATCTGGCGAATCCCTCCACGAAATATAACAATGCCTCCACACGTAAAAACTTTTTGGCATATCTCGAAAAGGCGCCCGATACAACCCGCGTCGTGATGTACGAATCTGTCGAGCCGAAAGAAGCCGAAAAGCACTGGCTCAATAAATGGGCGGAGAAGAACGAGAAGTTGATTCAGACCAAAGCCTTCATGCTTCCGCGTCTCAAAGAGATGACCGGTTGGATCGTCAACGAGACCAAGAAACAGGAAGGGCAGATCGAACCGCGCGCGGCGGAAATGTTGAAAGACATGGTCGGAGTCGATACGCGTCAGGCTGGGATGGAAATCTCTAAATTGCTGGCATATGTCAATTGGGCGCGACCGATCAATAGTCAGGATGTGGAAGCGGTCTGTATCGTCACGTCACAGCAATCGGTGTTTGACTTTGTCGATGCGTTATCGAATGGCAATGGCAAGTCTGCACAACATCTGTTGCATCGTCTGCTGGAAACCGAAGACTTGTTCTCGCTGTGGGGGATGGTGGTACGACAATTCCGTTTGTTGATCCAGGCGCGTGAAATATTGGATGGACGCGGCAACAAGGATGATGTCGCGCGTGCGCTGGGCGTGCATCCGTTCGTGGCGGAAAAGACCACACAACAAGCCGCACGTTTTACGATCGAATCACTCGAAAGCATTTACCGCCGATTGCTAAAGATCGATGAAGGCGTAAAAACAAGCCAGATCACTTTGGATCTGGCTTTGGATACACTGGTGGTAGAGTTGGCGGGAAGATAAGTTTTTAGCAAATCGTCATTTCTTTCGATCCACCACCGCTTTGACTAGCTTCACCGCAATGCTGCCGCCAGGCACAAGGGTCCCAAACGCGTCGGCAGTTACATCAAAAATAAGATCACGGGTGAGCAAACCTTTGATCTGGTCACTCAACCTTTTGCCTCCCGTGCGCATTTCGCCAGTAAGCGGATCAAACTCTATAACTACTCGCTTACTTTTTGCCGCCCATTCATATTCAAAGGCATACATAGGACGAAAGTTCAGGTCAATGGTTTCAATGTCCACGCGTTCCTCGTGGATGGTTTGGACATTTTGGACTGGCTGAACGACTTCGGCAGTTACCTGACGTACAACGGCGTTTGCCTTTACTTGGGGAGGTATGACCAACACACCGTCAGGGGCGAAGGTGCTTATATCAGCGATTTCAGTTTTTGCAAAATTGGCATATTTTAGGAGGTCAATCTTGGTGCCGGTGATACCGTCAAATGTCTGTTGTGTGCGGAGTTCCTGGACACAATGTTCGACCCCGGTAAGCGTGAATGAAGGCGCGCCTTTGGGTTGAGGAGTAACAGATAGATCTTGACCCAGCACTGTTACGTTCTTAACTTCTGGTCCGCCAGTGGTAACAGTATAAGTGTGAGCCCGATCGTAAGAGGTGCGTGATGAAGCTGCTAATAGCCAGAACGGCTCTAGGCGGTTTTCCACTGTGGCGAGTTGGAGCTCTTCTGGTTTGGCACGCGAGAATAGCGCCCCAAGCATACCTGCCACCAGATTTAACTTCTTTTGTTCCACCCGGTCGCGCGCCACTTCCAGGTTGAACTGGGGGATGAAGTAATACGCATGTTCGGTTGCAAGATAGATATCCATAAAAGTCAGCCTCTCGTAAATATGGCAGTGCTGAAAGCCAAGCCTCTGTCCAGCACTCTTTTTAAACGATTCTACTACTCAAAATAAAGTTTCCTGCCGCGGCTCATCGACTTCGCCCAAACCTTTCCACCCATATTTTTTCATATCCACTTTATCTTTCACAAAGACAATACCTTCTTCTTCAAGCAGCAGACGTTGCCTCTCCGCTCCGGCACGTTCGCTGATCTTGCCTTGCGAGTTGATAACACGCTGCCACGGTACATCATCGGGACAAGCCGCCATCGCGCCGCCCACCCAGCGTGGACCGAAAGCTTTGTACGCTTCAAACTCAACTCCATTTGGCGGTGGAAGCATCAATGCGATCTGTCCGTAGGGTGCCACTTTGCCTTTTGGGATCTGGCGGACAAGTTCCCAGACTTGTTCGTAATAGGCTTGTTGATTCGGGGGAGTTGAAAATTGCATACTGGTCTCCTCTTTTGACGGCGGACGATTGACCGCTGACGGCGATATAGGCGGTCTGCGGTCAATCGTCGTCGGTCACGATTCTACAATCTTCCCACCCTGCGCGGATTCCTCGATCACCGCTTTTGTGGACGAGAACTTGATCTCCACTTCGATCTGTTGGAAGCAACGCCCGCTGCTGCCCAGCAAGCCCTTACGGACGTAATAGACTTCGCGGTTGCCTTCATATTCAACGCTCAGGTCGTTATCTAAATCGATGCGACCTTCAATGATCTCGCCGCAGCGATTGCATTTGACGTTGAAGGTGTAATAATGTTTTTCAGGTTTGGTGGGTGTGCCGCCGAAAAGATTTTTGAGAAAGCCCATGATCACCATCCTGTCGTTGCGAGGAGCGTTCTTTGCGACGAAGCAATCTCCTGTTTGAGTAGGGGATTGCTTCGTCAGGCTGAAGCCTTCCTCGCAATGACATTAACTTTTTAGAATCGCTTCTATCTTACCCAACTCATCATCGCTGAACTTTAAATTGTTCAACGCGGTGAGACTATCTTCGAGTTGTGCGACACTGCTCGCGCCGATCAATGCCGATGTGACGGCAGGTTTGCGCAGAACCCACGCGATCGCCATCTGCGCGAGCGACTGTCCGCGTTGTTTCGCAAGCTCATTCAGATTTTCGGCTTTCGGCAGATTTGCCTTCACATCATCAGGCGTCAGCCAGACGCGTTCGGTTTTCGTGGCGCGGGCTCCAGCGGGGATTCCGCTCAAGTAGCGCTGAGTCAGCTGTCCCTGCGCCAGAGGCGAGAAGACGATCCCGCCGATGCCCTCGTCGGACAGAACATCCAGCAAGCCGCCTTCGATCCATCTATCGAACATGTTGTAACGCGGTTGATGGATGAGACAAGGTGTGCCCAATGTACGCAGGATGCGGGACGCTTCGCGCGTCTGCTCTGGATTGTAATTGGATACGCCAACATATAAAGCTTTACCCTGGCGGACAGCGGTGTCGAGCGCACCCATGGTCTCTTCGAGCGGCGTATCGGGATCGAAGCGGTGACTGTAGAAGATGTCGACGTAATCGAGCCCCATGCGCTTGAGGGACTGATCGAGGCTGGCGAGCATATATTTGCGCGAACCCCATTCACCATACGGACCGGGCCACATATCGTAGCCCGCCTTGGTGGAGATGATGAGTTCATCGCGATACGGATGAAAATCCTGTTTGTAAAGTAAGCCGAAATTTATTTCGGCGCTTCCCGGCGGGGGACCGTAGTTGTTGGCGAGATCGAAATGCGTGACGCCCATGTCGAAGGCGCGGCGCGCGATGGCGCGCCCGTTTTCGAGGACATCGCGGCCGCCGAAGTTGTACCACCAGCCCAACGATATGGCGGGGAGTTTGAGCCCGCTGTTGCCGGTGCGGTTGTATTGCATGGAGTTGTAACGGGAGTCTGAGGCGAGGTAGGGCATGATGTTTTCCTTATTGGAGCAATGATATGTCGAGATATACGTGCAAAATATATTGTGAGAGTTTGTGTTGTGCAGGTAATCCTAAATGGGCTTCGAGGTCATGAATGGCTGTATGCCATTCATCCTCATGTGTGGGACCGTTCATTTCTTTGTCGTTGATGAAATTAACGAACACAAGATAGGCAGGTAATTTGTTTATTTCGCGCAAGAAATAAAGATGAGCGATACGATTGGTATATTGATAATATGTTCCAGACCAATCGACCTTGGATTGGACACCAAGGAAAGATTTTACTTCTTTTAGACTTTCTTGAATAAGTTCTTGTGATTTCTCACTTGCCTGAGTTGCCGGAGACCGAATCTCTGGGATGTGTGCCTTTGCTTCAATTAAGAGAACTGCTCCATCTTGGGTCTTACCCAATCCATCCCATTGAGGACCGTGGCGTGGCCAGAATGACACCAAAGAGCGATTTGGCAGTTCGATGTTTAGCCTTTCTAGAAAATCAGCATCTCTATATTCAGCATACTCATCCGATTTTATTGGAGAGAGCCACATAATGGTTTGGTCATTTGATTTTGGTAGCTGTTTTAAGATCAATGTATTGAGAAAGCTTGACTTCTCGTTGATAGCAACTTGAAGCCATTTCTGACTTCCTCGCAGGGCAGGTTTTGGAATAACCTTTGTCATTAATAAATCACCCGAAACCTCTCGCACACCAACGGCATATCTTCTGAAAATTCTCTGCTAAATTTGGCAAGGACACGCGTAAAGAAATTTTTGTGCGCCTTACGCCAGTATTCTAACGATAGATCACCTTCCCCTTCGGCGCGGGCGAAATCGGCATCCACCTCATTATATTTACGAATCGATACATCCACAGTTTCGACGATACATAACGGCTCACCACGACCATCCAGAGCAACCGTGATCTCGCCGACTTGCGTAGGTGTTTTCCCTTCCGCTTCCCATTCCCACAACGCGGAGCAGGTGCCGGTTTTGAGTCCCTGCGCGATCAATGCGCCGAGTTCATCCGCCATTTCGGGACCATCGCCCCAGCCTTCGGAAATATAACTCTTTGAGCGATAAGGCGAATCTGATGGGAGTGTGGAAAGGAATTTCTGCCAGTAAGCCTGTATGGTTTCTTCTGTCACGATTTCTCCAAAATAAAATGAACCACACGATACTCTTTTGAAACTTTATCCAATTGTTCGTCATTCAATTTCTTTTGATTGATCCCAAACAACGGACCCGCGAATCCTGATGCAATGATAACTTGTCTCAAGAGATGTAAGCGATTTGGCGCATCTGAAACATCTTCTATATGTGCCTTACGTTTGCCTTCTGGCAACCACAACTCAATATTGGGATTCGCCAACATGTTGCGATACCAATCCGAGCCAGAGCCAAAGCCTGCCGTGCAATAGATCTCGCCGCTCACGATCGCGTAATTGACCGGGGTGAGATATTCCTTGCCGCTCTTCCGTCCGCGATGTTTGATGACCATGATCCGCCCGATGACCGCGGGCCAGAAATTCATCAGCCTGCCCCAGCCGATCTTCCACATGAAGACCATCAAACGGTTCAGCGCCCGGAAAGCTCTGCGCAGAGTCTCCATCTGCGTGGGTGTAAAGTTTGCAGCGTCCATGTTCCCTCCCAATACTTGTAGGGGCGGGGTCTCCCCGCCCTGGTCTTGCATTCGACAATGGGCGAGAGGACCTCGCCCCTACGCAATTAGAACTCCCATTTCTTCAACACATCCATCGCCTTGTAATTCGTCAGATCCAATTGCAGCGGCGTGATGGATACATAGCCTGCGCGCAACGCACCGAAGTCTGTGCCAGGTTCGTCCACGCCGGTGGGGAAGTCGCCGCCGATCCAGTAATACGGCTTGCCGCGCGGATCGAGACGCGCATCCAACGCATCGCGATAGACGCGCAGTCCCTGACGCGTGATCATATAACCTTTGAGTTCGCTCTCTTTTAAATACGGGACATTGATGTTCACCACGACGCCCTCAGGTAATCCATCCGCGATGACTTGTTCTGCCACGCATCTGCCCACAATTGCGGCTGTGGAATAATCCAACGGACCTTTGTGCCCCTCTGGTGAATCGAGTGAAACGGCGATGCCGCGTACACCCGCAATAACGGCTTCCATTGCAGCAGTGACAGTACCTGAATACGTGACATCGTGTCCGATGTTGGCGTTCGGGTTGATACCTGAAACGACCAAGTCAACTGTCTCTTCAATAAAACCCAGTAATGGCAATGCTACACAATCAGACGGAGCGCCATCCGATGTGAAAGCGGATGTCCCATCGGCGAGCGTGGTCTCTTTCACCCGCAGCGGACGTTCCATCGTCTTCACATGTCCCGAAGCTGACCAGTTCCGATCAGGCGCGAAGACAGTCACCTTGCCGAGTTTGCGCATTTCCTGCGCGAGGGCGAGTAGTCCGGGGGCAGTTACGCCGTCGTCATTGGTTACGAGGATGTGCATGATTCAATTTCCGATTTCTGATTTTGGATTTACGATTGCTTGATGATTATAACTCTCTCACTTGTATAATACACACATGCTCTTCAAGAGATTGTCTTCTGCTGTCTGCTGTCTGCTCTCTTTCCTCTTTCTTCTTTCCTGCCAAACCACACCTCAACCCACCCAAACCTCCCTCCTCCTCTACCGCTTCAACCCTCCCGCCTTCATTGAATATTCATCTGAGTTGCAACCCATCAAAGAGATCCCATTTTCCATCCCATCTAATTGCGGACTCAACAACACCTTCCCTGCACCAATCGGACAATTTCTCCTGATCGAACTTAGCTGTCCCAATGGGCAGACGGTTCTTTTCTTGGACACCAATTCTGGTTCGACAACCCAACCTATCACCGCCACTGACGCCCACTTCCTCGCATGGACAAGTGACGGCAAGTCCGCCTACCTCAAAGTGGATTCGTTGGGAAACCCGCATGTGATGCGCGCGCGCGTGGATGGCAGGCAGGATCAGATCTCAATTTCAGAATATACCTATGACCTTGCAGTAAACCCTGTAAATGACGACCTCGTCTTTGCTTTTTCGCGCGGGCTGGGTAATGGCAGTGAACTACATAGTACGCAATACGCAGCACCCAGCACGCAACAACTCTACGCCGATCAATACAACTACATTTCCTTTGCACGTTGGTCGCCGGATGGCAAACAGATCGCGTTCCTCAAGATCCCTGACACACAGACGCCCTTCACGGTAGGGGAGTTGTGGATAATAGGTGCGGACGGCTCGAATCCACGCAAGCTCGCCGACGCGGATGCCGGTCATGGGTATGCGGCGAACTGGTCACCGGATGGGAAGCGGATCGCGTTCGTGGTGCGTGAGAATTCGCAAGATAAAAATGCAGATCAAAACAGCAATGCATTGATCAGCAATATCTATATTATTGATATTGAAAGCGGAAAGTTGAATCAAATCACAAACTTTGATAACGGACATGTCGAGACTCCCTTCTGGTCACCAGACGGGAACACTTTGGCTTTCAATGTGGTCTTAAATGGTAGAATGACTGTGTCTATTGCGGACGTGGCAACGGGTGAGATAAAGCCCCTCGAAACAGAATCAGCTTGCTGTCTCGCATGGATGCGAAAGTGAGCTTGTCCACTAATCACTCAAAATATTCGCGGAGATTCGCGAATATTAGCGGACAACCCGAAAGTGAGTCCCAATGATTCGGCGAATCATCTTTATCCTGATCCTATCTTTATTAATGACCTCCTGTGGCGGCGCGGCGGCAACTCAAGCGCCTGCTGCTACCGAAGCTCCCATCGCAACTGAAACTCAAGCCTTGGAACCATTGATCACGGAGGCTTTGCCGACCCTTGAGCCCACGCAAACATTTACCCCCGCACCAACCTACACACCTTTGGTCACACCCACCGAAACGCAATTGCCGCCGCTTGATCTGCCAACCGAAGCCGTGAACGCGCCTGCGCGCATGGTCTGGGATGGCGCGCCAACGTATCCCGGTGATTCAACGCCTGGCTTTTCTTTTCGTGTGACGTTTGATCCCGATCTGTGGGTGGTGACCAGCGATCAATTTGGTTTTTCGGCATTGGCTAATCGCAATATTGAGTCTTGTGTGATCGCGGTCACATCGGGACGCGGCATGCCTGCGAACATTACGATCGAGCACGATATTTTTTATGCTGACAAGGTTACCTTTGATGTGGGTACCGCCTACGAAAATGGCGTGCTGAAATTTGTTACCTACACCGGCGGCGACGGGAATGTCCTGACCGGATTTGAAGTCTCATTTCAGGATCAGAGCGCAGCCTGTCTTGCGGATGCAGTGACGGTTCTTTCCACGCTCAAATCTGTTCCAGTTTCTCAAGCCACACCTCAACCCTAGACTCTGGATTCCGTCAGCTTGCTGACGGAATCTCTGGCATAATCGAACCTATCTGTGACCCGTCCTCTCAAACACGCCCTCACGATCCTTCTCCTCAGCATCATCATGCTGGGTGTGCGTGGCGCGTCTGCTGATAAAGCAGGTGCACTTGTCGTGGCGCCGTTCTTATATCCGCCTTATCCGGGCGCGGCGGGACAGGGCTCGGTCTTCGATCACTCTTCCCCCAACTATACATTTGACAATCGCATTGTGGCTTTCAACGGCGTTGAAGCCAACAAGGATTGTCCATCACCTGCGCCGGCTGGCACACCTCCGCCGCAAGCCGGAGTGTGTAATGCGGGCAGTGGCGGATATTGGTCTTACAGCCTCGGCGATTGGATGTGGTACGACGGTCACGATGGCATTGACTTCAGCATCTCCTATCGTCCCGTCTACGCTGCGGCAGATGCCGATCAGGTGGTTTACGCAGGCTGGTGGGATCCGCAGAATCACAAAGTCAATCTCGGTATCTATGTCCGTTTGCATCACACCAATGGCTACAATACCTATTACGGACACATGAGTTCGGTGGCTGTGCAAGCCTGTAGCACGCCGGGGTGCGTCTCCATCCCGCATGGTGAAATGCTTGGCATCAGCGGCACGACCGGTAACTCATCAGGTCCGCATTTACATTTGCTGGTGCGCAGCCCCGCTGGGAAATCGGTGGATCCGTATGGCTGGCAGGGGAGCGGCGCCGATCCCTGGGTGAATAATCAGCCTGAGTCGTTATGGGTGGCATATCCTGCGCTCGTTTATTACGGCGCAAAGATCTTTCCCTCTGGTACTGAACTCGCCTATCCGCCTGGGCAAGCCGCCGGTCTTGTTGTGGATGATGGTTCGGCAAATTTTGTAGAAACACCGCTTGGATGTTGGCTCGATATTTCCGCCGGTAGTGCGCAAGGCGGCGTGATGCGCTTTTCTCCACCGCGCACCACTGCGCCCACCTGCACCGCGCAATGGAATTTCCCGCAAGGCACCAACGACGGAATGTATTCCGTCTATGTTCGCATCCCCGCGGTTAAGGCAACCACGCAGGGCGCGATCTACACGATTCATCACGCGGGCAAGTCTGACCAGATCGTCGTCAATCAGGATGTCTTCCCGAACATATACTACGTCACTGATGGCTGGGTCTACGTGGGCAAATACAACTTCACCGGCGCCGGAGACGAATACATCGAACTCACAAATCGGACTCAGGATGAAGCCGCCACGATCGCCGACCTCTTCGTCGGTGCGGATGCTGTCCGCTTCGTGCTCCAGGGCGGACCGACTCCGACTCCACCAACGCCTGTTACAGTCACCCCATCCTTTACCCCATCTGTGACTCCCACGCCAACCGTTACGCGGACTCCCACCAATACCTTCACGCCCACAGTGACGCGCACTCCAACCAACACACCAACCGCAACCGTCACGCGGACGCCCACCAACACCCGCACGCCGACTGCAACGGTCACGCCTTCGCGCACACCCACTGCCACGCGCACGCGGACTTCAACTCCAACCCGCACGCCCACGCGTACGCCCACATTGACTCGTACCCCAACCTCCACGCGTACACCCACTCCAACTTTCACGCCCTCCCGCACGCGGACTCCTACATCCACGCCGACAGCCTCACGCACCCGCACTTCCACTCCAACCCGCACTCCCACGCGTACACCCACAGTGACTCGCACACCAACTTCCACGCGCACCCCGACCCCAACCTTCACGCCCTCCCGCACGCGGACTCCTACATTCACGCCGACTGCCTCACGCACCCGCACATCTACTCCAACTCGCACTCCCACGCGGACGCGGACGCCCACTCGCACTCCAACGGCTACCTTCACACCGTCGCGTACACGTACGCCAACCGCCACCCGTACACCCACGCGCACACCGACTCTCACTCCAACGCGTACCGCCACCCATACCCGACAGCCGACCCTCACTCCGGTGTATGTGAAGATCAACGTCTTCTTCGTCAGCAACTATCGCTACACCAACAACCTGCCGCCATTTGAAAGAGCAGGAGTTCGCTATGCGCGCAGTAACAATGTCTACCTCACGTTGTTGAACGAATATTTCAAAGGTCCCGGTGCAACGGAGAAATATACCTACGGCTGGATCAATTTGACAAATGGCTTCACAGGTTATAGTCGCTTTGAGCTCATCAACGGTGTTGCCCACATCTACCTCAAAGGGACATGCAACCGCGCGAACGCAACCTACACCATCGCGAACCTGCTGACCTATAACTTCAAACAATTCCCTGAAGTTCAATTCGTGAAGATCTACGATGAGAACGGCTCCACCCAAACCCCAATTGGATTTGTAGATTCAATCCCCGCTTGTTTACAGCCGTAACTCAATACAAACGTCAACTTATATAAAGTCGCCCAATGCTTCGAAAATAATTGTCGGGCTGATCCGGTCATTTTATTGGGAGCAGGCTCAAGGTCCAGCTTGAAGCGGGGGAAAGTCAATAGACTTTATCGGTAATAAGTAAAGAGTCAATTTTGGACGCTGACAAACGCTGACTTTCGCTGATTCAAAAAGAAAAATCTGCGTTTTCTGCGTGAATCAGCGTCCCGATTTAATTTCCGATAAACTCTAATAATTATTTCTGCACACTTTTTCTCCCGGTTACGTATAAAATAGAGATAGCCCACGAAGCGTCCCACAATCTGGAGAACCTATGACTGAAACATTGATCGAAACCCGTGACCTCGTCAAACGCTATGGCGATAAGGTCGCAGTGGATAAAGTCAGCTTTGACGTATCAGGGGGAGAAGTGTTCGGCTTTCTAGGTCCGAACGGAGCCGGAAAAACCACAACCATCAAAATGATCGTTGGTTTGCTTCAGCCGACCTCAGGCAGTGTGAAAGTTGCCGGGTATGATGTTCAAACCAAACCCATGCTTGCCAAAGCATCCTGCGGCTACGTGCCCGATACTCCCAACCTGTATGCCAAATTGACTGGGCGCGAGCTACTCCGCTTTGTCGGCGACCTGTATAGCCTGGATCGTAAGCAGGTCGTGCATCGCATTGACGAGCTGTTGCGCGTTCTCGATCTAGCTGCCGCGGCGGATGATACGGTCGATTCTTATAGTCACGGCATGCAGCAAAAGGCTTCGCTGGCGGCGGCGTTGATGCATGACCCCAAAGTCTTGGTGCTCGATGAACCGACGGTGGGACTTGACCCGAAGTCCGCGCGCCTGATCAAGGACATTCTGCGCCAGTTGGCAGATCGCGGTGCGGCAGTGATGCTCTCCACGCACATTCTTGAAATTGCCGAACGCATGTGTGACCGTATCGGTATCATCAACAAAGGTCAACTCATCGCGGTGGGGACGATGGACGAATTACGCACGTTGGATAAAACCGGTGTTGCCAGTTTGGAAGATATCTTCCTCGGGTTGACGGGCGGCGCAGAAGAAGCTGAAATTGCCGAGATCCTAAAATGAATACTACCGCCAGTAGCTCTTCGATCCATGAACCAGATGCGCGGGTCTTGCCTGCGGTTTGGAAGCTATTGCTTTTGCGGCTGCGCATCACCTTGAATGGTTTTCGTCATGCCAAACTGAGGAGAAAGATTGGTCTTGCCTTCCTCTCTTTGGGGTTATTGGGATTAGCGTATTTCATCTTTTCGATGAGCGTACTCTTGTTGAACTTTGTCCGCTCGCCTGAATTTGCAAAATACGTCGGTGTTGACCTGGGTGCGTTCCTGCGAGCCATCCCTGCATTAACCTTAACCGGTTTATTTCTCGGAACATTGTTAACCAGCTTCGGCGTTTTGTTGCAGGCTTTATATCTTTCCGGCGATATGGATTTTCTGCTGGCAACCCCGGTGCCCATTCGAGCGGTCTTCATCGCCAAACTGTTGCAAGCTGTGCTGCCCAATATTGCCTTGATCTCTTTATTCGGTTTGCCGATCCTGTTTGGGCTTGGCATCTCCAGTGGCTATAACATTGTCTACTATCCGCTTGTTGTCATTGCGATGATGGTTTTGGCTTTGGCAGGCGCCGGGCTCGCCGCGCTGCTGGTCATGCTGGTTGTCAAAGTTTTGCCACCGCGCCGCGCTGCAGAGATCCTGGGTTTCTTCGGCGCGATGTTCGGCTTCGTCTGCTCACAGGTTGGTAATTTTTCAAACTCATTCGGCAAGGGCTTGAATATTTCAGGCGAACAAGCCACCGGTGTTTTATTGCGCTCGAACACGGCTTGGTTACCGTTGAATTGGGCGGGACAGGGATTGGTCGCGCTTGGCGAAGGTCACTGGCTGTTGGGTACGCTGCAACTGGGCGCAACGCTGGGATTGGCAGCGATCGCGTTCTGGTTTGCTCTGCTCACAGCTGAGCGCTGGTACTACTCCGGTTGGGCAGGGATGCAAGTCGTTGTGCGCAAGAAGACGGTTCGCTCTTCACGACCGATCAATGCCAATGGATTTGGATCTGGACTCATCCGCCTCCTGCCCAGCCCGGTGCTGGGCATTGTTCAAAAAGATTTTCTCACGCTGACACGTGACCTGCGCAACCTGTCCCAGTTGATCTCGCCGGTCATCCTCGGTGTGATGTACACCTTCGCGATTTTTCGCGGCGGCGGCGAACCACCTGCTGGACGCGGTGATGCTCCCACCTGGTTCATGGAATCTTTTCGCGTGGTGCTGGCGTATGGTAGTGTGGGCATGTCCCTCTTCGTGGGCTGGATGATCATGTCCCGGTTGGCAGCGATGGGCTTTTCTCAGGAGGGTAAAAATTATTGGTTGTTGAAAGTTGCCCCCATCCGTGTTGGATATTTGTTGATGGCGAAATTCTTAGTGTCCTATCTCCCAACCCTCGGTTTGGGACTGGTCTTCCTCACTGTGATTTCCTTCGTTCAAAAATTATCCATCTTGGAATTTATGTATAGCATGATCGCGATCATCATGTGCCTCGCAGGCATGGCTGGTATTCTGCTGTCATTCGGGGTCGTCGGTGCGAACTTTACCTGGGATGATCCGCGCAAGATGAACGCCGGAGCGATGGGGTGTTTCGGACAGATCGTCACAATGATCTACCTGCCAATTAGTTTTGGATTGTTCATTCTTCCGCTTGGGTTAGCCAGCTTCCTGGAATACCCTGTGATTTATGGATACCTGTTTGGGTTGGTCGTTGGTTCCGGTGTCGCTGTAGTTTCTGCACTGCTCCCGCTGTGGCTTGTAAGAAAAAGAGTCGAACGGTTGGGCGAAGGATAGACAATAATAAAAAAGTGACTGTCACCTTCAAGGTGACAGTCACTTTACTTTTATCCTTCCACCACCGCCGCTTCCACCGATTGGATGGGCGGCAGGAAATCTGCCAGCAGCTCCCAGCTATCGCCGGAATCGCGGCTGTAAAACAATTGACCGGTGCTCGTGCCCACGTAAATCCCGGCGTCTTCGAATGTATCGGTTGCCATTGCTTCGCGTAACACCACCAGATGCGCTTTGTCTGGCAAGCCCTTCGTCATGCGTTCCCACGAGTCACCCGCATCGCGGCTACGCCACACGGAGAATTTTCCATCCACGCTCATGCGGTATTCATCGCTTTCTTCGAGCGCAATATAGATCGTGCGCGGATCAGTGGGATGCACCGCAATGGGGAAGCCGAAGCGCGCTGGTAACTTGCCGTCGCCGATATCGATCCAATCTTCGCCCGCGTTGTCACTGCGATAGACACCGCAATGATTCTGTTGATAGAGGATGTTTGGGTTTGAAGGATGCATCGTCATTTTATGCACACACTGCCCGAACTCGGGGAATTTATTCGGCATAAAATCGGCGCGGACATTCTTGTTGTAGGGCGCCCAGGTCAAGCCGCCGTCATCGGTGCGATAACAACCTGCAGCAGAGACAGCGATATACATTCGTTGTAAATTGGTTGGGTCTAAAAGAATCGTGTGCAAGGTCAATCCGCCCGCACCCGGATTCCATTGTCCGCGCTGTTCATGGTCGAACAGGCTCTCGTTCAAAGTCCACGTTTCGCCGCGATCTTTAGAGACGAAAAAAGATGCCGGTTGCGCGCCTGCATATAAAACATTGGGCTCGTTTTCGCGCCCGGGCTGAATATTCCAGACCTTGATCATTTTTTCAGGTTTATCTGCGATGCTCTCGCCGCCTTCCGAACGGAAGGCTTCATCCACCGTGCTGGCGGGTCTGCCAGATTTGGATGAGCGCGTGAGCAGCGGCACTTGCTTTGCCTGAGTCCATGTTTTGCCGAAGTCATCTGAATAGTGGGTGGTTGGACCATACACAAAATGACTCGTCGCGGCATGCAGGCGTTGATCGCGCGAATCTAGTTGCATGTGCATCACGTTCCAACTTTTAAAATGAATGTCACCCGTTTGCCATTGTTTGCGATTTGCATCGCTCTCAAATATGAAGCCGCCCTTGCTTGTCCCAACGAAGACCATTACCTTTTTACTCATGATAAGCTCCTCTTGTCTAAAGCAGAATATATGTTCTAATTATATCATAAATGCGACACAAGTTATCAGATTGGAGTCGGCTTCAGAAAACCGAAGCAGGTTGAAGGTCGGCATGAAGCGTTAATCCAAAATCCTATTGCGATAAATCTTTCGAAGGATTATGATTCCAAGTAGAAAAGGAGGAATGGATGAAATCCCGCTTTTGGATCGTGCTTGTATTATTTGTAATGACTGCCTGCAATTTGCCCAGCCAGACGACAGTCACGCCTCTTGCTACGCCGGTTACTGCTACGCCTGCTTCGACCGTTTCCACCCCGACGCTGATTCCCATTGAGACATTGCTGGCGCGCGCCACTGCCACCCTTGTGCCGACCGCCACACCGCGTATTTCGATCGCCTCGCCGATCGATCAACCGGTGAATTGTCGTTATGGACCAAGCACGGCGTATGCTGTTGTGGGCGCATTGGATGTGGACGGGCAGGCGGAGATCGTTGGGAAGAATATTGATGTGACCTGGTGGGTGGTGAAAAACCCGAGCGATCCATCCACATATTGCTGGCTTGCCGCAAATGTGATCGATGCCGTCGGGAATCTGGATGCGCTCCCGGTGGTGGATGCGCCTCCTGCAAAGGTATCCAATATCCGGGTTCGGATCGAGCCGCCTTCGTTGAACGTCGCGTGTACGGCTTTCCCGCAATATGTGACGGTGAATGCCGACATTACGGTGAACGGTCCGGCGACAGTGGCGTTCCGTTGGGAGACAAGTGAAGGGGAATCGATCGGCGCCGATTCACTCCTGTTTCTGGAAGCGGGTACGCAAAGCGCATTTATCTACTATAAGATCGTCGCTGCGAAAGACTACTGGATCGATGTGCATATCCTGGCGCCCAACGATACATCCAGCCGGACAACTTTCAAAGCTACTTGTGTGCCGTAAAAGTTTACTTGGAAACCCGCCCCGCAGATGCGGGGCGGGTTTTTATAAGGTGGAATGAGGCTGGGAATCGCTTTGCGTATTTAATATGCTCTTATTCGCATGGCTTTGGTGTTGTAGCTATGACTTGATATATAATCGCTCTGAAGGAGGCTCGTATGAAAAATTTTAGCGTTTTGTTCATGAGCGTCTTATTTGTGTTGACAGCCTGTGCTCCAGCCGCCGCGACGCCCACTCCTCAAAATGACAAATTGACTGAGGTCATGGCGCGCGGGACGCTGATCATCGCAACCGATGCCGATTACGCGCCTCAATCTAAACTCCTGGTAAACGCAAACCCCGCTCCTGATACAAAATGCAGTCCAACCCAATATACTGCGAATCAATTCGTTGGCTTCGATGTGGATGTGGCAGTGGAAGTTGCCCGCCGCCTAGGCGTGGAGCCGTGCTTTGTCACCCCGCCCTGGAGTCAACTGGTTGCGGGGCAGTGGGGGGATAACTGGGATATTCATGTGGGTTCGGTGGCAATCACATTTGAACGTATGAAAGCCCTGTATTTTTCCCAGCCTTATTATGCAACGCCCACGGTGTTACTGATCCATAAGGATAATGTCACCTTCAAAAAGCCTGAGGATCTTTCATCGAAACGGATCGGGGTCTGTGTAGGTTGTACGTTTGAAGCCTATTTAAAAGGCACATTGACCATCCCAGGCGAGCAGATCGCATACCGCATTCACGATGCCAAAATCGTTGGTTATGAAAATGAAGAACCTGCGATCGAAGACCTTTCGGCGGGTGATGGTGTTAAATTGGATGCCGTCCTTACGATTCTGCCGTTAGCGAAACAAGCAATAGCCTCCGGGAAGCCGGTCATAACTCTGGGCGAGTCTTTGTTGTTTACCTATGCCTCCATAACTTTGGACCGCTCGAGCAAGCGTGATCCTGCACGCTTGCTGGCTGAGCTCACAAAGATCATCCGCGAACTGCATGCCAACGGCATCCTGAAGAAGATGTCGATCAAATATCAAGGGCAAGACCTGACGCAGGAAGCCGCCCGCTATAATCTATCCGCTTTAAACCAAGCACCCTAATCATGTATAAGCTTTCCAAACAGATACAAAAGTCTAATATTCAAACCCGGCTGATCGTCTACTACGTCGCCTTTGCCCTGGCAACTGTAGCTATGGTGGCTTATTTTGCATATACCCAAGCCGCCAAGTCACTACGTTCAACGGTGGAAGATAAATTGCATACGATCGCTGAATTGAAAGTGGACTTCTTGAATCATTGGGTGGATGAACAACAGCGCAATGCCATATTTTTAGCAAGCCTGCCAGAATTAAGGACACTCTCAGGCGTATTACTTAACCCTGCGGCTTTGCCTGCCGATCACGATCTTGCTAGAGATCATTTAACGAGTCTGGTCACCTTGATCGCCCAGCGCACTACAGACTTTCAAGATGTTCAGATTATTGATCCGGATGGCAATATCGTTATTTCGGCAGCTACGGTCAATGTAGGCAAATCTCAGTTTGGTCAGCCGTTCTTTACCGAAGGTCAAACCCGCACCTATACCGAGGGATTTTACAAATCTGATCTGTTTGGCAAAACCACTCTAACCATTGCCACGCCGCTCTTTGACGATAAGGAAAAAAGGATCGGGGTCTTCGCATTGCATTTCAACATGAAGCAGGTGGATAACTTTATCCGTGAAGACCTGGATCTAAACGATCCCATTCAAAGTTATCTGATCACCCGCCAGCGTGCGATCATTACCGACGACCCGATCGCCCTCAGTCAATATCCTGAGATGCATTCGCCCGCCATCGACCTGGCGCTGGCAGGCGGTGAGGGCACACTCGCCTACATAAACCATAATGGGATTGCGGTGATTGGCAAGTATCTGCCGCTCACCAACCAAAACGCTGTACTGCTTGTTGAAATTGATGAGTCCACTGCGTTGTGGCCCGCCCGCCGTCTGGCAATGAATATCGTAATAGCAGGCTTGCTCATCTCGCTGGTGCTTATCCTGGTGGTCATCATTCTGGCGCAGCGGATCACCGCACCTTTGCGTGCATTGACCGAGACCGCCTCACGCATCTCAACGGGCGATCTGGACGCTTCCGCTCCGGTTCTTTCGGACGATGAGGTGGGTACGCTTGCCCAAGCCTTTAACGCCATGACGGAGAAACTCCGCCAAACGCTGGCTGGGTTGCAGGATGAACTGCATGAACGTAAACACACTGAAGATGCTTTGCGTGAAAGTGAAGAACAATTTCGTAAAGTTTTTCATTCAAGCCCGGTGGCAATCTGTATTACTACCCTAGAGGATGGTCGCCTGCTGGATGCTAATTATGCTTATTGGGATTTAACGGGCTACGACCCAAATAATTCCCTTGGCCGGACCGCAGAAGAACTGACTATGTGGGATATCCCGCATGCGCGCAGGGAATTTGTCGAGAGACTAAAACAGAAGCGCTCATTATACGAGCCGGATGATCATTTTTATCACGCTGATGGTAGCCTGAAACAGGTAATTTCCTTCTATGAGTTAATCCATATTAGAAATGAAGATTGTATCCTGGCAATGTTCTACGATATGAGCGCCCAAAAGCAGACGATGGACGCCCTGCAACAAAGCGAAGCGCGCATCCGTGCCCTGCTGGAAGCCATGCCCGATATGATCCTGGAAATATCAGCGGACGGCTTGATCATTAATATGGTGCCGCCCAAGGGCAGGGAAGCGGTCATGCCCCCAGAGCGCTTTACAGGCAGACAGATTTTTGAAGTGTTTTCCGAAGTCACTGCAACCCAAGCGCTATTTGCCGTTGAACACGCGCTGGAAACCAAGCAAATGACCTCCTTTGAGTTTGAATCGGTCATGGATCAAAAAGCGCGCGTAATGGAGGCTCGCATCGTTGCCAGCGCTTCTGATACAGCCATCATTATCCTTCGCGATATTACCGAGCGTAAATGGATCGAGTCCGAACGTGAAAAACTGATCAACAGTTTGGAACTTGCCAAAAAAGAATCTGAAACCTTGCGTGAAAGCCTTGCCAGCATTATTACAACCTTCGATCTTGAACAGGTAGTCGAACGCATTCTGGATCAGATTAAACTCGTCATCCCGTATGATACGGCTTCGGTCTGGCGTGTGGATGATGAATGGCAAATGCCGATCATCACCCGCGACCTGC
>JBDTWO010000031.1:0-33323 GCA_040006635.1 Chloroflexota bacterium
ATGTCGCCTCCGTATAAGTTCCATTTTTACCCCACTTTAGATGCAATCGCCCTGAGTGAAAAAACCGCCCCTACATCTAATCATAGAATCTTAGGGGCATTGCCGAGCTGAATATGATGGTCATGATATAATCAAATTATCTGATAACAGGTTAAGCGTGCTTGATTCACCGTCAACCCCATCATTGCAGGGGCGGGCGGTTTTCTTTTTATCAGAGTGCAGCGGGGCATTATTATGGTTGCGAGCATGACTTGTACCGCTATGGCTGAGAGTGAGGTGATATGGTATTCAAAGTTGGCGATCGGGTGGTTCATCCGAAATATGGGGTGGGACATGTGGTTAATTTGGAAGACCGGGAATTTGAGCCGGGAGTCCTGCGGCGGTATTACGAAATCTCGATCCTGGGCAGTACCTTATGGGTGCCATTGGATCTGCCGACGTTTGGATTACGCAAGTTGACAGTGAAAAACGAAATTGCCCAGTGCCGTAAAATATTGGAATCACAGCCGTTGCCGCTGCCTGAAGATGCCCGCCAGCGACAAGCCAATATGGCAGAACGCTTGAAAATGGGGACGATCAGAGCCCACTGTGAAGTGGTCCGTGATCTATACGCCTCGGTCAGACACAAACCGTTGAGCGGTACGATCGGATCTTTTCTGCAGGTGACGCAGGATGTGTTGGCTCAGGAATGGGCGGCGGTGGAAGGCGTTACCGTGCCTGAAGCCGGTCTTGAGATCCATGCCCTGCTTGAAAAAAGTCCCCTGTTAGCCGTCAATATAGCTGAGGCATAAGCGGCAATTGGTTTTGTGCAAAACGTTGATGCCTGCCTTAAGCAGCCTTCAGCCCGGCATAGCGGACATGCATATCCATGATGTACGTTTCCACAGCGCCGAGATGTTCGTAGGATTCAGTCTGCTGCACAAAAATGGATTTGTCCATTTGCATCCGGTTCAAGCCCTGTTGCGTGAAGAGCGCATAGCCCTGCCAGCCCGTAGACTCAGCCACGTGATTCTTCAAGAGGCGGTGGATGAGATTGACGTCCGTGCCTAACAGGTCTTTGATGCCCGCCACTTGTTGGACGATGAAATCGCCGTAATGCACCACGAACTTTAGATCGAGGGTGGGAATGGCTTTGCAAGCTTTACAATCGCAGGTTGCCTGGGCGTATAACGATTCTGCGCGATCGCGAAAAGCCAGATAGGTATGATCGACCAACTCTAGCAGCGATTTGTCCTGCGGTAATTTATCCGTTTCGCAGTAACAGAAGACCGCGTCACCTTCCAGCTTGGAAATGGTCAGGCAAGCGCTCAATTTCTCCACGAGGGCTTCGAGCAGGATCGAGAGCGCGATATGTGCATGTTCGATCTCGGTACTGGCGACAAAGGATGTATAACCAGAAATATCAGCCAGCATCAGGTAACCGCTTTGCGTTTTTCGTTCCATGCATTCACTCCTCTAAAAATCAATAAATCTAAATTCCATTTTATCTGTTTTTACAGCCTTACAGCGACAGATAAAAATTCTCGATCTGACAAAGATGTCTGAACCCGAGTTCTTTTTGTATCCATTGAAACCCATTTCGCGCGCATCCAGTAACGGCTGGAGCGTGAGCGCTGCTGCGAGTCCTTTACCGTGCATCTCGGGCAACGCCGTCGCCATGTTGGCTGGGCTTGATTATATCGGATTGATTTGAGTGTTATGACCGTTAAGCTATAATTGGGGGAAAGGAAAAATATTATGCTCTCACTTATCTATGTCAGTTCGTCTGTCGAACTCTTGAGCGATGCTGAATTGCTGGATATTCTAAAAGTCAGCCGCGAAAATAATACATCCAAAGATGTCACTGGCTTATTGTTATACAAAAGCGGAAATTTCATGCAGGTGCTTGAAGGACCCGCTGAGGTGGTAGAGGCACTGTACGAAAAGATCAAAGCGGACCCGCGCCACAAGGAGGCATCCATCATTTCCCGCGAACAGATCTCGGCGCGTCAGTTCCCCGCCTGGGAGATGGCGTTCCAAAATTTGGACAACCCCACCATCAAGAATGAACCGGGCTATAGTCAGTTCCTGCACGATGAATTCACCGCGGATGTCTATCGTGAAAACCCCCTGAGGGCATACATCATGCTGCTGACGTTCCGCGATAACATGCGCTAGAACACGAAAGCCCCTTCATACGAAGGGGCTTTTTTGATGAATAGAGCGGGCGTTTAAGCGACGCGCGGTTTGGCAATATTGACTTTGAGTTTGTTATCAGCCAAAGCATAATCATTGAACATGCTGATGGCCTTATCGGCATCGGCTTGGGTGGGCATGGCGACAAAGGCAAAGCCCTTCGATACGCCGGTGCCTTTTTCCTTGGCGACTTCCACCGAAGTGACGGTCCCAGCGGTTGCGAAGAGGGTGTTGATTTCAGCCTGTGTGGTTGACTTGTTTAAGTTGCCTACGTAAATTCTAACGTCCATGATAGTACTGCTTTCTACCCAAAAGGGCATATGTCCGGCATTGCCGGAATAAAAATGACCGTCAACCCTATAAAAGGGTCGGCGGCCAAGGGGTGCGACAGAGATCCAGTTATTCTTACTTATTCAGTGTAGCACACTTTCAACCCACAGACGGATGAGTATCTGGCGGGCAAAGATCAGGGATGATAGACGATCTTCCACAGGGATACCTCGCCGTTGGTATTGCCAGTAGCGAACCAGCCTCCTTCGGGGGAAACTGCCAGAGTGGAGATTCCGCCTGGGGCGATGGTTTCGAAGCGCGGCTGGTAGTCCGCAGTGTCATAGATGCGCAGAGTCCCATCACGTGAGCCGACGATCAGAGCTGATCCATCTGCCGCGAATGCCAGACTCTCCACAACATTGGGAAAGCCGGTCAGCTTCTGTTTCATCAATTTCCCCGTGGGCAGGTTCCATAGCCACACGCCGCCCTCGGTACATTCGTTGCTTACAACGGTGAGACAGGTCGCGGCGGCAACGGTGGAACTATCGGGCGAGATGTCAACCTGCGAGACCTGATGGGCATGGCTGAGGGTGAACTGGGATGTGCCGCTGTCAGTGTGCCACACCTGCACGTTGCGCGATGTCCCGCCGCCAACCAGCCATCTGCTATCGGGCGAGTATGCCAGGGCGGTGACATCCAAATATTCGGGGAGTTTAAAGATGGGACTCCATGAACCCACTGCAAAGGTCCAGACGGCGGCGTTCTGCACCTGGTTCTTGGACTCGTCGACTCCTCCGACAGCCAGAGTTTGCCCATCGGGCGAAAAGCCGACGCTTACAACCTGACCGGGAAAATTCCAGATCTTTAATACATCACCTGTGCGCCAGTCCCAGACTCGGGCTTGCCCATCACTGGAGACCGAGGCGAGCATCTGACCATCCGGCGAGAATGCCACATCCCAGATAATGCCGCTGTGACCGCCCAATATACCGACGATTTGGTTGTCCACGATATTCCAGAGATGGATGGCGAAATCGCCAGTGTTACCGCCCGCCGCCGCAAGGACCGTGCCATCGGGTGTGAACGCCACGCTGCGGACAGTATCTCCCATCTCGAAGGTTTGAACATTCTCAAGCATGGACAATGTATCGGCGCGGATCGAGATAAGCGTGGGTGTCGCAGAGACAAAGGCGGTGGGGGATGGAACGGGTGTCTGCGACGCGCTCGCGGACATGAGTGTAACTGTTGGCGGGGCAAAACTGGGCGTGGATAACACCTGCACTGAATAACTACAGGCATCCAGTACCAGCGAACTTACCATGATAAGGATGATTGATAGGAACCATTGTGATTGTTTCATTCGCATACTCTCTTTCCACTCTTTGAATAAGGATTGGATATATAACGTTTGCCCCCGAATTCTGGTTCCCATACTCTCGCAGAAATTTCTTTGCCGTACATTTTAGAATCGGGACGCAGATGAACGCAGAAAACGCAGATTTTCTCTTTTTTTAATCAGCGTTTTCAGCGTCCAAATAGATTTTGTACAGTAGAGAAACAGAAATCAAAACCCGCCGTGAGGCGGGTTGGTTATATTACACTTTCGTCTGCACCGCCAACACGGACGGTCGCCCGGTGACACCCATTGCATCCATATTCGCTTTGGTTTGGGGGTTGTTCAGAAATGCCCGGGCGTTGGTAGCTTCATCCCATTCCATGATCAGGGTCACGTTGTTGGGATCATCCACATCGTGAAAGATCTGATTGGCTCCGGTAGAACCAGATGCTTTGCGATACGACTCGAAGCCCTGGAAGCCAGTGAGCCACTTGTCGAAATCAGCGACATTGAGACGGAGATTGATGTACACCATATGAAATTATCCTTTCGATAATACGGCTAAAGATTTGATTCAGTATATCAGCCCCGTGTCACAGACCTGACAGGTTTCCGCAGAGCCTTGATCGTCGGGTGTCATTCCTATTCAGAAAAGTCCGATTGACTTGGGCCAGTATAAAACCTGTCAGGTCTTTTCATCAGCGATTAAACTTAGTTTGTCACAAATTACTCTTCACCCAATCGACAAAGTCTTGAAGTTTTTTCGTCCAATCTTCAACCCCTTTATGACAGAATTCCCAGTCAGCCAGATCTGCTTCCCATGTTTTGCTGACGTTGGCTTCCACGTTTTTGACAAATTCTTCGTCCTCGCCGGTACGTTTGGCAAAGACAGAATAATCAACCCCATATTTCTTTTGGTATGCCTCATCCTTACGGTGCAATTCGTTGATCTTTGTCGTGATCTGATCGATGGTATAGCGTTGTAAAGCCGCATTGACAGACTCTTGCAGGTCGCCAAACGACGCAAGGATTTCGGTAAACTTGTCAGAGACGGTAACTATGGTCATTTCTGTTCCTTTTGGAGATTATATCACTGCAAATTCCCGCGCCTAAAAACAAAACATTGCTTCGATAACATCCTCGCCAGCGGACAAGACCAGACTCAACTCAATAACCTGTCCATCTCGGTGAGACATCGCGCTCCCGAAAGACATCGGGACAATGTGAGCGGATGGACGATGCTCTCTCATCCTGTAGTCGCATCGTCCCCGCAGGGGGAAGCGCCACCTAAATCGCTCAGCCCCGCAGGTAAGCTGCTTCTGATAGGCGGAATCGGAAAGATCCGTATCCCATATATAGGGGGTGTTTTTACACGAAGTGGATTTCTGAAATTGGGGTGCCTGTATAGTGCCTATATACTGCCTATACATTGACCTTGCAATGACTTTGCTGAGGTACCCCCCAAATATGGACATGCGTTTTATCGCGATTTTACCCGCCAGTGGACAAGATCAGACTTGACTCAATGCGACCCCTCTCCCGTCTCCCCGAGCGGGGAGATGCTAAGACTCACCTGAAACGAAACATTGACTTGGAAACTCGTCAACCCCATCAGTGAGAAAAGAAGTCAACTCCATGCCCTCTCCCTTGGGAGAGGGACAAACCGACATGCCGATCAATTACGTCCATCTGGGTGAGGTCAAACCATCCTGCCCATTCCGCTCAACCTTGCATACAGCAATCCACGCCTTATAATTAAACCGATATAAGAGGTCTCATGAAAAAAAGATATTTATATTCATTGTTATTTGGGATACCCGGTTTTTTTATAGCTGCGATCATTTCAGTCGTAGTCTTTGGCGCGGTAGCAGGTGTTCTTTGGATCTTCGTTTTTGGGGATAACCCCTGGCCGGCGGCGGTGGGAAAGATAGCGCCCGGCTTATTTGCACTCGCATTTCTGGCGGTGTGGATCAGTTTGATAGCGATCGGGTATGTTATAGGAAGAAGGCTTGAAAAAGATCCCAAGCTGAACAGACAGCATATTCTGATTTCAGGCGGATTAACACTCCTGTTTATTGCCTTTATAGTCTTTCAGCAGGTGAGGGTGGGAAATCTGGGACCAAAATCAGACAGTGCATTATGCAGTGACTATTGCAGTCTCAAGGGTTATTCAGGCAGCGGCATGCCTGCGCGGGACTCTGACGATCAAACTTGCAGTTGTTACGATGATTCTGGTAATGAAGTTCTAAAGGTGCCGCTGAGTACTATCGAATCTGAATTTCCAAAATGAAATAAAACCTCCCCGTCAGCGGACAAGATCAGACTCAACTCAATTCTCTCTCTTTGTCACAGACCTGACAGGTTTCCGCAGAGCCTTGATCGTCGGACTCGATCTCCATTCGGGAAAGTCCAATTGACTTGCGCCACGATAAAACCTGTCAGGTCTTTTCGTATACGGATAGGATCAGACTCAACTCAACACCCTCTCCCCGCATGGACTCCCCCAAATCCGACGATGAGTAATTTGAATCCGTATACAGACTTTACGTTGTCGTATTTGGGGGGACGTTGTAGTGGACCCACAAAACTGGACAGTCCTGCGCGCAGAAATCAAAACCCCGCTGTAAAGCGGGGAATATTATTATGTTTCGTCTTTAGTTTCAGTATCATAAAAACTCATTTGTTCCCCTACTCTTCCTTTATTTTTAGGTTTTATATCATCATATATTTTATCGGGATTTCCTGTATATTCATTAATAAATTCTAGCAGTTCTTCCATATCATCAAATTTTCGATATATTAAATTTCCAGTTTCAATTTCCAAGGTTATCTCGTAATTTGAGATCTTTGGATGTTTCGGTATCGGCATTAGTATTTTGTCTATTGAAACTTCAATAAGATTTTTCCCCTTTACAGTAGTTCCCTTATCGTCAATCTTTTTGAAGTTAAGCCATGTTTCTGCTAATTTATCAAGCTTTCCGCTTTTCTTAAACTCATTTAAAAAATCGTAGAAATTCTCTACGTGTTCTTCAGGAAAACGTTCCCTAATATTCTCTGCATCAAGTTTAAATGTTTCTTCCTCTAATTCCTCATCGAGAAATGGCTGTATGGAATTGTATATATCATCATCTGTTGCTATGAGTATCATCTGTACTCCCCCTTCATTACTCAAAAAAATTCTTACTCCATGATTCCAAAAACCTGCCAATACTGCCGCAATCCCTCTAACTGTTGGGTAATTCTTTCTAACCTCTCGTAATTGTAAAATCCAGGCTCCCTTATCATTCCAATGTCGCCCGTCTTTTAACCATTTTGTTTCAAGCAAAGCAATTGGATCAACAAAATCTTTTTGAACAATTACTGAATCGACCTGTCTAGCATCGCCTCCAAGCATTTCTAATGTAATTTCTTTTCTCCCTTTTAGCGGCAATAGTATCTCATATTCAGGATGCTTTATCTTCAAATAGGCTTTAATATGCTCATGTACAGCAATTTCAAACGCACCGCCAATTAATTGCCCGATTCGACTGATTTTGCCATGTAGGTTTTTGCCTTTTGCCATTTGTTTTCTCACTTGCTTAATATGACAACACCTTCCCGCAAAGGAATATTGTGTCGTTGTGGATTAGCCTTCCATTTGTCTCCCCGTGTTCTCAGAACTTCAATTTCATATGAACTAAAGCCAACACCAATTCCAATATCACCAATAAGTTTATCTGTTGGTATATGGATTCCATATGGTGCAGAGTCGCCTAGAACAAAAAGCGCTTTCGTCCTTGGTTTCATAATTCGATATACATCCTTGATAATTAGATACATATCATTGAAATACCCTGCTACCATTAAGTCGTAGCTTTTCTTCCCGCCTTTTGTTTTTCGAATTACTGCTAATTTTTCAATGTTCTCACTTATGAAATTAGTAACTTTTGGGCATTCCCTTGAAAATTCACTATTGATTTCATATCGCACATCTGTGCGATTTATTTGAGTTGTAGCCGATGTCATTAGTACGGTTCTAATTTTTTCACTAATATCGCCCCATGATTTAGCTTGACCCCAAAAATATAATTCAAGTCGGGTTCTGTCAGCGTAATCAAAATTATTTAAGTAAGGTGGAGATGTGAATACATGATCTGCAGATTCATCCTGAATATGGTTTTTTGTGTTTCTGGAATCTCCATTTATCAAGTTGTGTGTAGATTGTTTGTATCTATCTTTTGACAGAAGCTTAATTGCTTGAATATCGTTTGCCATTTGCTTGGCAAGGGAAGTGAATTCAAATAGGACATCTTTGTCAATGGATGATGTTTTTACTTTATTAGGTGCAATATATGGCCACCCTGTTGCGGCAATTGAAACATTTCTTAGCATCGCGGTAACAACAACGAAGAAAAAATCTCTAATACCGCCATCTTCTAAGTTGTCGGTAATTAATTCTCTTAATGCCCAAAGATCGTAAAGCGTTTTGTTTTCATAGCACTTTAAAATTAACTCAGGAAACTCATCTTGAAGATCCTTTGTTTTTAAAGCAACCGATTTTTTTAATAGCTTTTTCTGAACCAGTTCAATAAATGCTTTAATGGACTCGGGTTCAATATCCCAATTTAATTTTGCTCTGGTTATCTGATAGACGAAGGGATGTGCCTCTGTACCAACAGAATTAATGCCTAATGTTTTTGCTGTAAGGTTAGTTGTACCAGAACCCATAAATGGGTCGTATATTGTTTGACCCTGAACAACTCCGTATCGCTCTATTGAGTGTTCAACTGCCTTATAAGAAAAGCCAGCAGGATAGGTAAACCATCTGTGTACTGGTGCTCTTAAACTATCTTTAAATGTGCCCCACTCAGAATTATGTTTTTTCTCTACTACGAGTAATTCTTTTTCGTAAAAAGATAATGCTAATTGTGTTGTCATAATTTGATTTTACCCTACTATATAAATTAGACCAACTGTTCTGTAATTTAAATAATAGAATGTTTGACATCCTCCCTCTTTTTTGCTACACTAGAGTTGTCAGACAACTTTGGTCTAGTCCTCTCAATCGCTCAAAGCTAACGGCTAACCGCTCATGACAACTCTCCTTATCAAACACGCCCACCTCCTCACTATGGATGACCACCACACCGAACTGTCGGATGGTGGTCTTTTTATAGAAAACGGGATCATCTCAAAGGTCGGCGCGACGCGCGAACTTCCATCCGCCGCCGATGAAGTGCTCGACCTCACGGGGCACGTCGTCCTGCCGGGGCTTGTCAACACGCATCATCACTTCTACCAAACCCTCACGCGCGCCGTCCCCGCCGCGCAGGATGCCAACCTCTTCAACTGGCTCAAGACCCTCTATCCGATCTGGGCGCGCCTCAACCCCGAAGATATTTTTATTTCGACTTCCACCGCATTAGCCGAACTCGCCCTTTCGGGTTGTACCACCGCCGCAGACCATCTCTACCTTTTTCCAAACGGTTCAAAACTGGACGATGAAATTGCCGCGGCTTCCGAGATCGGACTCCGCATCCATGCCTCGCGCGGTTCCATGAGCCTCGGCGAATCGAAAGGCGGACTCCCGCCCGATAGCGTGGTGGATACCGAAGAGAACATCCTCAAAGACTCACAGCGTTTGATTGAAAAATATCACGATGCGAAACCCGGCTCGATGGTGCAAATTGTTTTAGCGCCGTGTTCGCCGTTCAGCGTGACATCCGACTTGATGAGACAATCTGCCAAGCTCGCGCGTGAATACGGTGTGCATCTGCACACGCATCTCGCCGAGACCGAAGACGAAGAACAATTCTGTATGCAGATGTTCGGACATCGTCCCGTCGGGTACATGCAAGAAGTGGACTGGGTTGGCAGCGATGTCTGGTTCGCGCACGCGGTCTGGGTCAACGACGAGGAAATAAAAGTCTTCGCAAAACATAATTGCGGCGTGGCACATTGTCCCACCTCCAATATGCGACTCGCTTCCGGCATCGCGCCTATCAAAGAATATCGCAAAGCTGGCGTCAACGTCGGTCTCGGCGTAGACGGCTCCGCCTCCAACGACGGCTCGCACCTCCTAGCCGAAGTCCGCAACGCGATGTTATTGTCGCGTGTACGTGAAGGTATCACGGGATTCTCCCTCACCCCTAACCCCTCTCCCGCGGGGAGAGGGGGACCAGACTCCCTTCTCCCGCCGGGAGAAGGGCTGGGGATGAGGGAACTCATGTCTGCACGCGAGGCTTTATACCTCGGCACTCGCGGCGGCGCAGCCGTCCTCGGACGCAAAGACATTGGCTCGCTCGAAGTTGGCAAATGCGCTGACTTCTTTGCCGTTAACTTGAACAAACTCGGTTTTGCCGGAATGCACGACCCCGTTTCAGCAATTGTCTTCGGTCAACCCGTCAACGTGGATTACACCGTGGTCGGCGGCAAGTTCATCGTCAAAGAAGGACATCTGGTCACTGTGGATGAACGCAAGTTGGTAGAGAAACATAATAAGGCAGCCCGAAGGTTGTTATCCACTTAAAAAGCAAGACCCCCGTTTGACCGGGAGCCTTGTATGACGAGAGGCCGTCGTCAAAGGTCAGTTTGAAATGCTAAAGACCGTCGACAAAAGTAGCAACGGCTAGAATTGCAAAGCCGAAGAACACGAACCAAAAGGCATTTGCGCTGGCGACAGGTATCGCGGCAAAGGTTCCGAGCAACCCAAGGACACCTAATACTACAGCAATGATCCAGGTGATTTGTTTTGGAGCTGAAAGTTTCATGACACTCTCCTCTTTGAAAGACACTGCATTTGATGGTGTTCCCTAGCCTCCTGGTTGGGCAACCAGCATTCAGGAACCTATGGATAGTATATCAATATTTTAAATTAATTCAATATGCCTATGGAAAGGAAATATCATGTATATAAAAAATTACCGTGAATTACCCGTAGAAGAAACCGAAGTGGAAGGGCTCACCTTCCGTTGGGGCATCAACAAAGATCAGGGCGCGGTCAACTTCTCCATGCGCCTGCTCGAACTCGCGCCTCTCAAATCCACGCCCATGCATACGCACGACTCTGAGCATGAGATCTACGTGTTGGTTGGCAAAGGCGAAGTGGAAACAGATAACGATAAATACGAGATCCGCGAAGGCTCAGTCATTTACGTGGCGCCGAACGAGATCCATCGCTTCAACAACACCGGCGCATCCATCCTGCGCATGGTCGATGCAGTGATGTTCCCGTCTAAGAAATAAAAGGCGATGTCGTTGCGAGGAGGCGCTTTTCCCGACGAAGCAATCTCCTCAAGTCAGCTTTATCTACTTAAACAGGAGATTGCTTCGCCGCCAAGAACACACCTGCCCGGGCGGTGCCAGGGAAATCAGCGGCTCGCAACGACATACTTACTGACTGACGAAAACAAAAAACCATATGCTCAACTTCCTGCTCCTCCTCATCGCTGGCTGGCCCGCGATACTTGCCACGGTCATCCTCGCCATCATCGGCTTGGAGAAAAGGGACTATCGTTTTCTGGTCGGCGCGGCGATCCTGGCTTTTCCGTTCTCGCTTGTGATCAGCGGCTTCCCGATTATCCAATCGCTGGTCTTTCTGTTGCCGCTGTTGCCGTTCAGTGCTGCTTTCGCTTTGAGCCGTGACCATGAAAAGACCGCCTGGATTTTGGCGATCATCTATTTCCTAACAATCATCTTGCTGTTCTTCGCAGCGGCGTCTGGGTAGCTCATGAGCACACTCGTCATCTTTTCAGGGCTGCCCGGTACCGGCAAATCCACGCTGGCAAATCAACTGGCCCGTGAGCTGAAGTGGACTCTTCTGCGAATTGATGATGTTGTGAATAATATTCCTGAAAATCCAGGTGTTGAGTTCTGGGATTCGCAGGTCGAAGTTCTGCTTACGCTTACCGAAGCGCAACTGAAGATTGATCTCAGCGTGATCGTCGACTCGGTCTTCATGAATAACGACCGTCAGCATGCCCAACAACTTGCTGAAAAATATGGCACACGCTTCCGTCCGATTTATACGTATGTCTCAGACAATGCAATTTGGGAACAACGCGTAACAGCACGTTCTATCGAAACGAATCACCCAGATATTGCCACCTGGAAACAGGTTCAACATCAGCGCGGTCACTTCCGTGCATGGCAACCCGATACGGCTCTATTTGTTGATACGTTGCAACCTGTTGAACAAAACTACGCAGAAGTCTTGCACTTTGTCACAAGTAAAGATGTTTCGCTCGAGCCTCTCGATGATGTTCTCTGGTCAGCAGGTAAATATCATTAACATTGAACCTGTAACTTTCAAACCTTCAAACTTTCCAACTCGCAAATGGAGAAAGAATGCCCTCATCCACAAAACTGACTCATGCCCTCGTTGACACCGCCATGGGACGCACCCCGGCTGACCTTGTGATCCGTAATGGTCAGTGGGTCAGCGTTCAATCAGGCGAGATCATTCCCAATACCGATATTGCCATCAAAGATGGTCACATCGCTTATGTGGGCGAGGATGCGAGTCATGCCATTGGCAAGAAAACAAAAGTCATCGATGCGCAGGGACGTTATCTTGTCCCCGGTCTGCTCGATGGACATATGCATGTGGAGTCGGGTATGGTCACCGTGACGGAGTTTGTCCGCGCGGTAGCAGTGCGCGGCACGACCGGCATGTTTATTGATCCGCATGAGATCGCAAACGTCTTTGGCCTCAAGGGCGTGAAGTTGATGGTGGATGAAGCGCAGCAGCAGCTCATCCATGTGTGGGTGCAGATGCCTTCGTGTGTGCCGTCCGCTCCGGGGTTTGAAACACCTGGCGCGCGTATCGGTCCCAAAGAAGTGGCGCAGGCGATGAAATGGAAAGGCATCATCGGTCTCGGCGAGATGATGAACTTCCCCGGCGTGTTCATGGGCGATCAAAACATGCTCGAAGAAATGTCCATCACACATGCGCACAACAAGACCATCGGCGGACATTACGCTTCACCCGATCTCGGTCTGCCGTTTCATGGCTATGTTGCGGGCGGCGCGGAGGATGATCACGAAGGCACGCGTATCGAAGACTCGGTTGCCCGGGTGCGGCAGGGAATGAAGTCTATGCTGCGGTATGGCTCCTCGTGGTACGACGTTGCTTCGCAAGTGGGTGCGATTACCAAGCTTGGATTGGACTCGCGTCACTTCATGCTGGTCACTGATGACTCGCATGCTGGGACCTTATCCAACGCTGGTCACATGGACCGCGTCCTGCGGCATGCCATCGAACAGGGGCTGAGTCCGATCACTGCGATCCAGATGATGACGATCAACACTGCCGACCATTTTGGCTTGAGTAAAGAAATGGGCATGATCGCCCCCGGTCGCTGGGCGGATGTGGTGCTGGTGAAAGATCTGAATGACTTCAAAGCGGACTTGGTGGTTGCCAAAGGACAGGTCATTGCAGGGAACGGAAAGTGGAAAGTGAAACTGCCGAAGTTCACGTATCCTGCGTGGGCGACGAATTCGGTGCATTTGAAGAAACCGTTGAAGGCGGAAGACTTCCGCCTTAATGCCCCCTCTCCCTTGAAGGGAGAGGGCAAGGGTGAGGGTCACGTCAAAGCGAATGTCATTGGTGTGATTGAGAATCAAGCTCCAACCCGACGTTTGACGTTTGGCGTTCAACCTGAAAACGGTGAAGTGAAACCTGATATGCAACGTGATATCGCCAAGATCGCATTGGTCAAACGGCATGATGGCATGAACGGCATTATGGTCGGACTCGTCAGCGGATTTGGTTTCACTGAGAAATGTGCGATCGCATCCACGGTGGCGCATGACTCGCATCACATGATCGTTGTCGGCACGGATGAAGCGTCGATGGCGGTGGCAGGCAACAGCTTGGAAAGATGCGGGGGCGGTCAGGTCGTGGTCAAAGATGGCAAGGTCATTGGGAAAGTCGAGTTGAAGATCGCGGGCTTGATGTCTGCTGAAAAAGCGGATGTGGTGGCGAAGAAAGCCGAATCCATTTTGGATGGTTTTCGAGCGTGCGGGTGTACGCTGAATAATCCGAATATGCAGTTGTCGCTGCTGGCGCTCGTGGTGATCCCCGAGCTGCGCATTTCGGATCTGGGCTTGGTGGATGTGACGAATTTGAAATTCATTCCGGTTTTGGAGGGCTAATGCATAATTTTCCGTTTCAACGTTTGCAGGCGGATCTCGCCAAGTTGATCGCACGCACGCCGCCAGGTGAGCGGTTGTTGAACGAACCTGATCTCGCGAAACAGATGGGTGTCTCACGCGCCACGCTGCGCGAAGCAATGCGCACTTTTGAAACACAGGGACTCATTCGGCGGCGTCAGGGTTCGGGCACGTATGTGGTCGGCAAAGTGCCGGTCATTGATGCGGGGCTCGAAGTGTTGGAGAGTCTCGATACCATGGCGCGCCGTATGAAACTGCCGATCACGGTCAGCGATCTGCATGTTGAGCAGGTGACTGCGGATGCGGAGACTGCGGTGGGTCTGGGCGTTGACGAGGGGACGCGGCTCACACACGTCCGACGTGTGATCCGTGCCGATGGACGTCCCGCCGCGTATTTGATCGATACGTTGCCCGAAAAGATTCTGACTGCCAGCGAACTACCGGCTGAATTCAGCGGTTCGGTGCTTGACTATTTGATCGCGCGCGGTGATGAGCTTGGGGTTTCACGTGCAGTCATCGGTGCTACCAATGCGCCTGCCGATGTCGCCAAGCCGCTTGAAATCCAACGCGATGATGTGCTGTTGAAATTCACATCACAACTTTCTGACGCCAAAGGTAAGGTAGTGGATTATTCGGTGAGCTATTTCATCCCGGGCTATTTCCATTTCCATGTCAACCGGCGGGTGGGAAGTTCGTAGGTTTGCCACAGAGACGCGGAGACACAGAGAGGTTTGTTTTTTAGATGGAGCATGTTATGAATGGTGTAAATTTTCCAGTCAAATATATTCCTACAGATATGCCTGAGAATGCGATCACCGAGAGAATTATCAAGTGCGCGATCGAAGTACACAAGCAGTTGGGTCCCGGATTGCTTGAGAGTGTCTATGAAAATGCCATGGTCGTCGAGTTTGAATTGGAAGGCTTGAGATGCAGCCAACAAGTTAAATTGCCTGTGATATACAAAGGCAGGGAACTTGGCGAACTCAAATTGGATTTACTTGTGGAAGATATGGTGGTGGTCGAAGTAAAAAGCGTTGAGCGCTATGATCCCGTTTTCGAAGCACAAGTGTTGACCTATTTGAAGTTAACCCAAAAACGAGTTGGTTTGCTGATTAACTTCAACTCTCGCCTCGTGAAAGACGGGCTAAAAAGATTTATCCTGACAAAATAAATTTATCACAGAATCTCTGAGACTCAAAAAAGAAAAATCTCCGTGTCTCTGTGTCTCTGTGGCAAAAAAGGAGTAACAATGAAAGATAAACTAAATGAAATCCAGAATCGTGTAAATGCTTCCCGCGAGGACATCATCCAGTTCATGTTGGAGATCTGCGAAATACCCAGCATGGATTCGCAGATCGGTCCTGTGGGTGAACGGATCCAAGCTGAGATGAAAAAACTCGGCTTCGATGAAGTCCGCTTTGATAAGATGGGCAACACCATCGGGCGCATCGGCAATGGCAAGCGGGTCATCGTCTATGACTCGCACATTGATACGGTTGGTGTGGGTGACCCCGCTTCATGGGGTTGGGATCCATTCAAAGGCAAGATCGAAGATGGCGTGCTTTATGCGCGAGGCGCCTGTGATGAAAAAGGTTCCACGCCCGGCATGATCTACGGTCTCGCTATGGCGCGCGATCTTGGTTTGCTCGACGGCTGGACGGCGTATTACTTCGGCAACATGGAAGAATGGTGTGACGGTATTGCACCCAACACCTTCGCCGAAGTGGACCCCGGCATCAAGCCTGATTTTGTTGTGATCGGCGAGCCAACGAAAATGCTTACGTATCGCGGTCATAAGGGACGCCTTGAGATGAAGGTGACTTCAAAAGGACGCAGTGCGCACGCCGCGTCGAACCATCTCGGCGATAACGCCATTTATAAATTGCTCCCGGTCATTGCAGGCATTCGCGACCTCGAACCCAAACTTGGCGACCATCCTTTCCTCGGTCATGGCAAGATCACCGTCAGCGACATGCATGTCAAGACGCCGTCGATCAATGCGGTGCCTGATGAAGCCGTCATTTTCATTGATCGCCGCATGACGTTCGGGGAAACCAAGGAAGGGGTCCGGGCGCAGGTCGAAGCGTTGATTCCCAAAGAGTATAAAGACTCAGTCAAACTCGAAGAACTCTTTTACGACGAACCCTCCTATACAGGATTTGTTTTCCCGGTCGATAAATATTTCCCCGCCTGGGCATTGGATGAAGATCACGCGCTCGTCCGTGCGGGACAGCTGGCTCGTGAACAAATTGGTTTGCCCTCTGCCCCCAGCGGCAAGTGGAACTTCTCCACGAACGGCATCTACTGGGCTGGCAAGGCGGGCATTCCCTCGATCGGCTTTGGTCCTGGCGATGAAGAAACCGCGCACACGGTGAATGACTCTGTCTCGCTTGAAGATATGGTCAAGGCGACCGAGTTTTATGCGATATTGCCGAGCCTGATAAAGTAGACAAGGAAACAAGTATACACGTTCTGAACCTGTATACCTGTATACCTGTCTACTTGTCTACTTGTTTACAAATATACCTACCCCATGAAAACCATCGAAATCCGCCGCCATTCCATTCGTTCGAAACCCGGTGATCATTTGAATCAACCGGGCGTGACGCTCGCGCGCCTCGTGGGGCAGAACCTCGGTCCGTTTGACCGCGTGGTCACATCCACTTTGCCGCGCGCCATTGAAACCGCCATTGCGATGGGTTTTGGCGTGGATGAATTCAACGAGGCGATGAGTTCCTACGGCAATGATGTCGAACGTGAAGCGCCGTGGCCCCTGTCCATTGCGGGGTACGCGGAGGTTGTCCGCAGTGGTGGTGCAGCCTCACGATATGCAAATCAATTGGTGGCGGTGTATACCAAACTCGCAGATTATCTAGTGGACGGCCGCGCCGCCTTGGTGGTTAATCATGGCGGTGTCGCGGAGTTGGGCGCAGTCGCATGTCTGCCGGATGCCGATCATTTCAAATGGGGCTCGCATTTCGATTTTTGCGAAGGCATCCGCTTGTTGTGGGATAAGGATAAATTTGTAGATGGTGAGATATTGAGAGTCTCTACGTAAGTCTTCTCGTCTGCTAGTCGGCTGGTCTGCTTGTCGGTTGGCAAATTGATGAGAGTTTACTTGGTGTGAAATGGCAACCATTAAAAATTTTGAAGAGCTAATAGCGTGGCAAAAGGCGAGAGAACTGGCTGGTTATGTGTACGAGTTAACCCGTCACGATAAATTTTCTCGTGACTTTGGGTTGCGAGACCAAATTCAACGTGCGGCGAGTTCCGTTATGCATAATATTGCTGAAGGATTCGAATCGGGTTCTGATCCGGAATTTGTAAGATTTCTCAAAATGGCGCGCCGCTCTGCGGGTGAAGTCCAATCACAACTTTATCTTGCTTTGGATGTTGAGTACATCACTGAAGATGAGCGGCAGAAGGCACACACCCTTGCAATGGAGGTTAAGAAACTTATTAACGGAATGATGACTTACCTAAGAAAATCAGACTAGCCGTTCAATGACTAGTAGACTAAACACTAGAAGACTAGAAGACTAGAAGACAAGAAGACTAAATAACAAGGAGACTAAATAATTATGCAAACAAACTTTCGTGGACGCGATTTTATTGGTGATTTGGATTTCACCAAAGAAGAAGTCGAAACTGTATTGGAAGTAGCCTGGGACCTCAAGCGCAAGCGCGCGCTCGGTGAACCGCATCCGTATCTGCGCGATAAGGTGCTGGCGATGTTGTTCTTCTTCTCGTCCACCCGCACGCGCGGATCGTTCGAAGCGGGCATGGCACAATTGGGTGGTCATGGCGCGTTCATCGATTCAAACACCACCCAAATTTCACATGGCGATACACCGGTTGAGATCGGTGAGATCTTCGGACGCTACTTCGATGGCATTGCCATCCGTCACTGTGACTATGGTGACGGCAATAAATATTTAAATGCTGTTGCAAAGAACAGCCGCGCACCTGTTCTCAATATGCAATGCGATATCTATCATCCCTTCCAATGTTTGGCTGACCTCATGACCATCATGGAAAAGAAGGGCAAAGATTTGCGTAAGAAGAAGATCGTTGTCTTATGGGCTTATGCGGCATCGTATCTTAAGCCGATCTCCGTTCCGCAATCGTTGATCCTGCAAATGCCGCGCTTCGGCATGGATGTGACGCTGGCGTATCCGCCCGAATTCTCATTGATGCCCGATATTGTCGAGCAGGCGAAAGAACAGGCGAAGATCGCTGGTACAAACTTCGAGATCATTGACAGCAAAGACGGTATGACCGAAGCCTGCAAAGATGCGGATGTGATCTATGCCAAATCCTGGGGTCCGCTGTTGACCACGACTGATAAAACCGAAGGCAAGAAATTACAGGACATGTACAAGGATTGGATCATGGATGATGCGAAACTCAAAGTTGCCAAAGCAGGCGCCATCTATATGCATCCACTGCCTGCTGACCGCGATGTTGAAGTGACCAGCAAAGTGTTGGATGGTCCGCAGTCGGTGGTGTTCGATGAAGCCGAGAATCGCCTGCACGCGCAGAAGGCCGTGATGGCGTTGACGATGGCGTAGGTAAATACGTAGACAAGGAAACAAGGAAACAAGGAAAGCCATGTCTACTTGTATACCTGTCTACGTGTGTACGTATACCCCCAAGGAGAAAGCATGAGTGAGAAGAAGCCTTTGTACGATTCGCCAGGCGAAAAAGGCAAACGCGGGTTTGAAGATTTGGAGTGTTATAAACTGGCGTTGGAAGTCATGGCAAGCATACATGTATTTTCCAAAACCTTGCCCGCTGATGAAAAATTTGATCTGTATGCTCAAATACGGCGTTCATCCAAAGGCGCGACAGGAAATATTGGTGAAGGATACGGACGATACCATTATTTGGATAGCCTGCGCTTTTATTCCATTGCTCGCGGCGAACTCAACGAAACACTTGCGCGCCTAATTGATGCCAAGGTCTTGGACTATATCAAACAACCTGAATTTGAGGCACTCTATAAACTGATCCGGCAGGCAGAACAAACTCTTAATGGTTATATGAGTTATATTCGTCGCCAGCGCGCAGGCTCACAGGAATATGGCGATAAATCCGTTCACGAAGATCAGGCGGACTATGACCCCTCACTGAATGAAGACGATAATAAACAAGAGTAACCGACCTGTCTTCTTGTTTCCGTGTCTACTTGTTTCCGTGTCTACTTGTTTCCGTGTCTACATATTTACATTTACCGAGAAAGGAATAACCATGCCCAACAAACTCGCTGTAATCGCCATCGGCGGAAACTCGCTGATTTCTGATAAGGCACATCAGACGGTTGAAGACCAATATCAAGCCGCAAAAGAAACTACCAACCACATCGCAGATATGATCGAACAAGGCTGGGATGTGGCGATCGGTCACGGGAACGGACCGCAGGTGGGGTTCATCTTGAGGCGTTCTGAAATTGCCGCGAAGGTCGAAGGGATGCATGAAGTCCCATTGGATGTGTGCGGCGCGGATAGTCAGGGTGCGATCGGTTATGCTTTGCAACAGAATTTGCAAAATGAACTGTATCAGCGCGGCATCAAAAAGAAAGTGGTAACGATCATTACGCAAGTGCTGGTGGATAAAGATGATCCTGCTTTTCAAAGCCCATCCAAACCCATTGGCGGATTCATGGACGTAGACGAAGCCAAGCACCGTCAGCAGGAGCAGAATTGGTCAGTTGTTGAGGATGCAGGCCGCGGGTGGAGAAGAGTCGTTGCGTCGCCCATGCCGGCTGAGATCGTCGAGTTGGAAACTGTCGAAACATTGCTTGAACGTGGCATCGTCACCATCACAGTAGGCGGCGGCGGCATCCCGGTCGTTGACCCTGGCGATGGCAATTATCGCGGCATTGCGGCGGTCATTGATAAGGATTATGCCTCCAGTCTATTGGCGCAAAAAATAAAAGCTGACCTGTTCGTCATCTCGACTGCGGTTGAAAAAGTTGCCATTAACTTTGGCAAGCCCGAACAAAAGTGGTTGGATAAAATGACCGTTGCTGAGGCGAAGGCCTATCTTGCTGAAGGCACGCACTTCGCCAAAGGCTCGATGGCGCCGAAGATCCAGGCGATCATTTGGTTTCTGGAGAACGGTGGCAAGCAAGCCTTGATCACGAACCCGGAAAATATTGGGCGGGCGCTTAAAGGTGAAACTGGCACGTGGATTGTGTTGTAAAATAGATTTGTAGGGGCGGAGCGCTGCTCCGCCCTAATTTTATTAAGGAGCAACACGATGCCGCAAATCCAGACAGCCACAATTTCAGTGCCACGTTCGAATGGCAAAGGTGAGATGGAATCATTCATCGCCAAGCCCGAAGGGGCGGGACCATTCCCCGGTGTCATTGTCATTCATGAGATCTTCGGCTTGAATGACAACATCCGTGATATTTCACGCGAATTTGCTGAGCAGGGTTATGTTGCGCTGGGTGTGGATTTATTTTCCAACCGCAATCGCATGGTGTGTATGATGCAGATCATCCACGGCATGTTGATCCGCCCGCTGAACAATTCCATGCTGGATGATCTGAAGTCAGCCATCGCTGTTTTGCAAAAGCAACCCAATGTGGATGCGAACCGCATCGGCTCAGTTGGGTTTTGTATGGGCGGTGCGTACGCGTTGCAATTGGCGATCACCGATAAAGGCATGAAAGCCGCTTCCGTTTTTTATGGCGCAAATCCGAAACCATTGGATGCCGTGGCGGAAGCTTGTCCGATCATCGGAAGTTACCCCGATAAGGATTTCACCACCCAAGCCGCGCGTGAACTGGAAGTGAGTCTGACGAAATACAACGTCCCGCACGATATCAAGATTTATGAAAACACCCAACATTCCTTTTACGCCCAGCAGCGCACGCCTTTTGAAGTGAATGCATCGAAAGATGCCTGGCAGAGGATGTTGTCTTTCTTTGAAACCCATTTGAGTTGAGCTGAGAATTATTTCTCGCATGCGAAAACTGAATCCGCCCATCATGCTCCTCATCATCGCCGTACTCACCTACGGACTTTTGATTCCGCAGCTGGGCTTTTACTGGGACGACCAGCCCATATCGTGGATCCGTTATCAATTGGGTGCCGAGGCGCTGACGCGTTACTTCTCCAACAACCGCCCGGTCTGGGGCTTGCTTTATCAGATCACCACGCACATCTTCCCACAGGTGCCGATCTATTGGCAGGTCTTTGCCTTGCTGTGGCGCTGGCTCGGCGCGGTAGTGGTCTGGCTGATCGTGCGCGAATTATGGAAAGACAAACCGGAGTTCGCATTCGGCGTAGCGGCACTCTTTCTGATCTATCCTGGCTTCAATCAACAGTGGGGCGCCTTTCTTTATAGTCACTTCTTCATCGTCATTTTCTTTTTCCTGCTTTCGATCTATCTGATGCTGCGTCACAAGACCATCGCCGCGCTGGTATTCTCCGCGCTCAATCTATGGATGATGGAATATTTCTTCGTGTTGGAAGTTGCGCGCATCGGATTTATCTGGACTGCGTTACGGGACGAATATCCGAATCCAAAAACACGCCTCAAACCCAACCTCAAGCTGTGGACGCCTTATCTGATTTTATTTGCGCTGGCAGTTTTATCGCGCCTCTTCATCTTCAATAATCAAGTCTATGGCTTCGGCTTGATGTCACAACTCAAAGCGAATCCGCTCACGACGATCATTACGCTGATCCAAAATTTCTTCGTCAGCCTGTGGACTGTTTCCATCGCAGCCTGGGCGCAGGTTTTTACAAGGCTCGACCCAGCCGTGCATGGCACACGCACGATTGCGCTTTATATTGCAGTCATCAGCTTAGTTCTGCTTGTTGTGTATTACGCAATACGCCATACGCAATCGAGTCAATCACTCAAACCTCTACATCCAATCCTCCTCGGCTTATTTATGCTGCCCTTTGCCGGTGTCCCGTTTTGGGCGACGGGGCTTACGATCTCATTGGCGCATCCCGCTAGTCGCTTTACACTGCCGTTCATGTTGGGCGTTAGTTTGATCCTTGCCGGGTTGATCGAATTCATTCCACGCGCAACAATACGTTCCATTGTGTTAGCAGTCTTGATCGGGCTGGCAGCGGGCAGTCAGTTCTTGTGGTCAACCGATTATGTACGTGACTGGCAAAGCCAAAAGAATCTTTTCTGGCAAATGACCTGGCGTGCGCCCGGTCTGAAACCTGGCACGCTCGTATTGATGAATGAAGAATTAGCCTTCAACGCCGATAACTCGATCAGCGCGCCGCTCAACGGCATCTATGCCTCCAGCTATCGCGATAACAAAATTGATTATGTGCTTTTGTATCCGACCAATCGTTTGAACTCTTCGCTCTCTGCGTTACAGCCAAACATCGCTGTTCATTATGATTATCTCGCGGGCGCGTTCGATGGCAATACCTCCAATGCGCTCGCTTTTTATTATGATCCGCCGTCCTGCCTGCGTTTGCTTGATCCCATTTTGGATGCGGACAACCACTTCATTCGTGATGAAAGCCTAATGCGTGAAGCCTCAGCCTTATCCAACCCCGATCAGATCCTGCGTGATGCAACAGTTGTGATGCCGAAGATTTACGATCCCGAGCCTGAACATGGTTGGTGTTATTACTTCCAGAAAGCTGATCTCGCGCGCCAGTTTGGTGCATGGGATGAAGTCGGCAAGTTGGGGAATCAGGCTTTCAAGTTAAATGACTCGCCGAATAACCCGGTGGAACGCTTTGTGTTCATCGAAGGCTATGCTCATGTTGGGAACTGGAAGCGCGCGCTGGAATTATCGAAGGTATCTTACAAGGTCTCGAAGGATTACGTCGGACCGTTGCTGTGTCAGCTTTGGAAACGTATCGAAACAGAAACAACTGTCAGCGTAGAAAGAAGCGCGGCATTGACTGAAGTCCAACAGACGTTTGCGTGTCCTGCGCCATAAAAGTATGAAATATTTGCGTCCAGCCATTATTCTTTTCGTTGTCGCTTTTGCCGCCTACGGCTTGCTCATCCCGCGCCTGGGTTTCTACTGGGACGACCTGCCGATCTTATGGATTCGTTATCAACTCGGTACGGCCGCGTTGATGAAATATTTTTCGACCAATCGACCGGTGTGGGGGTTGCTTTATCAGATCACCACGCGTATCCTACCGCCGGTTCCGATCTATTGGCAGATCTTTGCATTGCTCTGGCGCTGGTTGGGTGCGGTGACCGTTTACGTGCTTGTGAAAAAATTATGGCCGGATCAGGCGCGCCTGGCTTTGGGCGTGGCGCTACTCTTTCTCGTATACCCAGGTTTTAACCAGCATCCCACCGCATTCCTTTTTAGTCATTTTTATATTGTGCTGTTCTGTCTATTGTTTTCGTTCGTGTGTATGTTACAGGCGTTCGATTCGCCGAAACAATATTGGGCATGGACAGTAATTGGCATTATCTTTGCCGCGCTTAATTTATGGATGATGGAATATTTCTATGTGCTGGAGTTGGCGCGCGTGGCGATCATCTTGACTGCCGTGCGCGGTGAGACTCTTACACTCCGCGAACGCCTCATGCGGACCCTAAAGCTGTGGCTGCCCTATTTGGTAGTGTTCACACTGGCAGTTTTTTCACGTCTCTTTATTTTCAACAATCAGATCTATGGCATGAGCCTGACCGGGCAGGTAAAATCGGCGCCGCTTGAGACGCTTATCGCGTTGCTGCAAACCATTCGGCTAACACTGCGCCTCGTGTTGAAGAATGCCTGGGTGCAAACGGTTGATTACTCTGATGTCGCAGCCTTCGATTCGATCGCTGCTTCTTATTATGGGGTCATTATTTTTGCCGTGCTGTTCGTGTTGGCAGGTTTTTTCTGGATGCCGCGCGCAGTAAAGCAGACGCTTTCTAGTAAAGCTATGGATATGTTGTGGATGATCGGTTTGGGTCTTTTCGCTGTGCTGTTGGCGGGTGCTCCGTTTTGGCTGATCAATTTTGTGCCGTCATTGGACTGGCCCGCCAGCCGGTTTGCATTGCCATTTGCATTGGGCGTCAGCTTGATCTTTGGTGGTGTGATCGGCATGCTGCCCTGGGAGAGGTTGCAGATCACTTTGTTGGTTGCGTTGATTAGTCTGGCAGTGGGGAAGCAGTATTTAAACTCGCAGAATTACGCCCAGGATTGGGCGGTGCAAAAGGAATTGTTCTGGCAAATGACCTGGCGTGCGCCGGGTATCAAACCCAATACGTTGGTGTTGTTGAATGAAGGCGCACTGGATTATTATGCTGATAATTCGCTGGCTGCGGCGTTGAACTGGATCTATGCCCCTGATATACACGGTGATCGTTTTGAATACGCTCTGTTTTACCCAAAGACACGTTTGCATGGCGAACTGCCGAGTCTGGAAGCAGGGACCCCGATCCATTATGATTTTTTGGCGGCGCAATTTGATGGAAATACGTCGCAAACACTTGTCATGTATTATGCCCCGCCGCAATGTTTGCGGATATTTGACCCAGAGATCGAGCGGTTGAATCGTTCGATCCCTGAACAAAGTCTGATGCGGTTTGCGGCGCGACTCTCTGACCCGAATTTGATCGTCAATGAGCCGCGTGCCCAGTTACCGGGTTTCTATGGCACTGAACCCGAGCATGATTTTTGTTTCTATTTTCAAAAGGCAGATCTGGCGCGTCAGTTTAAAGATTGGGATTCGATTGTGAAATATGGTGAAAGCGCATTATCATTAGGCAGTCATCCCTATGAACCAGCCGAGCAGTTTGTTTTCATTGAAGGCTATGCTCATGTGGGGCAGTGGCAGCGCGCGGTTGAGTTATCGAGAAAAGCCTACGAGACTTCGCCGGATGTGATGGGACCCATGCTTTGCCGGTTGTGGGAGCGCATCGAAACTGAAACAGCTACCGGCTTGGAACGCAGCGGAGCGTTGTCTGGAGTTCAGGCTGCATTCAAATGTAATCCATAATTCGTGCATATGGGTACTTGTCGGGTAGACCGGTTTGTACTTAAAATACCAGTGTATATTCCAGCCCCGTGATAGAGTTTTTTGGGAACAGTGGGCTGTAGCTTGAAAGGAGGTTGTTTTTTGAAGACAGTGTCACTTTGTACGTTTCGAAGTTTCGATTCTCAAAATTTTCGGAGGAGTAATTCATGAAAAAGACAATGTTACGTATTTCGCTTTTGCTGGTGATCTTCACTTTGGTGTTGACCGCCTGTGGCGCCAAAGCGGCACCGGCACCGGCTACGCAGGCACCTGCAACTGAAGCTCCAGCCACCGGCTTGCAGATCCCCGATGTGCAAGAAGGCAAGTTCAATGTTGCCATGGTTTTGATCGGACCGCATGATGATGGCGGCTGGTCGCAAGCTCATTATGAAGGCTTGCTTTACCTTGAAAAGAATGTGCCCAATTCGCACGTGGCTTATATTGAGAACGTACCTGAAGGCTCGGATTCAGAGCAGACCTTCCGCAGTTTGGCTCGCAAGGGCTTCAACCTGATCATCGGTACCTCCTTTGGTTATATGGACCCGATGGGCACGGTCGCGGAAGAATTCCCCGACCAGACCTTTATCCATGTCAGTGGTTACAAATCCAACCTGAAAAACTTTGGTAACCTGTTCGGCGCCATGGAAGATATGAAGTATCTCGCCGGTATGCTGGCTGGTTCACGTGCGAAGATGGACGGCAACCCCAAGCTTGGTTATATGGCGACCTTCCCCATTCCGGAAGAACTGCGCCTGGGTAATGCCTTCATGCTCGGCGCGAAGAAGACCTGCCCCGAGTGCACCATGGATGTGCGCTGGATCAGCACCTGGCATGACCCGGTCGCTGAGAAGGATGCCGCAGCATCTTTGTTCGATGCGGGTGCACAGGTTGTGCTCACTGGCGCCGACACTCCTGCAGTTGCTGACGTAGCGCAGGCGAAGGGCAAGTGGGGCATCACCTATGATTATGTTGGTTCTTGCAAAGTGGAACGCTGTTTGACCACCATCTACTGGAATTGGGGTCCCGTCTATGCCAAGATCGCTCAAGGCGTAAGCGACAAGACCTACAAACCCGGCTTTGATTACTTCGATGCTGATTCTGGTTCCTTGGGACTCTTCGGTTTCATGGAAGGTCAGAGCCTGACCAAGGGTACTTCTGATCTGCCTGCGGCTGACCTTCAAATGGTGAAGGATACGCTTGCCCAAATGCTGGCTGGCAAGTTCACCCGCTTTGATGTGTTCTCGGGTGAGATCAAGGACAACAAGGGCAACGTGATTGTTCCGGCTGGTGAGAAGTTTGTACAAGCCGACCTCGATCAATTCCCTCCTGGAGCCCCAGGCTTGGAATGCAAGTATTGTATGTACTGGTGGGCTGAAGGTATTACCGCTGAATTGCCGAAGCTCGGTAATTAGGTTTGTGAAGTATGATTGGGGCAGGACTCAACGAAAAGGGTTCTGCCCCTTTTTTGTAAGTGGTTCACCAAACTTCGGAAGTCTGCTGAATACCTCTGCGGTTATGTGAAACTACAAAAGACTTCCGAAGTTTATTTTCATTCAGGAGTGGTTCAATGTCACAATCAGAATCATCCACCCCTCAGCTGGCTGTGGAAATGCGGGGGATCGTCAAGCGCTTTCCCGGCGTGCTTGCCAACGACCACGTGGATTTTGAGTTACGCGCGGGCGAGATCCATGCCCTGCTTGGCGAGAATGGTGCGGGCAAAAGTACGTTGATGAATATTCTAGCGGGGTTATATCAGCAGGATGCAGGTCTTATTAAAGTAAACGGCAAGCCCGTCGATTTTTCATCGCCGCGGGATGCCATTCAAGCGGGGATCGGCATGGTGCATCAGCATTTTATGTTGGTGCCCTCCCAAACCGTCACCGAGAACGTGCTGCTCGGGCTCGATGAACCACGCTTCTTTATGCGCTTATCCGAATACGATGCGAAGATCGCAGAGTTGGGTGAGCGTTTTGGTTTAAAGGTTGATCCGCGCGCCAAGATCTGGCAGTTATCAGTGGGGGAGCAGCAGCGTGTGGAATTATTGAAGATGTTATATCGTGGCGCACATGTGTTGGTGATGGATGAGCCGACCGCGGTCTTGGCTCCCACCGAGATCGATGGCTTGTTCGAGACCTTGCGCGCGATGGTGGCGCAGGGCAAGTCGGTAATTTTCATTAGTCATAAACTTCAAGAAGTGACTGCGATCGCAGACCGGGTCAGTGTGTTGCGGCGGGGTGTGTCAACTGCATCTGGCGTTGAATCAAAAGGTGTGACACGGCAGGAACTGGCGCGTTTGATGGTGGGGCGCGATGTGGTGTTCTTCGTCGATAAGAAACCGGTTACGCCCGGCAAGTTGATCCTGGATGTGAAAGATGTGTACGCCGAGAACGATAAAGGCTTGCATGCCTTGCGCGGACTTTCACTCAACGTGCACGAGGGCGAAATTGTCGGTGTGGCGGGCGTGGCGGGTAATGGACAAAACGAACTATCGCAGATCATCACGGGGCTGCGTCAGTGTGTAAAAGGTGAAGTGAGCTTGAATGGCGACAAGGTTAGCAACCGCGATACGTTATTTGGGATTCAGCATGGCATGTCGTATGTGCCGGAGGACCGTAACCATGTCGGTTCGGCGCCCAACCTCAGTGTGACCGATAATGTGATCATGAAAAATTATCGCAAGACGCCGATCTCGAACCGGGGTATGTTGGATATGACCGCGGCAAGTAAATTTGCGAACGAACTCAAAGCTGCCTATGACATCATCGTGCCGAATGTGGATAACACGCCGGTGCGACTTTTGTCTGGTGGAAATTTACAACGTGTGATCCTGGCGCGCGAAATTTCAGGACATCCCAACTTCATGGTGGCGGTTCAACCGACCCGTGGGCTGGATGTGGGCGCGATCGAAGGTGTCCATCGCTTGTTGTTGACTCAGCGTAGCGCGGGCGCGGGGGTGTTGTTGATTTCGGAAGAGTTGGAAGAACTGCTGGCATTGAGCGACCGTGTGTATGTGATCTATGAAGGTAAGATCATGGGTGAGATCAAGGTTAATGCAACCGAAGCAGACCAAAGTCAGGTTGAGGCGATCGGGTTGATGATGACCGGCACACCGTTGGAGCAAATCCAAAAAGAAGGAGTCGCTGCACATGAGTGAATCCACATCGGCATTAAAGAAACGATCTAAGTATCGCGTGCAGGTCGAACCGCGTTTGGAAGTGCCGCCGGGCTGGTTTCCGCTGGCAGTCTCTTTGGGCGCGATCTTGGTGGCGTTGATCCTGGGCGGCATTTTGATCTCGGTGGCGGGCGGGGATGCGTTGAAATCGTACGCGCATATTGTGGAAGCCTCGTTTGGTGACATTGGCGTTCTATCTGATACGATCGTGAAAGCCACGCCGATCATTTTGACCGCCCTGGCTTGTTCGGTGGCGTTCCGCATGAAGTTGTGGAACATCGGTGCCGAGGGTCAGTTCATCATGGGCGCGTGGGGTGCGAGTGCCGTGGTGCTGGCACCGATGCTGCAAGCCGAAACACCGCGCTGGTTATTTATATTTGTGATGGTGCTGGCGGGTATGGCAGCCGGGGCTTTGTGGGGCTTCATCCCGGGTTATCTCAAAGCCAAGTTCAATGTGAATGAGATCATCAGTACCTTGATGTTGAATTACATTGCGGTCTCGTGGGTGAACTATTGGGTGTTTGCTGTGTGGAGCGAGGGTGGATTCCAAATGAGCACGAAGTTTCCGGATAATGCTGCGCTGCCGCGTTTGCTTGATTATGCCAAGACCTTCCCGATCTTCCGCGGACTTACCACGCATGCCGGTTTGTTGCTGGGTGTCATCGCTGCGATCGTTTTGTGGCTGATCGTCTATCGCAGCCGTTGGGGATATGAGATTCGACTCATCGGCGATAATCCGCAGGCCGCGCAATATGCCGGCATTAGCATCGTGCGGAATACAGTGCTGGTGATGATGCTCTCTGGCGCCCTCGCCGGTCTCGGCGGGATGAGTGAAGTGGCTGGAGTTGTGCATCGCCTACAAACTTCACCCATTGCCTCAGGCTATGGTTTCACAGGTATCATTGTTGCCTGGTTGGCAAAGTTGAATCCCTTGGTGATCATTATTGTGGCAGTCTTATTTGGTGCGCTGATTTTGGCGGGACGCGAGATCCAGCCTTCGGGTGTGCCGAAGATGATCCAGGGCATTATTCTGGTGTGTCTGATCGCTAGTGATTTCTTATTAAAGTATCGTGTCCGTATCGTGCGGGTGGAGGAATAGATCAATGGATTTCATCATCATCTTGCAGGCTGGGGTTGCAAGCGGAACGGTTCTGCTCTTTGCCACCATTGGTGAAATACTCGCCGAACGCTCGGGCGTTATGAACCTGGGTGTGGAAGGTATGATGCTCATCGGTGCCATGACCGGGTACAGTGTGGCGGTCAAGACCGGCAATCCCTGGCTGGGTGTTTTACTCGCCATGCTCTTTGCGGGTGTGGTCAGTCAGATCCACGCGTTCATTGCCATTCAGCTGCATGCGGATCAAGTTGTCAGTGGACTGGCGCTCACTTTTCTCGGCACGGGTCTCAGCCTGGTCTTGGGTGAAGGTCTCAGTAAATCTGGTACGGTTTCGTTGATGCCGTCCTTCTCGGTTCCAGTGCTTTCGTTGATCCCGGTCATCGGTCCCATTTTTTTCAGGAATCAAAGTGTCCTGGTGTATATCGGATATATCCTCACGCCATTGGCATGGTACTACATCAATCGTACACGCCCCGGTCTGCATTTACGCGCGGTGGGTGAGTATCCCTCCGCCGCAGATGCGCTTGGCATCAATGTCTATCGCACACGGTATCTGTATGTTTTCGTCGGCGGCTTGCTGGCGGGTCTGGGCGGTGCAACGATCAGTCTTGCCGTGGCACCTGGTTGGTTCAGTGAATTGACCACGGGCGGTCAGGGTTGGATCGCAGTGGGACTCGTCATCTTTGCGCAGTGGGACCCCGTCCGCGCGGCGTTTGGTTCTTATGCGTTCGGCGCGTTGCGCCGTCTGATCCTCGATATTCAAGGTCCGCTGACACTGTTGGGTTTCAACAACCCGTTCTATTACAACTCCTATCTTGGTTTCTTTTTGCAAATGCTGCCATATGCCTTCACGGTCATTGTGTTGGTGATCGGTTCGCGTGAAGCCATGCGTAAACGGCTCGGTGCGCCTGCGGCGTTGGGCGAGCCGTATATTCGCGGTGAACGCGGCAAATAAAATCATTCCATCGGTTCGGTGGTCGTTGATGTTGGTCATCAACGGCGTTGGGTAACCCCATCGAAAAGTGCCGCCGTCCAGAAAGAAGGCACCACCATGAACCTTTGGCAGAATTACATTCGACCCAAAAATTTAACCGAAGCCATGGACGCGTTCGCCAATGCGCCGCGTCCGTTGCTGCCCATTGCAGGGGGAACCGATCTGTTGCTGGACCTTGAACAAGGTCGGCATGCGCCCGTTCAAACATTAGTGGATGTGACTTCGATCGCCGAGATGACTCGCCTCGAGATAACTGGGGATGAGCTCTTCATCGGCGCCTCCGTCTCAGTCAATCGCGTCGCGACTACGCCCGAAGTTGCCCATCACGCCCAAGCCTTGGTCGAAGCCTGTGACCTGATCGCCGGACCGCAAGTCCGTAACGTGGCGACCCTTGGAGGCAACGTCGCTCACGCCCTTCCCGCCGCCGATGGGACGATTGCTTTGCTGGCACTAAACGCAATTGCAGAAATAGCCAGCGCATCAGGCACACGCAGAATCCCCTTCAAAGAACTATTCCTCGGACCCGGCAAATCCTCCCTCAAACACGGCGAAGAGTTATTAGTCGGTTTTTATTTACCACTTACCAATTCCCAACAAGCCTCCTGCTTCCAAAGAATCATGCGACCGCAAGGCGTTGCACTTCCGATTTTGAATTGCGCTGTCTGGCTTGAACGTGAGAATGACAGCATCAAAGATATTCGCATCGCCATCGGTCCCGGCGGCGGGACGCCCTTCCGCGCCACACAAGCCGAAGACTCTTTGCGCGGACAATCCCTCAACGAAGCAAAATTTGAATCTGCCGTCGAAGCCTTGCTCACTCAAGCTCAATTCCGTACCAGCGCCCGCCGTGCCAGCTCGAATTATCGTCAGCATTTGGTTGTAACGTTGTTCAAAGACACCCTCGAGTCCGCATGGATAAGAGCTGGCTAACCACTGAGACACGGAGACACTGAGATTCTTTAAAAGTTTTCCCCGTGCTTCAGTGTCTCAGTGGTTAAAGATGAAAGGATGATGTATGCAACGCAACTTTCCTGTTCCTCAGAATAAAAATAATCAATCGCTATTGGAAAAAGACTTGACCGATAAGATCATCGGCGCGGCGATTGAAGTCCATAAAGTGCTTGGACCTGGGTTACTTGAATCGGCTTATCAAGTGTGCATGGAGCATGAAAGCGCATTGCGAAATATTCCATTTGAGCGGCTTGTAGATTTACCGCTCAATTACAAAGGAATTGATTTAGATGCTGGCTATCAGATCGATCTTGTTTATGAAAAACGCGTAATTGTCGAATTGAAAGCTGTGGAACGAGTAATCCCTGTCCATGAGGCGCAATTATTGACTTATATGAAACTCACAGGGATTCGTGTTGGTCTACTTCTTAATTTCAATGTCCCTGTTCTCAAAGACGGCATCTATCGCCGAGTTCTATAACCGAACAAAGCACGAGACTTTAAAAAAACTCCGTGTCTCAGTGTCTCCGTGGTTCAAACCTTTTAGGAAAATAAAATGACCAATCAAATCTCCCTTACCGTAAACGGCATTCAACATGTACTGGAAGCTAAATCCAATGAAACGCTTTCGTCTCTCTTGCGCGATAGACTTCGCCTCACGGGGACAAAGATCGGCTGTGACGAAGCCGAGTGCGGGGCGTGCACTGTCCTTGTGGATGGCGAGCCGGTGGTCTCGTGCATCTATCCCGCCGAGCGTGCGGATGGAAAGACGATTGTGACGATTGAAGGATTGGCGAATGAATTTACCGCTAAGAGCGCGAAGAACGCTAGGGAAAAAGAAAAAAATCTTAGCGACCTTAGCGAGCTTCGCGGTTCAGATGCCGCCCTCACCCCTAGCCCCTCTCCCGCGGGGAGAGGGGGACTCCACCCTCTTCAAGAAGCCTTTGTGGAGCATGGCGCGGTGCAGTGTGGGTTTTGCATCCCTGGGCAGATCATGACGGCGTATGCGTTGCTTGAGCGGAATCCGAATCCAACAAGTGATGAGATTCGTTTTGCGTTGAAGGATACGCTGTGTCGTTGTGCGGGGTATCCGACGATTGAGAATTCGATTCTCGCGGCGGCGGAATCTTTGCGGACGGGTGAGCCTGTCAAGAAGCCGACTCATATTCCTGACTCAATTCACCAACATGCTTCCGTCGGTCATTCGCACAAGCGTCACGATGGCGTGGATAAAGTCATTGGCACGGCGATATACACCGATGATCTGGTGTTCGATGGCATGTTGTTTGCCAAAGCCAAGCGTGCGATGATTCCGCATGGGTTCTTAACCAAACTTGATATTTCAAAAGCAAAAGAATTGAAAGGCGTAGTAGCGGTTTTAACCGCTGAAGATATTCCCGGCGAACACAATCATGGACTGGTCATTTATGACTGGCCCGTGCTGGTCGGTGTAGGAGAACGCGTCAGATATGTGGGGGATGCGATCGCGCTTGTAGCGGCGGAAACGTCTGAGATTGCCGAGCAGGCGTCAGCTTTGATTGAAGCGGAGTTCGACCTCCAGCCTGTAATCACAAATGCAGTGCAGGCACGGCAGGAAGGCGTCCCACAAATCCATGAAAAAGGAAATTTGCTCAAGCACATCAAGGTGCGCAAGGGCGATATGGAGCAGGGCTTCGCGGGGTCGGATGTGATTTTGGAGCACACGTTCCACACGGCGATCACCGACCATGCGTTCATCGAACCTGAATGCAGTATCGGTGTGCCGCTGGCGGATGGGCGCATGGAAATTTATTGCGGCTCGCAAATTCCGTATCAGGATCGGACGCAGGTGGCGCGCGCGATGGGTTGGGATGAGTCGCGCGTGCGCATTGTGGGGCAGTTGATGGGCGGCGGCTTCGGCGGCAAGGAAGATGTGATGGGGCAGATCCATGTGGCGATGCTGGCGGACGTGACGAAGCGACCTGTGAAGTTGCTCTTTGACAGACACGAAAGTTTACTTGTGCATCCGAAGCGACATGCCACACAAATTCGAGTCAAGATTGGCGCGAAGAAAAATGGACGCATCGTTGCGTGTGAGTCGGAACTGTATGGCGATACGGGCGCGTATGCGTCGCTCGGTGAAAAGGTGATGACCCGCGCCACTACGCACTCGGCGGGTCCGTATGATATCGAGCATGTGCGCGCCGATTGTTACGCCA